>NZ_JAMYOT010000032.1:0-54602 GCF_040320005.1 Mesorhizobium sp. M0816 | reverse complement strand
TGCTGGTTTCGACAGTCGGGTCGGTATAGGGGCCGGACGGATCGTAAGCGGTCACCGGCGGCTCGCCTGCCGTCGGATGGACGGAGATTTCGCGCATCGGCACTTTGATGTGCGGGTGGATGGTGCCGGGCTTGTGAATCTTGCGGGAGGCGGGCAGCGATCCCGTCGAGACGGCGGGGGTGAGGGCATTCATCTTGAGGCTCCTTTGCTCGTTGCATTGGAGACCCAGTTCTGTGCCGGAAGGATGAAAAGACGCTTCTGTCGACCTGCCGAAACAGGACCTCGGGCATAAACTCCCGCAAAGCGCTTGCACCGTCCCTACGCCAGTATGAACTGGATCAGGTTCAACGGGTCACTGCGCCGCGAAAGCCAGCAGTATCTCAGCCCCTTGCCGGGACTCCCCTGGTGAATGCTTCAGGTTGAACGGGCGAGCGCTATCTTGTCAAGCGCATTCGGGCCGCGGCGGTGATCGTCGGGCGATCGTCTCGGCCAGGCGCAAGATCGGATGGAGCGTCGCCTGAGAATCGTCTGTTCCTCGATCAGCCTCGCTTATGCTCTGGAGCTTGTTTTCTCGCGCCCGAATTTCCGCGGGGATGGCTGAACGGAGGCGATCCATTTGCGATTTCAAGTGCGTCGGGCCGCACCCCACAATCGCTCAACAAGTTGAACACGTCCTGACCCGACTGGGCCTTCGAGTTTGGAAAACCTGGCCGGGTACTGCTGGATGGCAGGGTCCGTCAAGCGGGCGGAAGGGATGAGGAAATGAAAGAGCTGCAGATCAAAACACATAATCGAGCGATGAATATCGCCTGCGCGATCATCCGGACCAGATCTGATATGAAACATCGTCCGGCCCCGAGATCGAGGCTCCAATCTCGTATAGCTTCATGCGACGTTCTCTTGGAGTGTTGCGGGATTGGTCCGCTCAACCGGATCTCGGAGCTCAACCCTTTCATCCCATTAGAATGAGCGTTCGAAACGCAGGATTCCGCTGACACTGCTCTTCTTGTTGGCGTTGGTCCAGGTCACGTTGGAAGCGTCCACCTTGCCGACGGCGAAGTTGCCGTAGCGGCCATAGTCGAGTTCCGCCGTAACTGTGAAATCTGGAAGAAACGCATAGGCGACGTTTGCAGCGACACCATGGTTGTTGAGCTGATCACCGGAGAGCTGAAGGTTGAACGAAGTTGTCTCGTTGAGCTCGTAAGCGGCGCCAGCCCAGAAAGCCCAGTTCCCGCCCCAACTCTTATAGAAGCCGCGACCATGAGCGTCGATCGCGTTCGTGGAGTCGTCGTTGAGCTTGCCATTGGAACCGTAGCCGAACATTCCGAACAGCAACAGTTCGTTGGTGACATTGATGTCGACACGGACCTTGGCGGCCACCGATTCGTAGTTGCTATCATAAGCGGCAACGCCGGTGGTCGCGCCCCAGCCATGTGTGTATTTCAAGCCGCCGACTAGGTGCGGAGCGTAGCTGTCGATTGTGCCGACCACGCCCGAGCCTTCTTCGAGCGAAACCACGGCCGAAAAGCCGTTCCCGGCGTCGAAGTGGTACTGAACCACATTGGTATCGAAAGCGCCGTATGGAACCGGCGTCTGGTTGAGTACGTCACCCGCGCCGCCAATAAACATGTCGAAGGCCGACCAGTCCTTACCAACTCGGAGGCTACCCAGCTGAATCCAGGCGAAAGTCAAGGTGCTGTCTCCGTTGAAGGCATAGGACCGAGAACTGTCCGAAACCGAAGCGTCGCGGTTACCGAAGTTCATGCGGGTTTCGGTATAGGTCTTCAACGTGCCGAGCTCGGTCTCCTGGCCGGTCCAAGTTTTCAATGCGAAGCGCGTGTTGTTTTGCCATGTGCCCTGATCCTCACCAGTCTTCACATCCGAGGTTCTTGCGTGGTCAAACAATCCGACATGGCCCAAGCCGACGTCGTAACGGACATAGCCGCCGATGCGCAGGCAGGTCTCAGTGCCTGAAATGTAGACGTAGCCCGAGCCGTAGACGTCGCAGATTTTAACGTACTCAGTCGGGTCAGGCTCGGCAACGGCGGTCACGGCGCGAGCGTCGGAAACGGCAATCAGTGCCGCAGTTGAGCCGAGGAGGAGGCTCCTAATGTTCATTGTTGATCTCCGTCTAAATAGTAAAAGGAATCGAGACCGATAAATGATTTTTGCTAAGCAAACGATTGATGGCGCATCAGGCGGAATTCTAGGAGTGTTGATGCACCTGTCGTGGTAATGCTCAGGGGAATTTAGAATGTGATTGAGACTTGTTGTCACATATATTACGTAGTTATCACTCCCAGACGGTCATACAACATTTTTGTACAATCACCTTTTCGCCTCCGCGGCGGGCCTCACAAAGGGTACTACTGCAAATGACGTGCCACCCTGACGACCCAGCTGCGGCTTGAAGCTCAAATGTGCGGGCGGACCTTGGTTCGCGCTTCCGTTCTTTTTGCCTTGCGGATCCACCCAAGCACGAACGGCAAACGTTTCGGCTACGGTTCGTCTGTTCGCTTCGCGACAGTTTGGCTTAATGGCGACGGCATGTTTCCTGTGAGCCCCGCCGTTGAGGCATCATGCGGCGGCCACCGCTCGGTACGACGCCGTCACTTGGGCGAGCTGGTGGTCGATAACCACACGCCGCAGCCTTGCACCACTGAGTCGGTAGGCGCCAGCCTTGGCATTGCGGCGGACCTGACGGTCGCGTCGAGCAGGTTTTCGTGCTGAAAGCGGCGCGCCACAGCTAATGCTTCTTGCCAGCAATTCACACAACGAGCTCATCGAGACGGCAGAGATCATTATGGGCGGCGCTAGCTGGCGTGCAAAGTCTGGATCCAACACCGTATTGTCTCATCGGAGGCGGCATCTGCGCTCAGAAGAATCTCCCACGCGCAGATGAAGGGAAGGGACGGTGGAACAAAACGGTGCGCGTGAGGATTTCGGCGGGAACACCATCGTCAGTCGCTGACCGAGTGCGCTCAGACCATCGCTGTCCAGCCAAGACTGAACGGCGCCCATTGCTCAAAAAAATTTCAAGCCCAAAACGGGACGGACTGACATAGCGCAAAGACGCAGGCGAGCGCAACGGTAAGGTTGGATGTTATCAGCATGGGACCGTGACCGTTGCAGACCACGAAATTTCGAGAGGCCCGGCTGCCTTGGTACACTATCTATCCGGCTGTGTCGGAGTTCTCGGGGGCGGTCGGCGCCGACGCTTATGAGGAATGGCTCAGGAACCTGCCGGCTGATGATCCGGTGTCACTCTATCTGCACGTTCCGTTCTGCCGATCAGCCTGCTGGTATTGCGGCTTCCCAACCACCATCACCCGCCATGATGCGCCCATCCTCAACTATCTGGCGGCGCTGCGTGACGAGATCCGTCTGGTTTCGGAGCTAGTGCCGAAGACGCTGCCCGTGAGCGACATACATTTCGGCGGCGGAACGCCGTCTCTCATCGGACCAGCCGAGCTCCTCACTCTGATGGAGTTCCTGCGATGCCGCTTCGCCATCTCGAAAACAGCTACGGTCGCCATCGAGATCGATCCACGCACGCTCACGCCCGAGATGGCGGAAGGCTTGGGAGCGGCCGGCGTGAACCGCGCGAGCCTGGGCGTACAGAGCTTCGATCCCATTGTTCAAAAAGCGATCAACCGAATCCAGAGCGAGGCCCAGACGTCGGCTGCCGTGGAAATGCTGCGCCGGCATGGAGTAAACCGGATCAACTTCGACCTCATCTACGGCCTGCCGCGTCAAACGGTGGAGTCGTGCGTCGAGACGGCGAGGGCAGCGGTCGCCATGCGCCCCGACCGGCTTGCCTTGTTCGGCTACTCGCATATCCCATCCCAAATAAAGAACCAGCGCCTCATCGAGGCGGAATTTCTTCCCCACAGCGCTGCCCGCGCTGAACAGCATGCGGCTGTCGCCGTGACGCTGGTTGCCGCCGGCTACCGAGAGATCGGGCTCGACCATTTCGCCTTGCCGCACGACGAGCTCGCGCTGGCACAGGAAACAGGTCGCTTGCGACGTAACTCGTTGGGCTACTCTGCCGATACCTGCAGAACCCTGATCGGTTTCGGCGCGTCGGCTATCGGCCGCATCGGCCAGGGGTACGTTCAAAACGAAGTTACACGGGATTTCTACATCCGGCACATCGCAGCTGGCCGACTGGCGACATCGAAGGGCCATCGCCTCACAGACGACGACCGCGTGCGAGCCGCAATCATCGAGCGATTAATGTGCGATTTCGAGGCTGACGTGCCGGCAATCTGTGTCGCCCACGGATCTGATCCGATCCGTCTTCGCGGTTCAGATGAGCGTTTGGCGATGCTGGCCAAGGACGGAATAGTGGACTTCGAAAACGGTTTTGTCCGCGTACGGCGGGAGCATCGCTTTGGGATTCGCGCTGTCGCTGCCGCATTCGATGCTTTTAGGGATGGCCTTACGTATCCCGCAGGTGAGGGCAAGCACACAACACGGAAGCTAACACAGGGAGTATCTTTTGCCGGAGAGAACGAGCTGCCATCGTGCGGTGCCCGATTAGTAGTGAAGCGCCGTAAAATGCCGACATAGGCGAGGTGAACTCGACCGAACGACGAGAACAGCCTATCCAGTGTGTTGTCGGCAGTTCGAAAAACAAGGGCTTCTAAGCGGTAAACACATGCTAATCCATTTGATTTACGGGCCGACCTGCAGCGGCAAGACAGACGTTTCAATTTAAATTGGACGAGAGATCGGACGGCCGGTCATTGCGTTGGATCGTGTACAATGCTGTCCTCAAATCGCTACGGGCAGCGAGCGTGCCTCGGATTCCGAACTGCAATCTACCCAGCGGGTTTACTTGGATACGCCCCCTAACCGCGGGCACATCCACGCCGTGACTACCCGTCGTAAGCTGATCATGCACGTGGATGAGCTTAGATCTCAGCCTGGGCTCACTCGCAGCCGGCTCGATCTCCCTTCTCAATTCACATGGCGCGAGTCAGCATCGGGCTGGCGCTTTCAGTGGCATGTAAGGCGGTGGCGGCTCGGCAACTCCGATGCCTTTGTAGAGAGAGCAAAGCGGGTTGTGTGCGTCAAGTTCTGCAAAATGGGGCGGCCATGATGCTGGTCATGCGGCTTGGCGCAGAGCGAGCTTCTTGTGCTCGCGCAGGTCGTCCATGTTGATGTATCGGTTGGCCTCCATCCAGTTTTCATTGGTCTCGACGGCCAAGGCCCTGACCAGGCGCAGGCAGCTTTCGGTATTGGGGAAGATGCGCACGACATAGGTGCGCCGGCGGATTTCCTCGTTGAGCCGCTCCAGCGTGTTGGTGGATTTGAGATGCTTGTGGTGCTGTCTCGGCAGCCTGAAGAAGGTCAGGGTTTGTTCGATGGCATCCTCGGCCCAGCCTGTCAGACCGGATAGCGGGCCGACCATTTGGCAAGCCATGCGGCAAGATCAGCCCTGGCCTCTGCGAGATCGCGCCGGTCGTAGAGCCAGCGCAATTCCTGCAGGCAGTCGTCGCCGTGCTTCCTCGGCAGATGATCGAGCGCGTTCCTGAGGAAGTGCACGTAGCAGCGTTGCCAGGCGGCTTCGGGGATCACCTCGCCGATCGCTGCCACCAGGCCGGCATGATCGTCGGACACGTCCAACCCGATGCCCTTGCTTTGACGGCAGCGCTGGCGGTCTTAACTTCAGTCTTGGTCATGGTGGCGTTCCTTCGCGGGAATCAGGTGACGTGAACAATCACCAGCCTGCCATGACCGCCCCCTCTCAGCGAATTTGCAGAACTCTCAGCACACTACCCCGACGTACTCACCCGGATAGTCCCGGCGATCCAGACGACCTGCTGCTGCCGTGCCGGAGCGGATCAGCTCGACGAACTCGTCGCGGTAGGGGTCGAATCAAAACGAATACGACAGCGTCATCGACACTTCGCGCCCAGCGGCATGCGCCAGCCGCGCGGTCTGCCGGATCGCTTGCTTGGCGCGCGGCGGGTCCCCCAGATAGCCCTCGAAATAAGTGACCTTGGTGCCCGAAGCCTTGTCCCGTTCGACATCGTCGGGGCCGAGTTCGAAGCAGGCGCCGAGATAAGCGCTCGCCATCGGGCGTGACGAAGATCATCGAGCATGCCGTCGGTGGTTGTCCCACTAGCGGTTCGGTGTCGAAGGCGACGCCCTGGGCGTGGATGTCGTGGGCGTAGATCTCGCCGAGAGGTCGTTCCACACCTGCCGAAGAAGGCGGCGCGCCCGCCGAAGCTGCCTACGCCGGCGGCGGTGTTGCCGGCGCTGCATTGCCGATGCAAAGAACGTCATAGTCCGGCGTCAATGTCTCCGCTTGGGAATCCGCCGGCCTTCTTACCACGCCGGCCGGCGCGGGTCTGGCAAGTGGGCTTTCCTTTTGCCAATGCGTTCTCCCGGCCCTCACGGGGCGGCGAGTCCCTGCCACCTGAGGCTACATGGCAGCCGTGGAGATGACCTCAGCAGCGGCGCCCGATCGGAAACCTTAGCACCTCCGCGCTTTGGCGTGGCTGCTTGAACTCTTCGACGGCAACCGCCTCAATTAGCAGATCCAAGGCTTCGCGGCCCCTTTGACTCATCGGGTCATCCCCACAAAGGTAGTCATACGCTCGATCTAAATGCCCTCGGGCGGCGGAAAAATCGCTTGTCATATCATAGGACCCTCTCTATCCGCCCGCATTGCCGTTTACGAGGTGAAGGTAGTGCAATCGTCAATATATACAGACAAATTTGAATTAAATCGGTGATGATCATAGAGGTCGAGTCCCCGACCTGATAGCGCCATCGAGCCCGCCGACGACCACTCGCTGGCGCTCACGGGCGCGGCGCTGAGTGGCCTGCCGCACATGCACAAGTCCTTCAACCTGCCGCCGCTTCCCGTCATATTCGCGGCGCGGCCATTTCACTATCTGGATGGTCTGCCGGCCGGCGGACAACGCGCCTGGCCCAGGAACTCGACGCCCTGATCCGCTCGCCGAGCCGATCATGGGCGCCGGCGGCATGCTGGTGCCACAGGAGGATTATTTTCCAAAGGTTCAGGCGGTGCTGCGCAAACACGACATCCTCATGCTGTCGACGAGGTGGTCTGCGGCTTCGGGCGATCCGGCGACAATCTTTCCGGTTCCGAGGAGAAGTGGCTTAAGATCGTGAGCGCCCTATGCTTTTAGGTTTCCGGAAAAAGCTTCGGAAACAGCGCGTCCAGAGCGTCCGCCGGAAAGCGTAGGGACACTGGGCCCTTTGGCGTTTCCGACGCCAATAGTCCGAGCGCGATTACGTCATTGAACAGTCGACGCGCCGTACGTTCGGGTAGTCCGCTAATACGGGATGCCGCCGCGGTCAAACTCACCGCGCGTGAGCGCTTCCTCCACGAGGCGGCCGGCTTCGGGCTTCAGACCACTGCGCTCCACATGGCGATACAGCCGCTTGGCCAACGTGTCGAGATCGAACAGTCCGGTCATGAAGCTCACCTGATCGATACACGCCTGCAGGAACCATAAGGTAAAATCGCCGAGCGCGCGTTCGGAGAGGTTGCCACGTCCGTCGAGATCACCCTGGCGGGGCATATCGGCATGATCCATCATGCTCTTGTAATCCATTCGGCTTTTCACGCCACGTGCCAAGCCTCGTGAGATCGACCACAGCCCGTGCGCGGCGATCCCGGCCTGATGGGCCATGGCGTGGCTCATCAATCGGCTGACGCGTCCGTTGCCGTCCGGAAACGGGTGAATGTAGTTGAAGCGGTGATGCGCGGCAGGAATGGTCAGGATGCGTCCGGCCTTGCCCAGCTTATCGAAGCGATAACGCATGGCAAAGTATTGCATGAAATCGTTGACGCGATCGCTCGAAGGCGGTTCATGCCGGCCGATGGCGACGTCATGCTCTGGCTTCGATCGCCACTCACCTGGCGCCATGACGAACTCACGGCCGGCACCCTTGATGGTCAGCATGGGCGCTTCGGCATCGCGATAGAATTCCGCGTGCAGCCATCGAAGAAAACCTACCGATGCCGGTTCCGGCAACTGCCCATCGGCAGCCAGGCGGTCGATCTCGGCTTGCAGGCGAACGTGCGCGGCCGCCTCGAGCTGCAGATTGCGGCGGTTCTCGTCTCGATCGAAGTTTCCGACCAGCGCCCGTTCGATGTCGCGCGGGCGCGTATCGTGGCCTTCGATCAGGTTGCTGTAGTAGGTGTTCATGATGCGCACGAGATCGGCTAGGTTGGCTGCGGTACGCGAGTGCAGGCTTTTGCCCAAAACAGCCGACGTCGCCGACAGCTCTACCAGCGCATCCGAGATAGTTTCGGATACATCGGGTAGGCGTGCCGGTTCGATGCGCTGTACGCTCTCTTCCATATCGGCCGATCTTGGGTTCCGCCAAATGCGTGATTATAAACATAAATTTTCAGTTGACCAGATTGTTTGGCCGATCTTCTGGCCGATCGTCGGCATGCGGACTTGCGGGCCTCGGCACTGCCACCGCTGCCAAGCTTGGACACAAATCGATGCTGCCGATGATGATCATGGCTGATGTTCGGCAGGCCTATCGCACTGACAACTATGCACAAACCGTAATTGGGGGAGCCATCTGGCCGATGCTTTGGCCGATCTATGACGATCGGCCGGACTCAGACAGGTTCGAGGTGGAAAACAGGCAGCTTTAAACATGGTTCTGCCTCGGCCAGCGCAAGATTCGCCTGGAGCTTCGCTTATGCTGTGTGAGCTTGTTCTCTCGCGCCCGAATTCCCCATGGATGGCCCAAAAGCAGGCGATCCATTTGTCATTTTTAAGTGCGTCGGACTGCCAGTTGATCGCGTTCTGACCCGACTGGGAGTTCAAGTTTGACCTGAAACTGACCGGGTGCTGGATGGCAGGCTTCATCCCCACCGGTCTGATATGAAACAACGTCCGGCCCCGAGGCTAGGCTACAATCTCGTATGGCTTCTATGCGCCGTTCTCTTGGAGCGTGTTGCGGGCTTGGTCTGCTCAACCTCGGAGCTCAACGCTTCACGGCGTTAGGATGAGCGTTCGAGGCGCAGGATTACTGCCGACACTGCTCTTCTTGTTCGCATTGGGCAGTTCCCGTTGGAAGCTTCCATCTTGCCGACTGCTGAGTTTGGAGTCGCCGTAGCTGTGAAATCGAAAAGAAGCCCATAGGCAACGTTTGCCGCGACGCTACTGAGAGCTGGTCACCGGGAGAGCCGAAGGTAGAACGAAGTTGTCTCGTTGAGCTTGTATGTGGCGCCAGCATAGAAGGCCCAGTTCCCACCCCAAGGCTTATACAAACGCCCACCGTTAGCGCCGATCGCGTTCATGGCCTCGTCCTTTTGGCAGAGATCACCACGGTCGCTAGCTGGCGAGCAAAGTCCGTCCCAGCGCTGCATTATCTCGTCGGATCCGGCAAGCTGGCAGAATTTCCCAGGCGGAGCTGACGGGGAGGGATGGTGGGAATAAAACGGTGCGCGTGAGGTCTCGGCGGGAACAGCCAAGACATCTAAGCGGAACGGACTGGCATAACGCAAAGACACAGGCGAGCTCAGCGGCAAGGTGGTTGTTATCACCATGGGACGCCTGCCGCGTCAAACGGTGGAGTCGTGCGTCGAGACGGCGAGGGCGGCGGTCGCCATGCGCCCCGACCGGCTTGCCTTGTTCGGCTACTCGCATATCCCATCCCAAATAAAGAACCAGCGCCTCATCGAGGCGGAATTTCTTCCCCACAGCGCTGCCCGCGCTGAACAGCATGCGGCTGTCGCCGTGACGCTGGTTGCCGCCGGCTACCGAGAGATCGGGCTCGACCATTTCGCCTTGCCGCACGACGAGCTCGCGCTGGCACAGGAAACAGGTCGCTTGCGACGTAACTCGTTGGGCTACTCTGCCGATACCTGCAGAACCCTGATCGGTTTCGGCGCGTCGGCTATCGGCCGCATCGGCCAAGGGTACGTTCAAAACGAAGTTACACGGGATTCCTACATCCAGCACATCGCAGATGGCCGACTGGCGACATCGAAGGGCCATCGCCTCACCGACGACGACCGCGCGAGAGCCGCAATTATCGAGCGATTAATGTGCGATTTTGAGGCCGATTTGCCGGCAATCTGTGCCGCCTACGGATCTGATCCGATCCGTCTTCTCGATTCAGCTGAGCGCTTGGCGATCCTGGCCAAGGACGGGATAGTGGTTTTCGAAAACGGTTTTGTCCGCGTACGGCGGGAGCATCGCTTTTTGACTCGCGCTGTCGCTGCCGCCTTTGATGCTTTTAGGGATGGCCTTACGTATCCCGCAGGTGAGGGCAAGCAACACACGGAAGCTAACAAAGGGAGTATCTTTTGCCGGAGAGAACGAGCTGCCATCGTGCGGTGCCCGGTTAGTAGTGAAGCGCCGTAAAATGTCGACATAGGCGTTGGTGAACTGGACCGAACGACGAGAACAGCCTATCCAGTGTGTTGTCGGCAGTTAGTTCGAAAGTCCTGCTACACCCGATCCGATGCCTCTCAACGCCGAGGCCGCACCTCCGTGCCGAAGCCGGCCTTCCCAATGGTGGGTCGAGCCGTCGCTTACCCCGTGCTTGCCTCACAGATCCGCGACCGAGAACCCAGCCTCATGCTCCCGCCCTGCCGGGGCCTAGGTCCATCAAGCATGAAAGGAACACGTCGGAACCTGGGATATCGCTTGCCCGGCCGGGCGGCGATAGCCTTGTCGGGGCAGCGAGGAGCCGTAGCCGATGATGAACGCACAGGAGAAGTCTGGCGTGAATGGGGCGATGATTGTCAAGCTTTGCTCTCGAGTCATTTCGTCAACCATCTTGCGTGACCGATTGGCGACCATCTCCTCGTCCCGACCTTATATTACCCGTCGCCTGTCGCCGCCAGCGCGCAGTGACTTGTCAAGGATGGAGGCCCGCAGACCCCATCGCGCGGCGACTTGTCCTTGACGGTCACGAGCACGGCGGCAGGTTTGCCGTGGTCGGGGAGCCCTTCCTTGGGCGGAAGCCGACGACAGTTTTCGAGGGGAACTCGCCATGAGCCGGGTGCGCAGAGATCGTCCGACGCTCTTGTATTTGCTGGATCCCAGCCGGCTCCGCCTCCGACTGCCTCGGTAGCTCGGTATCCTGAGCGCGTCGGCGGCATCATGCCATTATCATCCTACGAATTGCATGCTCCATCGTCCTGGACGAGACCGGTTTGGCTAGCCAAAGGACGAAGGTCTGATTACCAGATGTGATCGGCATGGGGTCGCTTCCACCAACGACGATGATGGGCACCGTCATCAGGGTGGTACGTACGGCTTCGGGCTGTCCTGGCCCGAGGAAAGTCGCTTTATCGAAAATTAGGAGGTCGGCTGCCTTCCCGCTCTCGATCCAGTCGCAAAGACTCTCGAAGGTCGCGAAGCCGACCGGCTTATAACCCAGCGCGGCGATCTTATCCTTGTAGATCTCCAACGCTGCTGGATCGGGGTCAACGACTGCAATGATTTCTCCGTTGCCAAGTGATCCATCGCATGGGCCGAAAGCGCTATCAGCTCTGACCTGCTCCTCAGCGCAGGCCGGTAAGTAGAGATCGAAGCGTGTACCTCGGCCAACAGCCGAGGTGACGTCAAGGCATCCTGCGAGCGCGCTCACATGGCGGTCCACTGCAGCAAGACCCAGTCCGGTCCCGCCGACGCGAGAGCGCGTGGTAAAAAAGGGCTCAAAGATATGCGGAAGCACCGAACTTGCGATTCCTTGGCCATCGTCGCTGATGGAGAGGAGAACGTAATCTCCCGGTTTCAAGTTGCCCTTAGCCACGGGCTTCGTTTGACAGACGTGAGCGCGAGAAACGCTAATCTCGACACGGCCCTCATTCAAGAGAGCCTCCGACGCGTTCTTGCATAGATTCATAAGGATCTGCTGTATCTCGGTCGGGCTGCCCTCGATCACCGTTTGCCACTCGTTGATCTTGAGGTTCAACTGAACATCCGCACGAAGTGTAACCCGCAGCAATGGCGCGAGATCCATTACACTCTCCGAGACGTCGAAAGGCATCGTCACGCGCTTCCGATTTCGGCTTAGTGACAAAATTTGATCAATAATCAGTTTGGCTCGGTTGCTGGCCAAGATAATTTGGCCGATGTGGCCCCGAATTCTCGAGGGGCGACGCACAAGACCTTTAGCCATCTCTGCGTAGCCGACTATTGCTCCTAGAACATTATTGAATTCATGTGTAACGCCGCTTGCGATTGTGCCGACAGCCGTCAGCCTTTCCGCATGCTCCCATCGACTCTCAAAAAGGTTACGTTCCGTGTGTACACGTTGCATTTCAAGATGGTTGCCTAAACGCACAGTAGCGCTCGCCAGAACCAGGAGGTCGTCTGTGGAGGGTGGTGAGCGATCTCCTTCAAAAACAAGGATACAAACCGCAGCCTGCTGATCGGAGGCCCGGCAACCAACAATTTGACAAACACCGGTAGTGCCTACGGCAGTCCGAACCACTTCCGACGCCGGAACGACGCGAAACACTGGCTGTTCCGGGTGTACAAGTGAGACGACTTCATGGATTAGCGTGGCGTTCCAGACGCGCATGCGCTTGTTCGCGACAAAGTACTCGGTATTCCTGCTGATACTCGGATCCACCAGAGCAAGCGCGCATTGATCCGCATCGAAAACGCATTGAATGAGTCTAAGCGCTGCTTCGGTGGAGAAGCGCCGCGAAGCCTTCGTTGCTTGACTGTCAATGAAACAAGCTTCGATCTCACTCATCGCCGCTTCAAGCTCTAACCGCCTTTCCAACCGGTTCGTCCGCACATGCAGCGTGGAGGCTCGAATGGTCGCAAACAAGCAGAGGCATATGGACACCAAGCCAAAGAAAAGTCGTGTACGCTGCGCTTGCGCGCTGGCGAAGCTGTAGGCGTTCAGATGTTCTCGCTCCAATTCGGCAGCCTTGGCGAACGTGTCGAAGGATGGGATCCGATTGACAGCGCGGTCCAACCTCAACATTGAGGACAGGATAGCGCGGCCCTCGCGGGCAACATCCTCCGTGACTTGGTCCTGGCTAGGAGGAAGTCGGCGGAGAGACTGATCGATTTGTAATGCGAGGCTGAATCCCGGTCTGGCCGAAAATTGAAGGATCAGATTGGAAAATTCAGGCCTGTTCGACACTCCCCCCCGAAGGCGATTAGCCGAGCGAGCAAAGCGTACGAGAGAGCTTTGCAGAAGCTCATTTTGCGCGGCCGAGGCCGAGATGGCAGCTTCTGTGTTTTCGAGGGAATTTTTGAGCTGTGCAACCAACCTGGAGTGCACCCCGGAGCTCTCATTGCGCGAAATCTCAACAAGGCGTTGGTAGTTTTGAAGGTTCCTTTTTAATGCTTGCCCGGTAGAAGCAACGGAACGGAAGTCCAATACCATGTCGGCGCGGGCGACGTCTCGCTGGAGCAATGCGTAGTTGATCTGAATCGTCCGCAGTTCGCTTAGGACCGCCTCGTTGATCTGGGGGTCTTGCCACTGTATCGCGACCAAGAGCGCAACCGAGGCCACTAGGGCCATTACAGAAGCTTTGTCGGTACTGAGCCATTTTTCCCAAACGAACGACGTTTGATCCGCGGTGCGTGCCTTGCGAAGGTCCGATTTGAATTCTAGCTCCCCATCGCGTCGGTGTGCGGCCGGATGCTGCTGGAACAGGAAAGCCAAGTGTACCTCTCCCCTCAAATAGGCGGTGTAGACGCCGTTGCACTCTGCCCCCATGGCCCGCTGACCTTCCATTGATTCGCGGGCGTTTCGACCTCGACGGCGAGGCGGCAGCACAAGGCGGGCAACTGATCGCAGTTTTCGGAACTGGTCTTCCGAGAGATCATCGAAGGGGCATACAAGCGCACGCCTGCAGCAGCCGAGGATGATACCGGTCGGTCAAACGCAACTGGCGAGGGCCGGATCTGCTGTTGGCTGGCAGCTAACACTGGCGGGGCGGCGGCCTCAACTCCGGCGTGCCTAGAGCCGGCTGCTGCGAAAGCGTCCGACACGCTTCCCTTGGGGTCATCCCGTCCAGCGGGCATCCTTGGATCGCTGAAAAAAGACGAGGCGGCTTGATGATCCTGCCCTCGCTGAAGCACCTCGCGAAACCCCCTGTTCCAGTCGCAGAAGCTCCTCTGGACCGGTAGGCGGCTCGTCAGCTCGACCATCGAACAGCGGCCGGAGCGCCTCGGACACGTGCTACTCAAAGCCCACTCGCCGGGCCTGGACCGCTTGCCCGTCTTCCAAGCCGGCGTCCTGCACCTGCGACAAAGCTGTTACACGGGATGGATTACTATTTCGCGGGTCCACACTAGCCTCACATCAACTGTATCGTCAAAGTCCTGCGCCAATTCACACAGCGGGTCATCGAGTTGAGATTCTGCGGAGAGCGCCTCCTCTGCTCCCGTCAAGGGCGCCGGCTCCGGGAGGGCGCCTGTCTGGCTTTCAAAGATGCGTTTCAGAATGCGATCCGAAAAATATCGCACCTTCCTCAATTTTAATGGTGGCAGACCTTGATGAGAACGATTTCGTACTCGTCATTGAGCAGCCGCACCTGTTCGGGACGCAACAGCGGTGCACCTTGATGTGATTCTGAACGTTCCAATCGAACGTTCGCGCCTGGCTGTAGGAAATCGATTGGGCTTGAAATGTGAATCCACCGATAGCTTTGGAAATGTAGTTCGGAGTCTCGTCATCTACCTCGATGTTCCTAGAAGCGCGCCGGCAGCCCGGGCGGGGGGCTTGGGGTTAGACTGCCAGCGCACGCCACTCATAAAGAGCGGCCTCTTTTCGCGGTTCGGACACCCATAGTCAACCCGGCAACGTCTGGATGCCCGCTGTGCTTTTTGCAGAGCGGCGATGCCGGGCAATCGGCCGATCCTGTCTAGGATGGTGTGGCCACTCTCGTCGGCCGAGTTGATGCTCCAGCCAGTATCGCCTTGCCGACCAGCATGAGTTCGCCGTTAGCAATCCATCGTTGCGAGCCGAGACCGAGGTAAAAAGCGCGTGTTATCGACTATGTAGCTGACGCTCCCGCTGACGCCTTCGAGTGAGCACGCTATGCCCCGTTCGCACCCTCTTGTGAATAGTACTGCCCCATGCACCTGAAACCGCCTCCTGGGACCAGGCTTGCTCAAGCCCTTGATTCAACACGATTGATCCGACGCCAAGGGAAGCGGTTTCGAGGTGCCGCAGCGCGTACATGATGATGACCGCCGCGGGGGCCTCGCGGACTTCGAGAACCTTTTCACCGGTTGAGATGTGTTCGAGCCCGGTTGCTGACATACTGGCTCTTGCGGATGCTGATCGACTTCAGTGCTCGTCGCGATGCCGCAAGCGATTTTTTGCGGCAAATGACCTTTCCGAAAAGTTTGCGACAGAACCCGCCGACGCCGCTCTCATCGAAGCGGATGAGGCTCAGCGGCCTCCCCTGTCCGACAATTTGCGTCGGTTTGGCGATTTGACGACACAGGCTTGTTGGTCGGGCTTGTCACGTTGTCTGAAATTGGCCGGCCGAGGGCTGCTGCTGCTGAATCATGCGGGCGTTCGAGTCACGGCCTTCCATTCGGCGATGGCTTGCAAGCGATGAACATGTATGGCGAGAGCAGAACGTTTGGGGCGGGGGACGAAGAGGTTGCGGAGGGCAGACAAGGTCGAGACGAAGCGTTGCAGGCCTCCCGGCGATCGGACCCCTGCATCATCCGCTCCCGTTTTCGCGGCGGCACATGGGAATTCTCCGCTCTGTTGTTCAACCCCTTGTGCGACCGGTGCTCGACGTCCGGCATCATCTGTCGCTTTGCCGCTCCATACGAGCGAAGCTAGTCGGTGATCATGCGCTTCGGCGCGAGCCCCTGCTTCTTCCACAGCCGCGTCAGCAAGCGCAACCTCTCGCAGGGTGCGCTCTCATAGTTCGTTCCTGCGCAGCGGCCTTGTTATCTCGATACTGGATAAGCGTCTACGAACCTACGCGCCGCATAACGAGCTTTGTTGCGCTGGTCGGTTCCGAAGGGTGGCTCTATGCATCGCAGTGGCGGACGCGAAATCCTCACCATCCTTCTGCATCGCGCTATTTGGCTTGCCGAAAACCCAATTTCGCCGGCACGCTGCCGCTGAATACCATGATCATCTCGCATTCTTGCTATGGAGGCTGTCGTCCTTGCTGGGCACGCGGCTGACGGCGACGAAAGCGGGTTTATTCATGCAACACCCCTTTTTGGCAGGCAAGCTGGTGGACCTCGGGATGTCGGGGGCGAATATAGCGAAGACTCCCGCCGCTCGCTGATGCATTCTGGACGCAACCGCATCGAGCCGATGTGTTCGAGACGCTTCGCGGCTGCAGTCGCCGAACGATGGCGTGGTTATGCGACCTGTTCGGCATGGCTACCCCCGTCCAGTCAGGCGTTCACGAAGGTGTTTGTCGAGAATTCGTGGAGAAAGTCCGCCACTTATCGTTGGCGAGGGCTTTGCTCCGGAGTGGCGATCGGTGCGCTGATCGACAGGCAGGCTCTGGCCAAAATCGAAACCCATATCGCCGATGCCGTCGCGAAAGGCCGCAGAATTCGATGCGGGGGCAAACGCATCGCGCGAATGGCACGTCGAACTATCGGTCCTGTCTCCAGCGAGATGACCATCGCGCAAGAAAGAGACATTCGGGCGGCTGGCGCCTGTGATTGCTTCGACGATGCGGATAGGTCGTGCATGAGGCCAACGACACGATCTACGGCCTTCCCCCACATTTGTGCCTCAAACGGAAGCGTGTTTTGCGTGTGGCCGAGGCCTTGGAATATGGCATAGTGGTATGAACACGGGACGCATGTCGTCGGAAGCCGCGCCTTTCGGCCGAGTGAAGCAGTCCGGCATCGGGCGGGAGGGTTCCCGCCATTGCCTCGAGGACTACCTCGAAATGAAATACCTCGGCACGGGCGGCATCTGAAGCATGGGCTTGCAGGGCTCGCAGACCGGTAAACCAGCGAGCCATCTCCAAATATGTGAATTGTGGATTGCTCCTCGACGGGAGCTGAGGGGCGGCTCCGCAAGCCTTACGACGCTCTTTGCGAGCCGTAGCTGCCGAGCTGGCAAAAGGCCGGGCTACGTCGCGCCAGCGCAATCGGCACGCAGAAAATTAGGCCTACCCGCTCCGGGACCGCGGACCTCGTCAGCTTCTCGTAAGTATGCCCGAGTAGGTTGCTCAGCTGATCTGTGGACGTGAGGCTAGCGTGAACCGGCACAAATTTGACCTATCCAATGTAACAGGTTGGCGGCAGGTGCAGCCCCCGGCATCTCAAGAGCAAGCGGCACAGGCCGGGCAAGAGGGCTTTGAGCAGCGCTCGGGCGAGGCGCGCCAAGCCGCTGCCCAAATTCCCGCCCCCGGCGTTCCGGCTCTGCCAGACCCGTTCCATCCTCATCCGTCTCAGGGAGACCTGAGCCTCATCGAAGGCGCGGCCCCATGGGAAGCGCAGCCCATGATGCAAGGGAGCGGACAAGAACACGCCGCGGCGCCGTACGCCGGAGGCAGTGGGTCGATGCTAGGTGCCTCGGTGCTGCAGCCGGGTCACTCAACGGCGCGCCATCATCATGCGCCGGATTCGTCAGTGGTTGATCTGAATCCTTCCGCACCGTTCGAGTTGCGTGACCATGCTCGTTCCGCCGTGCCGGCGGCGGTGCAGCCAGATCCTCCAATAGTGGTCTCCGACGGTCGCGGCTGCAAGCGTCCTCTTTATTCCAACGATGCGACCGTTGTCGAAGGGCTGAGGTCACTCTACGCGGGTAAGGCCAAGGAGGACACGGTCAAGCGCCATGTAAATTCTCTTTACGGCTTTGGTCGTTGGCTCTTTAAAAATAACAAGCCGGGATTTGCTGCTCGGCTTCACGAGGAGTCGCTGGATGAAGATCTCAAGGAGTACGAGAGCAGTGGTGGCTCCTCGACTGTGGCTGTGGCACTGCGTCGTCTCAGAGAGTCGGCGGGCGGAGTGCCAATGGTGGGCCGCGCTGTCCTGAATCCCGACCCTGCCGACGCCGTGCTCATCAAAGAGTACAAAGCGGCTCTCATCAAAGAGTACAAGGGAGCGCCTGCGACCGGGCCGAATCGCCAAACCATTCACGACTATGGAGCTACTCTTAGACGTTTCAGTGAATACCTGGTTGAAAACAACAAGCCGGGGATTGCGGCTCGGCTTCACGAGGAGTCGCTGGATGAAGATGCCAAGCGCTATAAGGACTCCAGTGGTGACCGGAGGATCATTGCACTAGCTCATCTCCGGAAGTTCCTGCCGTCCGCCGCACTCGGGCGCGAAATTGCCCTTGCTGCTCGTCCGGAAGACGCAGTCGGCATGGAGGCTCGTGCCATTGGGGACGCCGCTGCGCAGCACAGCGGGCCGCAGAAGGCATTGGGTCGGCCAGAGAAGCTCCCTGGGGAAGCTAATGAAGACGCCGCTGTTCTGCCATCGTCTTTCGTACCAACTGGGCACCATCACCAAGCCTCGGATCCCGCAGAGTCCTTTCGTCCCCTGATCTGGCGCGACGGCGACCAGCGCGCGCCGGACGAGCGGATCGCTGCACAGGACAGGAGCAACCTGCTACCAAGCGAGGAGGTGCCACTGAGGCCACCGGAATTCGCTCCGCCCAGCTTGCGGGCGGGGAATTCCGCCTCGCCAGAGCTCTTTCCTGAGGGGATGTCCCCCGCGGTCGAAGGGTTTTTTGGTGTTTTCGGCGACCCCAGCGGGCGGGTGCTCGGCGCATTGCAATTGCTAGGCGACGAACATATCCAGAGGGATTACCAGCTCCTGGAGCAGGAGTTGCAGGGGAACAATCCAGAACTCGCCGCCCGGACGCGGTTCGTGGATCCCCTCGTAGCCAATTATCATCTGCGCTTGGGCTCCGAGAGCGACAAGCTAAGCGCATTCCAGCGCATCGTCCATAATCAGAACGGTAACGACACAGCCGACTTCCTGTTCGTGCCAGTGAGCGATGGCGGTAAGACTCTTGCGGAGCGCGGCAAACATTGGTCGCTGCTGTTCGTTGATCGCAGCGACCGGGAACGGCCGGTTGCCTATCATTATGACTCCGTCAGCGGATGGCATGACAAGCTTGCAAAACACCTCGCAGAAAGGCTGGGCGCCAGCCTGGAGACCCGCGTGGACTTACCCCGCATCGCCCAGCAGAGCAACGAGTGGGATTGCGGAGTCTACGTGGTGGACGGCACGCGGGCGCTGGTTGGGCGATTGCAAAGATGGCAGCCAGACCTGCCAGACCTGAACCTCAACAACCTCGTCGTCAATCGGCAGGCACTACAAACCCGACTCATGGGTGACGATACATCTGGAACGGCAAATTATCTCACGAACTTTGAACTCATGGACCGACAGGCGCGAGACGCGGTTAAGGAAAGCCCCGTTGGGACGTTTCACCAGCGGATCAAGCGGCTCGGCCAGTCAGCGCGAGCGTTGCACGACAGAGCCCTGGCTCCAGTCGCGCCGGACCAAGGCAACCCAGACTCGGTGTTCGTACGGGACGTTGTTCCCGGGGAAACACGCCATCATCATGCGCCGGATTCGTCAGTGGTTGATCTGAATCCCCCCGCACCGTTCGAGTTGCGTGACCATGCTCGTTCTATGCCGGCGGCGGTGCAGCCAGATCCTCCAGTAGTGGTCTCCGGTCGCGACAAGCGTCCTCTTTATTCCAACGATGCGACCGTTGTCGAAGGGCTGCGGTCAGCACTCTATGCCGGTAAGGTCGGGGAGCGCACGGTCACGGACCATGTAAATTCTCTTCTCGGCTTTGGTCGTTGGCTCTTTGATAATAACAAGCCGGGATTTGCTGCTCGGCTTGACGATCCGTTGCTGGATCAGGATCTCAAGGAGTACCAGCGCGAGAGTGGCTCCTCGAACGTGGCTAGAGCACTGGGTCGTCTCAAAGAGTCGGCGGGCGGAGCGCCAATGGTGGGCCGCGCTGCCCTGAATCCCGACCCTGTCGACGCCGAGCTCATCAGAGATTACAAAGCGGCTCTCATCAAAAAGTACGAGGCAGAGCCTGCGACCGGGCCGAATCCCAAAACCACTCAGGACTATGCGGCTACTCTTAGACGTTTCAGTCAATACCTGCATGAAAACAACAGGCCGGGGATTGCGGCTCGGCTTTACGAGGGGTCGCTGGATGAAGATGCCAGGCGTTATTTGGACTCCAGTGGTAACCGGTGGATCAGTGCACTAGCTCATCTCCGGAAGTTCCCGCCGTACGCCGCACTCGGGCGCGAAATTGCCCTTGCTGCTCGTCCGGAAGACGCAGTCGGCATGGAGGCTCGTGCCATTGGGGACGCCGCTGCGCAGCACAGCGGGCCGCAGAAGGCATTGGGTCGGCCAGAGAAGCTCCCTGGGAAAGCTAAGCAGCTGAGCGAGATCGGCAATTCAGGCGCTCGCGTGCTGATGCAGGCCCCCACCCATCAAGTGGGTGCATTGCCATGGGAGGCGCAGCCCATGATGCTGGGGGACGAGCACCTGGCACCGCATACCGGAGGCAGTGGGTCGATGCTGGGTGCCTCGGTGCTGCAGCCGGGTCACTCAAGGGCGCGCCATCATGATGCGCCGGATTCGTCAGTGGTTGATCTGAATCCCCTCGCACCGTCCGATTTGCGTGACCATGCTCGTTCTGTGCCGGCGGCGCCTGCCGGGCCAGCGTTCGCCAGGGCTGAGGAGACGCCCTCCGCGGTTGGCGAGGCCGCGGTGGCCGAAAGGTGGGCTCGGTTGCAAAAGCAAATGGACGAACCAGTGCATGATCCCGGCCCTCAAGTGGATACATCGCCATGGGAGGCGCAACTCATGGTGCAAGGGAGCGGACAAGAACACGCCGCGGCGCCCTACGCCGGAGGCAGTGGGTCGATGCTGGGTGCCTCGGTGCTGCAGCCGAGTCACTCAAGGGCGCGCCATCATGATGCGCCGGATTCGTCAGTGGTTGATCTGAATCCCCTCGCACCGTTCGAGTTGCGTGACCATGCTCGTTCTGTGCCGGCGGCGCCTGCCGGGCCAGCGTTCGCCAGGGCTGGGGAGACGCCCTCCGCGGTTGGCGAGGCCGCGGTGGCCGAAAGGTGGGCTCGGTTGCAAAAGCAGAAGGTCGACGCTGATTTGTCGGGATATTTCGACTCGATTCCGCACGCGGACCTTCTACGATCGCCATGGGAGGCGCAACTCATGACGCAAGGGAGCGGACAAGAACACGCCGCGGCGCCCTACGCCGGAGGCAGTGGGTCGATGCTGGGTGCCTCGGTGCTGCAGCCGGGTCACTCAACGGCGCGCGATTCGTCAGTGGTTGATCTGAATCCCCCCGCACCGTTCGAGTTGCGTGACCATGCTCGTTCTGTGCCGGCGGCGCCTGCCGGGCCAGCGTTCGCCAGGGCTGAGGAGACGCCCTCCGCGGTTGGCGAGGCCGCGGTGGCCGAAACGCTGGCTCGGTCGCAAAAGCAGATGGTCGACGCTGATTTGTCGGGATATTTCGACTCGATTCCGCACGCGGACCTTCTACGATCGCCATGGGAGGCGCAACTCATGCAAGGGAGCGGACAAGAACACGCCGCGGCGCCCTACGCCCGAGGCAGTGGGTCGATGCTGGGTGCCTCGGTGCTGCAGCCGGGTCACTCAACGGCGCGCCATCATGATGCGCCGGATTCGTCAGTGGTTGATCTGAATCCCCCCGCACCGTCCGAGTTGCGTGACCATGCTCGTTCTGTGCCGCCGGCGGTGCAGCCAGATCCTCCAATAGGGGTATCCGGTCGCGACAAGGGTCCTCTCTATTCCAACGATGCGACCATTGTCGAAGGGCTGAGGTCAGCATTGGAGAGCACGGTCAAGCGCCATGTAAATTCTCTTCTCGGCTTTGGTCGTTGGCTCTTTGATAATAACAGGCCGGGATTTGCTGCTCGGCTTCACGAGGAGTCGCTGGATCCGGATCTCAAGGAGTACGAGAGCAAGAGTGGCTCCTCGGACGTGGCTAGAGCAGTGGGTCATCTCAAGACGTGGGCGGGCGGAGCGCCAGTGCTGGACCGCGCCGCTGTCCTGAATAATCCCGACCCTGCCGACGCCGCGCTCATCAGAGATTACACAGCGGCTCCCATCAAAGAGTACAAGGCAGCGCCGACCGGGCCGAATCCCGCTACCATTCAGACCTATGGATCTGCTCCTAGACGTTTCAGTGAATACCTGGTTGAAAACAAAAAGCCGGGGATTGCGGCTCGGCTTCACGAGGGGTCGCTGGATGAAGATGCCAAGCGCTATAACAACTCCGGTGGGATCAGTGCACTAGCTCATCTCCGGAAGTCCGAACTCGGGCGCGAGCTCCCTGGGAAAGCTAATGAAGACGACGCTGTCCTGCCATTGTCTTTCGTGCCAACTGGGCCCCATCACCAAGCCTCGGATCCCGCAGGGTCCTTTCGTCCCCTGATCTGGCGCGACGGCGACCAGCGCGCGCCGGACGAGCGGATCGCTGCACAGGACAGGAGCAACCAGCTATCAAGCGAGGAGGTCCTCATCAACCGTGAGCATGATACAGCGGAGTTGAGACCAGCGAAGAGGCAAAGGCCCCCGAACAGTCGTCTGCAGGACGTTGCCACTGAGCCGCAGCTGAGCGAGATCGGCAATTCAGGCGCTCGCGTGCTGATGCAGGCCCCCACCCATCAAGTGGGTGCATTGCCATGGGAAGCGCAGCCCATGATGCAAGGGAGCGGACAAGAACACGCCGCGGCGCCGTACGCCGGAGGCAGTGGGTCGATGCTGGGTGCCTCGGTACTGCAGCCGGGTCACTCAACGGCGCGCCATCATCATGCGCCGGATTCGTCAGTGGTTGATCTGAATCCCCCCGCACCGTCCGAGTTGCGTGACCATGCTCGTTCTGTGCCGGCGGCGGTGCAGCCAGATCCTCCAATAGGGGTCTCCGGTCGCGACAAGGGTCCCCTCTATTCCAACGATGCGACCGTTGTCGAAGGGCTGAGGTCAGCTTACGCGGGTAAGGTCAAGGAGAGCACGGTCAAGCGCCATGTAAATTCTCTTCTCGGCTTTGGTCGTTGGCTCTTTGACAATAACAGGCCGGGATTTGCTGCTCGGCTTGACGAATCGTCGCTGGATCAGGATCGCAAGGAGTACGAGAGCAGGGGTGGCCCCTCGGAGTACGAGAGCAGGGGTGGCCCCTCGATCGTGGCTAGAGCACTGGGTCGTCTCAAGACGTTGGCGGGCGGAGCGCCAGTGGTCGACCGCCCTGTCCGGAATCCCTACCCTGCCGACGCCGCGCTCATCAGAGATTACACAGCGGCTCTCATCAAAGAGTACAAAGAAGCGCCTGCGACCGGGCCGAATCGCGGTACCATTCAGGTCTATGGATCTACTCTTATACGTTTCAGTGAATACCTGCATGAAAACAAAAAGCCGGGGATTGCGGATCGGCTTCACGAGGGGTCGCTGGATGAAGATGCCAAGCGCTATGTGAACTCCGGTGGTAACCGGAGGATCAGTGCACTAGCTCATCTCCGGAAGTTCGCACCCGGGCGCGAAATTGCCCTTGCTGCTCGTCCGGAAGACGCAGTCGGCATGGAGGCTCGTGCCATTGGGGACGCCGCTGCGCAGCGCAGCGGGCCGCAGGAGGCATTGGGTCGGCCAGAGAAGCCCCCTGGGAAAGCTAAAGACGGGCGGGTGCTCGGCGCATTGGAATTGCTAGGCGACGAACATATCCAGAGGGATTACCAACTCCTGGAGCAGGAGTTGCAGGGGAACAATCCAGATCTCGCCGCCCGGACGCGGTTCGTGGATCCCCTCGTAGCCAATTATCATCTGCGCTTGGGCTCCAAGAGCGTCATGCTAAGCGCATTCCAGCGCATCGTCCATAATCAGAACGGTAACGACACAGCCGACTTCCTGTTCGTGCCAGTGAGCGATGGCGGTAAGACTCTTGCGGAGCGCGGCACCCATTGGTCGCTGCTGTTCGTTGATCGCAGCGACCGGGAGCGGCCGGTTGCCTATCATTATGACTCCTACAACGGATGCAATGACACGCTTGCAAAAGAGCTCGCAGAAAATCTGGGCGCCAGCCTGGAGACCCGCGTGGGCGTATCCCGCATCGCCCAGCAGAGCAACGTGGTGGATTGCGGAGTCTACGTGGTGGACGGCACGCGGGCGCTGGTTGGGCGATTGCAATCGCAGCCAGATAACCTGAACCTCAACAACCTCGTCGTCAATCGGCAGGCACTACAAACCCGCCTCAGGGGTGACAATACATTCGGAACGGCAAATAATCTTACGAACTTTGAACTCATGGACCGACAGGCCCGAGACGCGGTTAAGGAAAGCCCCGTTGGGACGTTTCACCAGCAGATCAAGCGGCTCGGCCAGTCAGCGCCAGACGTTGCTCCCGGGGACCCATTGAAATTTCAGAGTCTTGAGAGCAAGGGGGACGCCGCTGCGCAGCACAGCGGGCCGCAGGAGGAATACAGTTGGCCAGAGTATCTCCCCCCTGGGAAAGCTAATGAAGACGACGCTGTTCTGGCATCGTCTTTCGTGCCAACTGGGCCCCATCACCAAGCCTCGGATCCCGCAGAGTCCTTTCGTCCCCTGATCTACGGCGACCAGGGCGCGCCGGACGAGCGGATCGCTGCACAGGACAGGAGCAACCAGCTACCAAGCGAGGAGGTCCTCATCAACCGTGAGCATGATACAGCGGAGTTGAGACCAGCGAAGAGGCAAAGGACCCCGAACAGTCGTCTGCAGGACGTTGCCACTGAGCCGCAGCTGAGCGAGATCGGCAATTCAGGCGCTCGCGTGCTGATGCAGGCCTCCACCCATCAAGTGGGTGCATTGCCATGGGAAGCGCAGCCCATGATGCAAGGGAGCGGACAAGAACACGCCGCGGCGCCGTACGCCGGAGGCAGTAGGTCGATGCTGGGTGCCTCGGTGCTGCAGCCGGGTCACTCAACGGCGCGCCATCATCATGCGCCGGATTCGTCAGTGGTTGATCTGAATCCCCCCGCACGGGTCGAGTTGCGTGACCATGCTCGTTCTGTGCCGGCGGCGGTGCAGCCAGATCGCCCAAAAGTGGTCTCCGGTCCCGACAAGGGTCCTCTCTATTCCAACGATGCGACCCTTGTCGAAGGGCTGAGGTCAGCACTCTATGCCGGTAAGATCGGGGAGATCACGGTCAAGCGCCATGTAGATATTCTTTTCGGCTTTGGTCATTGGCTCGTTGAAAATAACAAGCCGGGGATTGCGGATCGGCTTCACGATTCGTCGCTGGATCGGGATCGCAAGGAGTACGAGATCTGGGGTGGCGGCCCCTCGGCCGTGGCTGGGTCACTGGGTCGTCTCAAGACGTGGGCGGGCGGAGCGCCAGTGGTGGGCCGCCCTGCCCTGAATCCCCACCCTGCCGACGCCGTGCTCATCAGAGAGTACACAGCGGCTCTCATCAAAGCGTACGAGGCAGCGCCGACCGGGCCGAAACCCCGTACCGTTGAGGTCTATGGGTCTGC
Source organism: Mesorhizobium sp. M0816 (assembly GCF_040320005.1). NCBI lineage: Bacteria > Pseudomonadati > Pseudomonadota > Alphaproteobacteria > Hyphomicrobiales > Phyllobacteriaceae > Mesorhizobium > Mesorhizobium sp. M0816. Next base: position 29,134 of record NZ_JAMYOT010000032.1, on the reverse strand, counting down.
TCTTAGACGTTTCAGTCAATGCCTGGTTGAAAACAAAAAGCCGGGGATTGCGGATCGGCTTCACGAGCGGTCGCTGGATGAAGATGCCAAGCGCTATATGAAAACCGCTGACATCAGTGCACTAACTCATGTCCGGAAGTTCGCACTCGGGCGCGAAATTGCCCTTGCTGCTCGTCCGGAAGACGCAGTCGGCATGGAGGCTCGTGCCATTGGGGACGCCGCTGCGCAGACCGCGGCACAAGCTCATGGCCACGCAGGAGAGCAGGGACCCATCTCTCGAGCTCAACAAGTCGCGCCAGCGCCGTTTGAACGGGACTTGGGCAAGAAGCGCGAGGCCCAGGACGGACTGACGAGTACACTTGACAGGAGCAACCTCGTGAACAGCGGGGGCGTCATCATAAACAATGAACATTACACAGCGCTGTTGAGACCGGCGAAGAGGCAGAGGACTGATAATCCGCAAAGCCGCGCCATGGGGCGGCAACTGAGCGAAGCAACCACGACGTCCATCAGCCAAGCCTCCGATCAAGCCCGAGCGGACCTAATGGCTTCCTTCAGAAGCAGGGAGCGCTCCGACGCGGGGCGTTGAGCTCCATGGCTGGGGTCAAGCAGAACAGCTCTCTTGACGACAGAGGGGCTGATGCGATCTCCAGACCGGTAGCTCTCGCCGTAATTGATCAGGCTGGTACTGTTGGAAGGCTTGATCAGCCTCGTCACCCCAATCTCCAGCATAGCTCACTGTCACGCGGCCAACGTGCCTCCGTAGCTAACATCTACGTCAGCGTTGAAGAAGTACCCTGCGCCACGGGATGTTTTGACCAGGCGAGGGTTGGCCGCATCAGCCTCCAGCTTTCGGCGCAAGCGCATGATTAGGACATCGATACTTCGATCGTACACCTCTTCTCCACGCACACGGCTCGCGAGCAAAAGCCGTTCTCTGGATAGCACGTTGCGGGGGTTCTCCAGAAATGCGATCAAGAGATTGAACTCACATGCGGTAAGCTTGACCTCGCCACGCTCCGCACAGATCAGTCGCCGCTGCTTCACGCTGAGCTTCCAGGCCCCAAAGCGAAATGAGCGCTGCTCTCTGGTTCGCGGACTAGAAATGCGCTGGCGTAGCGCTACTCGAATGCGGGCCAAGAATTCGCGCATCCCGAAAGGCTTGGGAATGAAATCGGTTGCGCCGAGCTCCAGTGCAACCACTTTTTCCGCCTCATCAAGCCGGTCGCCGCTGATCACTATGATAGGAACATCCGATTTTGTCGCCAGATTGCGGACGATCGCAAGTCCATCCTCCCGGCCTAGGTTAAGGTCAACAACCACGAGATCGACTGGCTCACGTGAAAGAACATAGTCAAACTGCTTGCTATCGTGGACTGCGGTTACCTTCAGGGCATGCATCGGCGATGAGGCGCCGCATTGCGGCATCATCGTCAATGACAAGAACATGTTTCAACGGCACACCTCGTTTTGGGGGTTGCGCCCCGATCAGGGTTGCATTACCTGAATCTGCAAGCAAAAGGCATGTATTAGTGATTTACTTGAAATTGAACAACTGGTTCTCAAAACCCTCAACGCTCTAGTTGCCGAAAAAGTAGAGGTGTCGATGACAACCAGAATGCGGGATCTCGGCCTCGACAGCCTCGACTATAACGAGCTTGCTACCGCGATCGAGAGCCGACTTGGCTGGTTTGTCGACGATTACAAGCTCTGGCAATACGAGTCCGTAAGGCATGTCGCCGACGCCGTCGCCAGTCAGGAGTTGCGCACCGCGGAACCACCAGCAGTGCGGCAAGTGCTGGAGTAGTGCTGTAGGCACAGGTTACGGTGAGGGCAGCTTGGGCGGCGGTAGCTATTGCCATTGCTCCGCTGTGGTTTCTATTCGTGACTGGTGTGTTTGAGAACTGTTGGGTCAGCCCGGTCCATGTCGCAGTGCCGATGCCCCCTTGGTGGCGTTGCCCGCAATTGCGATCGCTGCGCCCAGGGCACCAATGCTGACGGTCGTTGTCAGGCCACCCGTTGAATTGTTGTCAGAGGCAACAGTGCCCACCACACCATCCCAATTGGTGGTCGTATAGACCGACATGTAGTCACGGAACACGCTCTCACTATACGTGGTCACGATCGTTGCCGTCGTACCGGTTGGCACGAGGGCTGACCACACTGACAGATAGACCACACCAGAATTGAAGATGCTTTCCACCTGAGCGAGAAGGGTGGCAGCCACACCCCCAATCGTCATACTGTTGACGGTCACTGCACTTTCGGTGTCAGTGGTCTCAGTTGTCACGATGACACGACGATTAGCGTGTGGCGCGACAAGAAGCGGAATGCTGGTGTGGGTGTAAACGGTCGTGGCAGTCGAGTCTTCGTGAGTGCCATTGAAGACCAGATCTATCGGGAACATTTTCTCCCAGACGCCCGAGCTGCGCACATAGACCTGTCGAGCCTTGGTCCAGAGGCTTGAGATTTTCACCCATACGGCGCTGGCCGCCCCCCAGACCCCGGAGGCTTTGACGTAAAGGGCCATTACGGCTGCACCCAGAAATCACCGTCCACGCCGCCAGAAGGGGCAGCGGCCGAGATCGTGACGCTGCGATTTGCCATCGTGCCGACGCCGAGAAGCGCCTTGGTCTGGGCAATGGACTGCGGTCGACGATAATTGTCCCCGGTGCCGTCACTCGACACGCGACCGACGAAGCTCGTCACAGCGTCGGCACCTGTGGCGTAGGTCGAGCGGTACAAACGCGTCGTGATATCACCAGCGCCATCGCGCTGAGGCGATGAACATGTATGGCGAGAGCAGAACGTTTGGGGCGGGGCGGGACGAAGAGGTTGCGGAGGGCTGACAAGGTCGAGACGAAGCGTTGCAGGCCTCCCGGCGATCGGACCCCTGCATCATCCGCTCCCGTTTTCGCGGCGGCACATGGGAATTCTCCGCTCCGTTGTTCAACCCCTTGTGCGACCGGTGCTTGACGTCCGGCATCACCTGTCGCTTTGCCGCTCCATACGAGCGCAGCTAGTCGGTGATCATGCGCTTCGGCGCGAGCCCCTGCTTCTTCAACAGCCGCGTCAGCAAGCGCTTGGCGGCCTTGGTGTTGCGGCGGTTTTGCACGATTTCGTCCAGCACATATCCATCCTGGTCGACGGCGCGCCACAACCAAAGCTTTTTGCCGGGCGATGGTGACGACCACTTCGTTCAGGTACCAGACATCATTCCGGCACGGCGGCTTGCGGCGCAAGCAGCGAGCGCAGTCCAGCCCGAACTTGATGCCCCACCGGCGACTTGTCTCATACGAAACCACGATGCCGCGTTCCAGCAGCATTTCCTCAACCAGGCGCAGGCTCAGCGGAAACCGGAAATAAAGCCAGACCGCGTGGGCGATAATAGGCGGCGGAAATCGGGGGGCGTGTAGCTGACGGCGGGCGTATTCATGCCCCCGGCGTCCATGTCGCAAATCTTGACGATTGCTTTGTGTGTCAAGCCCGCCGCAGTCTCAACGCGTTCATATGCAGACATTGTGAAAATCGCCCTATTCCGCCTTTTTTTACCGCCCCTTAAGTCCCCCGCTCGCATGCTTGTCGATGCCATTGAACTCATAGCCATCGGCCAAGGATTTTGGAAAATATGTTTCCGCTCGCAGCAGAAAACGTGAGAGTCGCTGTAGGCCTAACGTTAAGGGGAGAGAGCGGTTTGATTGGACGAAATGGGTACCGGAGTACCGAGTCATGAAGCCACGAGGTAATCTGGTCCGACTGAAGCAATTTCAGGTGAATGAGAAGCGGCGACAGTTGCACCAGCTAGACATCATGATTGCCGATTTCGAACGCATGGCGCGAGAACTGGACTTCCAGTTAAACGCCGAGGAAACGAAGGCCGGCATCTCCGATGTCAATCATTTCGCTTATCCGACGTTCGCCAAGGCCGCTCGCCTACGTCGTGACAACGTCAAGAATTCGCAATCGGACCTTCTGCGGCAGAGAACCGCAGCCGAGCCATGCCTCGCCGAGGCTGAAGCAGAGCTCTCCAAGGCGCAAATGCTAGAATCGCGCAGCGGCAGAGGCCACGACCTCGAACCCGGCAACCGAAGCGCCATGATCGGCTGAGCCGGATGGCTTCAGCGCGCCTCATTCGCGACACCCGACTGGCCGTTGGCGCGCGAGAGGCGTGCGGGCACTGTAAAGATATCAGCGTCTTGATGCAGCGATAGCTGGTCGGGACGGCTGTCATGCTGCGGCGACATACGCGATTTTGTTCCAGATTTGCATGGCGGCGTTACGCAGGTATTGGGGGAAAGTGGAACTGGTTGGCAATCGGATCATCGGCGAACCGCTGCCGGCGGATCGGCGCCTGGCGGCAACGCCTGGCGCTTTCGGCGGCGGCGGTAACGGCAAAGCAGGCTGGCCGCGTCGAGGATGAAGCGGCACCTGCGCGATGCCGTTCTGCTCACGGCCGGGAGACGGGGTCGGCCCCGCCGGCCGGATGCTGCTCGCTTGGCGCGGCATCGTAAAGTCAACCGACAGCTTATGAAGATGTGCGTACATTGGGCCATGTCAGAAGTTGCTCGTGATCCGCTCTATGGTCGCCACCGCTTTCCCGCCGAGATCATTGCGCACGCGGTATGGCTCTACTTTCGCTTTCCGCTCAGCCTGCGCATGGTTGAGGACATGCTGGCGGCCCGCGGCATCATCGTCACGCATCAGACCGTTCGAAGCTGCGCGGAGAAATTCGGACGGCATTCCGCCCAGGAGATCAATATCAGCCGGCTGCCTGGGCGACAAATGGCATCTCGACGAATGTGTCGTGGCTATCAGTGGCAAGAAGCAGTGGCTCTGGCGTGCCGTCGATCAGGACGGCTTCGTCCTCGAAGTGCTGGTACAAAGCCGCCGAAATGCCAAGGCGGCAAAGCGTCTGATGCGCAAGTTGCTGAAAGCTCAAGGGCGGACACCACGGATCATGATCACCGACAAGCTCCGATCCTATGATGCCGCCATGCGCGACCTCATGCCCGGCGTCGAACACCGGTCGCACACAGGCCTGAATAATCGAGCGGAAAATTCGCACCAGCCGACCCGACGACGCGAAAGGATCATGAAACGCTTCAAGTCGGCACGCCAGCTTCAGCGGTTCGTTTCCATCCATGATCCGATTGCCGACCTGCTCACTTTCCCTGCAATGCGCTGTCATCGGCTCAACATCGAGACCTGCGTAACGCCCCATGCAAATCTGGAACAAAATCGCGTGTGTCGCCACAGCGTGACAGCCGTCCCGGCCAGCTATCGCTGCATCAAGCCGCTGAAACTTACAGTGCCGGGCGCGCTGCTACCTGAATTTCCTTACCGCTCAATCAATGTGACAGCACCGATTCTTCTCAACCGCGGCATGCCCTAAATCGTCACTTGCGTTCCGATCTCGACGACGCGTCCGGTCGGGATCTGGAAGTACTCCGTCGCGTCGGCCGCCGTACGCGCCAGGCCGATGAACAACCGGTCCTGCCACACCGGCATGCCGGAATTGGGCGAGGCCTTGAGCGAACGCCGTGACAGGAAGAACGAGGTCGTCATGATGTCGAACTTCCAGCCTTGCTTGCGGCAGATCGCCAGCGCGCGCGGGATGTTCGGCTGCTCCATGTAGCCGAAGGTCAGCGTCACCCGCATGAACAGCTCGTTGACCGTCTCCATCTTGACCCGGTCGCTGTCGGGCACCACCGGTTGCGGCGCGGTCACCACCGAAAGGATGACGTTCTGCTCGTGCAGCACCTTGTAGTGCTTCAGGCTGTGCATCAGCGCGGTTGGCGCGCTGAGTGGATCGCTCGTCAGGAACACCGCGGTGCCGGACACCAGCTGCGGCTTTTTCTTCAGGAGATTGCCGGCGAGGAAATCGAGCGGGATTTCGTTGCGGCGGGTCTTGTCGAACAGATAGCGGCTGCCGCGCACCCAGGTCCACATAGCCAGCACAATGGTGAAGGCCACCGCCAGCGAAGCCCAGCCACCCTCGAACACTTTGACGATGTTGGAGGCAAAAAAGCCGACATCGATGAAGCCGAACAGCGCCGTCATGGCGACCGCCACCCACAGCCGCCATTTCCAGATCCGGGTCATGACGACGAACAGCAGCACCGTCGTCACCAGCATGTTGCCGGTCACCGAGATGCCATAGGCGGAGGCGAGCTTGCTCGATTCGCCGAAACCGACGACCAGCAGCATCACCGCCAGCGCCAGCAACAGATTGACGCGCGGCATGTAGATCTGGCCCGACTGCTTCTCCGAGGTGTGCAGGATTTCCAGGCGCGGCAGCATATTGAGCTGCACCGCCTGCCGGGTCAGCGAGAAGGCGCCGGAGATGACCGCCTGGCTGGCGATGACAGTCGCGGCCGTCGCCAGCACGACCATCGGGATCAGCGTCCAGCCTTCGTTCATCTCGAAGAATGGATGGCCGACGACGCCATTCTTGGCCAGCACGAAGGCGCCTTGCCCGGCATAATTGAGCAGCAGGCAGGGAAACACGATCGCCAGCCAGGCCAGCACGATCGGCTTGCGGCCGAAATGGCCGAGATCGGCATAGAGTGCTTCGGCGCCGGTGACGGCGAGGAAGATGGCGCCGATGGTCACGAAAGCGACGTCGGGCGAATTGATCAGGAAGGCGACGATGTAGTGCGGGCTCACCGCCCACAGGATTTCCGGATCGGCGATGATGTGGTTGAGCCCGGAAAGGCCAATTGCCAGGAACCACACCGCCGTCACCGGGCCGAACACCAATCCTACCCCGCCCGTGCCGAAGCGCTGCACCGCAAACACCATGGCAAGAATGACCAGTGTCAGCGGCACGACATAGGGCTGGAAGGTCGGCGTGACGACATTCATGCCCTCAACCGCCGACAGCACCGATATCGCCGGTGTGATGACGGCATCACCGAAGAAAAGCGATGCCCCGACGATGCCGATGCCGAGCATCAGCGCCGAGCGCTTGGGGAAACTGCCGCGCGCCAGCGCCATCAGCGACAGCACGCCGCCCTCGCCGCCGTTATCGGCGCGCAGCACGAACATGATGTACTTGATGGTGACGATGATCGTCAGCGACCAGATGATCAGCGACAGCACGCCGAGGATATCGCCGCGCTCGGCGACATTGCCGCCCGACGACGCCACCAGCGCCTCACGGAACGCGTAGATCGGGCTGGTGCCAATATCGCCATAGACAACGCCGAGCGCGCCTAGCATCAGCACCTTGGGGCTTTGCTGTTCGATTGCCGGATGGCTCGACTGTTCGACGGGTTCTGCCTCGCTACCAGTATTGGTAAGGACCATGGACGACACTCCGATAAGGGGCGGCCCTCTACCTTTGCTGCACTGCAATATCAAGTGCCGCGAGGTAATGGCTCCGTATGCGGACCGCATTTGTTGCCGCACCGGCGGATTGTCTCATACGAAACCACGATCCCGCTCCCGGGCCATTTCCTCGACGAGACACAGGCTAAAGGGGACCTGAAGGAGGGCCAGACCGGATGGGCGATGATCTGCGGCAGGAAACGATGGCGCTGCTTGTAGCTGACGGCATATCTTTCTCCTTTGTGTGTCTGCCAGACGAGCGGGCGGGCACGGAAGTGGTCGCGCTCTGGCTGCCAGACATACTCGTCCAACCTGATGAAAACCTGACTTGTACACCCAGCCCAAACAGGTGCGAGGGGTCGGTCTATTACCAAAGGCTCTGAGGGCTGATTCTCTAGGGTTCCCGCCCAGATTGATCCGTGACCCTTGTTGTGTGCCGCCCCGGGTTGATCGGAGGCTCCAACTCCTGAGAAGGTGGAACCATGACAAGCAAGGCGACCAACAAGTTCTCTCCCGAGGTCCGGACCCCCCGCGGTGCGGCTGGTTCTGGATCACGAACGCGAGCATACGTCGCGGTGGGCGGCGGTTTCATCGATCGCCGCCAAGATCGGCTGCAAGAAAGCCGAGCGTGACGGCGGCGTGCGCGCCGGAGTTCCCACGGATGCTGCGACGAAACTGAAGGCTCTGGAACGCGAGAGCCGCGAGCTTCGCAGGCCAACGAGAGCAAGGCTTCCGCGTATTTTGCCCAGGCGAAGCTCGACCGCCGGTTCAGGCCACGATCGCGTTCATCGACGATCACCGCAAGGCGCATGGGGTTGAGCCGATCTGCAAGGTGCTGCCGATCGCCCCGTCGACCTACCACGACCATGTCGCCAAGCGCGTCGACCCCTGCCGGCTGTCGGCTCGGGCAAGATGGGATACAGCCTCGAAGGATGAGGTCCGACGGGTTTGAGGCGAACTTCCGCGTCTACGGCATTCGCAAGGTCTGGCGGCGGTTGCGTCGCGAGGGCTTCGAGGTCGCCCGCTGCACGGTTGCCCGCTTGATGAAGGCCATGGGCCTCGAAGGCATCGTCCGCGGCAAGCCGATCCGCACTACGGTGAGCGACAAGGCCGCACCTTGCCCTCTCGACCACGTCAACCGCCAGTTCCATGCTCCGGCGCCGAACATGCTGCGGGTCTCCGACTTCACCTGCGTCGCGACCTGGACGGGCTTCGTCTATGTCGCCTTTGTCATCGACACCTATGCCCGTCGGATCGTCGGCTGGCGGGTGAGCCGGACGGCGCATGCAGCCTTCGTTCTCGATGCCCTGGAACAGGCTCTCCATGATCGGCGGCCCGCGCGGGGAGGCGGGCTCATCCATCACAGCGATAGAGGCAGCCAAGGCGGATTCAACCGGATCGTCGCAACACCGGCATCATACTGTCCCCCAAGGAGCTGGTCGAGGAGTTCGGCAGGTGTTTTCCAGCCGAGCGTTTTGCGCGGTCTTGTGTTGATAGCATGGGCAACTGCGTCCAGTTCCCGGGCTGTGTGCCGACTGAGATCCGTGCCCTTTGGAAAGTACTGTCTCAGCAAGCCATTGGTGTTTTCGTTGGAGTCTCGCTGCCACGGGCTTGGGGATCGCAGAAGTAAATCTCGAGCCCGGTGTCGATGCGCAGGTCGGCTGCTGCGCCATTTCCGCTCCATGGTCCCAAGTCAGCGACTGACGCAGCTGCTCGGGAAGTTTGCCCATGGATCGGGCTATGGCTCTGCGGACTGCTTCAGCGCCGTGGCCTGCAAGTGGTGGACCGTTCTTGATGCGCAGGCTCTGCTGATAGCCATGCATGCGCGGCAGGTGAAGCACGCATTGTGAAGCGTGAACTTCGTTCCACGAGCGTACCGATCGCCTAGCTTCCGAGGCCAAGGATGAGGTCGCCTTCCCAATGTCCGGGGACAGCCCGATCGGCAATTTCGGCCGGACGGTCGCTTATTATAAGGGCGTCTCCAATGAAGGACTTGTTGCGAACTCGGGCCCGTTCGCGCGGTACGCGCGTTCGCGCGGTACGCGCAACGCTCGGCCTGAACGCAGACATGCGGTCAGTCCTCGGCGCAATGCTCCGCGTCCTTGAATGTACAAGGACTGATAGATCGTCTCGTGGCTGATCCGCATGGTTTGATCCTCTGGGTAATCGATCTGAAGCCGATTTAGCGATCTGCTCGGGGCTCCAGGCTGCCGACCACCTCCGGCTCTGTCGTTTTTTCCATACCCACCTTGGGGCCCTCGAATGAGGCGCCATTGGGGTTGGTGACTTTGCCGGCCAAGCGCTCCTCAACATATTCACGCAGAGCCGGATTGACCGCCAGCTTGCCAGGAGGCCGCCGGGACTCACGATCGGCGTGCCATTGGGCGGCACTGGCCGGTAATCCAGATTGCCGCTGCGCGTCGCGGCATTGCGCCTGACCTCCCGCGAGATTGTGCTCGGCGGCCGACCTAGTTTACGAGCAATGGCCCGGATGCCGATTCCCTTGGCAAGCTCAAGCGCAATATCCTCGCGCTCCCGAAAGAAAGATATCGCCCCGAAGGCGGCTTCGCCCACGGCGCCAAATGCGTTGGCGGCATCCCTCCTGCACTCCGAAACCAGCGCGGACCAAGAGGCGTTGATGTACCGGCATCCAGTGCGGCCTCCTCGCTCGAATGTCCCAAGGCAATAGCTTGCCAGAACCGGAAGCGATTCTCACGCTGCCAGGCAGGCGGACGCCCGGGCGAATCTAGCTTCTTTCGAGTGCACCGATCTGAAGCGCGTTGGTGAACCGTCATTGCAACCTCCAATCCCTTGGTGTTGCGACGACCGGTTGAATCCGCCCAACACGTCAGCATTCAATACACCGAGCGCTTGGCGGAGGCCGGCGTCGAACCCGCAGTGGGCAGTGTCGGCGACTCTTTCGATAATGCTCTCGCGGAAACGATCATCGGTCTTTTCAAGGCCGAGGTGATCCATCGACGCGGACCCTGGCGCTCATTCGAGGCCGTCGAGTTCGCCACGCTCGAATGGGTCGACTGCTTCAACAATCGCTGGCTGCTGGAGCCCATCGGCAACATCCCGCCGGCCGAAGCCGAGGAACGCTACTACGCCATGTTGGATGAACCAGCCATAGCCGCGTGACTCAAACGAAACGGCCACCGGAATGCCCGGGGCAGTTCACATCGCATTTGATGCCAGCTTCATCGTATTTTCTTCGGCTTGGACGGGCACTTGGCAGACCCACAGAGCTGGGAACCCTTTGCCATACTACAACTGTAACATCATATCGGTTTAGCAGGTCAAGCTTCGGTGGTAACCTCATTGGGTAGAATAACTACTTTGGAGGCGAGCAATGGATCGCGATAACAAACGGGCACGTGCAGCTGCAAGATCATCTCAAGGCGTGGGGAGCAGTAGCCTCCGTGACGTTCCAGAGGGGCCATTGAGCGATGTTGCAGAACGGCTGGTAACCGCTAACCCGCGCGATACAGCGCGAAATCTTGGGGGCTTCAAAGGCCTCGGGACGCACGAGCGAACAGCCGTTCGGGGCACTCAACCCGGGCCAGAAACTGACCTCGCGAGATTTGAAAGGCGGACCAATCGGCTTGGACGATCAGCCATCGATCTGGCCGCGACATTAACAGCCGAATTGGGGTACAGCACGGATGACATAGCATTGCAGAAAGTCGGAGCGGCCAGTAATCTAGGCGATTACCTAACGCCAGGGCTGCAAGATGCTATTGTTAATCGCATTGGCAACATGGATCCGCCGTCGCAAGCTCTCGGAGCTTATTACGTTGCGCCACACTTCAGTAAGTTTACTGACGAAAACAAATCTCGCATTCTTGATCAGGCCATTGGATTGGCTTCTTCTGATCCGGATGGCAATGTCAGGATGATGGCATCCAATGCTATTCTCAACATGTATCAACAGTTAGACGCAAATCAACAGGCCCAAGCTCACTCAGTTTTTCCCGGCATGCAAGACATCTTGCCGCACATGCCGCCGCCGCAGCATGCAGCAGAGGAACGGAGTGCGAATCTGGACGGCCACATAGCAGGTATTGAGGCTGCAGTCCGTGATACAGTAGGCCCGCAAACCTCCTATGAACAGCTGCAGCGGGGTGCTCAAATCGGGCGGTCCATAAACCACGCCTTCAATCACGCCCGAGAGGACCTAATGGAGGCCACCAGAAGCAGAGATCGCTCCGGCCGTTGAGGTCTCGGCCATGGTACAGTGACGCTTTCTCTCCCGAAATCCGTTTACGGCCTTGCCGTTTCCAATTCGCTGGCCGTTGACGTACCTGCTTAGTGTAACTTTCAAAACCCACGTCTGCCGGGTGATGCGCTGCAAGCATCGCACCACCCACTGCGGCATCGATCTGTCGAGCGGCGACATCGCGCGACGCCGGTTCGGTCTCTGAAGCACGCGCAGCATTAGCTACGGCTAATCCGGCAATGGAACAATGCTTTCAACAAAAACGACGCCCCCCAACATAGCCATTAGCATCGCGTGCTCACTCGCCGTGGGCTTCTGTGCGGCAAGTCTTTACGCAACCTTCCGCCACGGCGGCAGCGGCGAGGCTCTGATGGCGTTTGATGTCCGTGCCTTTTGGTTTGAGACGCCCTTCTATTTGGGTTTCGCAACCCCCGTTTTCTATCGGGGCGCGGCTATCGTGCTCTCGACGTCCGCGGTCGTCTTGCTGATTCAGCAGATCGTATTGCGCCGCAAGCTCGAACACCACGGGACGGCTCGTTGGGCTCGAGTGGATGAAATGCGACGCACGGGATATCTGCGACGATACCGTGGCGTGACAGGGCCGGTGTTTGGGAAGACAAGTGGCCCTTTCTGGCCTGGCTACTACCTGACAAATGGCGAGCAGCCTCACAGCCTCATCGTTGCACCGACCCGCGCTGGCAAGGGCGTCGGCATAGTCATTCCAACGCTACTTACATTCAAAGGCTCGGTGATAGCTCTGGACGTCAAGGGGGAGCTCTTTGAGCTCACCTCGAGGGCGCGCAAAGCCGCAGGTGACGACGTGTTTAAATTCGCGCCGCTGGATTCGGAGCGGCGCACAAACTGCTACAATCCGCTGTTGGATCTTATAGCGCTGCCTCCACAGCAGCAATTCACCGAAGCCCGCCGCTTGGCCGCAAACCTGATTACGGCCAAGGGGGAGGGCGCGGAAGGTTTCGTCAGCGGCGCGCGAGATATCTTTGTCGCGGGAATCCTTGCCTGCATCGAGCGGGGCACGCCAACAATCGGCGCCGTCTATGACCTCTTCGCCCAGCCGGGGGAGAAGTTTAAGCTCTTCGCGCGACTCGCCATGGAGACCCAGAACAAAGAGGCACAACGCATCTTCGACGACATGGCGGGGAACGATACGAAAATCCTAACCTCCTACACTTCCGTGCTCGGCGATGGCGGGCTCAACCTGTGGGCGGATCCCGCTGTAAAGGCGGCCACAAGTCGCTCGGACTTTTCGGTCTATGATCTTCGCCGTCGCAGAACGTGCATCTATCTTTGCGTTGGTCCGAACGACCTTGAGGTGATCGCGCCTTTGATACGCTTGTTTTTTCAGCAAATCGTTTCAATTCTGCAGCGGTCGCTGGCCCGCCGGGATGAAAAGCACGAGGTTCTCTTCCTGCTCGACGAGTTCAAGCACTTGGGTAAGCTGGAGGCGATCGAGACCGCAATCACGACTATCGCGGGCTACAAGGGGCGTTTCATGCTCATCATCCAAAGCCTTTCGGCACTGACGGGAGCTTATGGAGAGGCTGGCAAGCAGAATTTTCTCAGCAATACCGGACTGCAAGTGTTCATGGCCACGGCTGATGACGAGACTCCGAACTACATTTCCAAGGCCATCGGTGAATACACGTTTGAAGCCAAATCGATTTCCCACAGCCAGGCGCGAACGTTCGACTGGACCATTCAGAATTCCCATCAAGGTGCACCGCTATTGCGTCCCGAACAGGTTCGGCTGCTCGATGACGACTACGAGATTGTTCTCATCAAAGGTCTGCCACCATTAAAATTGAGGAAGGTGCGTTATTTCTCGGATCGCATTCTGAAACGCATCTTTGAAAGCCAGACAGGCGCCCTCCCGGAGCCGGCGCCCTTGATGGGAGCAGAGGAGGCGCTCTCCGCAGAATCTCAACTCGATGACCCGCTGTGTGAATTGGCGCAGGACTTTGACGATACAGTTTGATGTGAGGCTAGTGTGGACCCGCGAAATAGCAATCCATCCCGTGTAACAGCTTTGTCGCAGGTGCAGGACGCCGGCTTGGAAGACGGGCAAGCGGTCCAGGCCCGGCGAGCGGGCTTTGAGCAGCACGTGTCCGAGGCGCTCCGGCCGCTGTTCGATGGTCGAGCTGACGAGCCGCCAACCGATCCAGAGGAGCTTCTGCGACTGGAACAGGGGTTTCGCGAGGTGCTTCAGCGAGGGCAGGGTCATCAAGCCGCCTCGTCTTTTTTCAGCAACCCAGGGATGCCCGCTGGACGGGATGACCTCAACAGAAGCGTGTCGGAGGCTTTCGCAAGCTCTGGGACGCCGGAGTTCGGGCCGCCGCCCCCAGTCTTGGCTGCCAGCGAACAGCAGATCCGCCCTTCGCCGGATGCGCTTGACCAGGGCAACCACCTGCCACCCGAGTGAGTCGTCCCAACAATGAACATTCCCCAGCGCTGTTGTGGCCAGCGGAGACGCAGAGGGCCCTGAATACGCCGCAAGCCGTCGCCATTCAGCAGCAGCTGAGCGAAATCGGCAATTCAGGCGGCCGCGTGCATATGCAGAGAGGCGCTGATGCGATCTCCGGACCGGTAGCTCTCGCCGTAATTGATCAGGCTGGTACTGTTGGAAGGCTTGATCAGCCTCGTCACCCCAATCTCCAGCATAGCTCACTGTCACGCGGCCAACGTGCCTCCGTAGCTAACATCTACGTCAGCGTTGAAGAAGTACCCTGCGCCACGGGATGTTTTGACCAGGCGAGGGTTGGCCGCATCAGCCTCCAGCTTTCGGCGCAAGCGCATGATTAGGACATCGATACTTCGATCGTACACCTCTTCTCCACGCACACGGCTCGCGAGCAAAAGCCGTTCTCTGGATAGCACGTTGCGGGGGTTCTCCAGAAATGCGATCAAGAGATTGAACTCACATGCGGTAAGCTTGACCTCGCCACGCTCCGCACAGATCAGTCGCCGCTGCTTCACGCTGAGCTTCCAGGCCCCAAAGCGAAATGAGCGCTGCTCTCTGGTTCGCGGACTAGAAATGCGCTGGCGTAGCGCTACTCGAATGCGGGCCAAGAATTCGCGCATCCCGAAAGGCTTGGGAATGAAATCGGTTGCGCCGAGCTCCAGTGCAACCACTTTTTCCGCCTCATCAAGCCGGTCGCCGCTGATCACTATGATAGGAACATCCGATTTTGTCGCCAGATTGCGGACGATCGCAAGTCCATCCTCCCGGCCTAGGTTAAGGTCAACAACCACGAGATCGACTGGCTCACGTGAAAGAACATAGTCAAACTGCTTGCTATCGTGGACTGCGGTTACCTTCAGGGCATGCATCGTGAGATACTCGGCGATGAGGCGCCGCATTGCGGCATCATCGTCAATGACAAGAACATGTTTCAACGGCGCACCTTCAATCTTGAATCCCCTTGTCTAAACCTGTTGCCGAGCAACCCTGGGGCACCGACCCAGAACAGCTGCTCCTTGATACCACTCGCCGTTGCGTGCGGCCAATGTGAGGCCGTGCTCGTCCTGTTCTTTTCATCCCCAGCGAATTGACCGCACCAAGGCAGCCCGTGGCCACCAGACAGGTCCAAGCGCCGACATGACCCTGCCGTGTGGTCCTTCGCTTTTTCGCTTCGAGCTCCCCCGTTGGTGCAGGCCTGCCAATATCACTCAAGTTCGACCTCATGGATGCCAAGTTTCCTGCTATGCCGTTGCATCCTGGTCATCCTGGAGTTTGCGGACCTGGATCATCTCGATATCCTCCGGCTCGTGGATCCAGCTCGGACATGGTTGAGCAGCGCGGCGTTTGGCTTGATCGGAGAGGCGGTCGGCGGAAGAAGACCGTGATTCGCTGCAGCGGCCTTGTGCAAAATAGTGTGTCTCCTGCCAAGCCGGCTTCGTCCAAGGTGGCCGGCGGCCTCAAATGCTGTTCGGCGACCGGCAGGTCGCCGGTTGCGGTGAACGTCCGGGCTAACATTTCTCAGTTACTGCAACTCCTCCATCTTGAGCGTGTCACTATGCTTGTCCATTGCGCCGTCGGACTCCGTCAATGACGTGCGGTTATCTGCCGATGGGACTGTGCATGATCCACCCTTTGGCGGCGGCGGCCGAACAGCTGAACGAGGCTCGCACCAGGATGGGCTGCGCCGCCACGTCTTCCCAGTTGACCCTCGCCGCCGCGGATTTGCGCCTTCGAGCCAGCTTCACGGACGAGCTCGCGTCTCAAGCAATGATCTGAGTGTGCAGGGCCGCGCATGGCTGCTCTTTAAGGACCGGCAGCATACCGGCAAAGTTGGGCCGCTTTATCGCCTTAGTCGATTCCCCACGGTGATCCCGAGCCTGAACAAGCCCGCCAAGCTCCCCATTTTGTCCTTGGCTTGGCGCTGACAGAAGTACCATCCATGACGCCAAAGTCGCGGCCCACACTCCAGGAGCAACGGACGGCCGGGACGAGCAATCCTGTACAGGAGTCATTGTACCAAGATGCTCCGGATGTCGCTGGCTGATCGGGCCCGCGCCACCCACGCATGCGCAAGATGCTCACCCACGCTGATACGAACACGGTCTTTGCTTCAATTGAAACCGAAAAGCTGAACTTGAACATCACACAGTAACAAACCTCCCCGATAAGCGCGTGCCGGACAGGGCCAGAACCCGTCCGGCGGCTTGGAAAGGTAGGTGATAGGGAATGTTTATTGCAGCTTGGCCGCTGGCCATCGTCCTGATGACATCCATGTCACTCCCAGCCGAGCCCGCGCCACTTTCTCCGCGTGAGTTCCGCAGCCTGTCGCGCAAATGCGCCCCCTGGGTTGCGCCGTCCACCCTCGCCGCGATTGCCAAGATTGAAAGTGGCTTTGAAACGCTGGTGGCTCATGACAACACCACAGGTGAGCAGCTTCGCTGGATAGACCACCTGGAAGCCACGCGGGGCATCAAGGAACGCCTCGAAGCACAACATTCTGTCGATGTTGGATTGATGCAGATAAACAGCAAGAACTTTGCCATGCTCAATCTCACGCCGGAAAGGGCTTTCGAGCCCTGCGCCTCGCTTTCGGCTGCCGCCCACTTGCTTGAAAGCCGGTATGCCGGCGGCACCACTGCTGTGGCACAGCAACTGGCGCTTCGCCGTGCCATCTCGGCCTATAACACGGGCGACGTCACGCATGGCTTCGCCAACGGTTATGTACGCAAGGTCGAGTCGGCCGCAAAGGACATCTCAAGTCTCCTTGAGAGAACGCTGGAGCCGACTGCTCGAGATGTGCCGCACCTTGAGGCACCCGGTCGGAAAGCCGTGCCGCCTCTGCTCCAGCAGAGCCAACAGGCCAATAGAAAGAAGCAGCCCAACCAAGATTCTTGGGACATCTGGGGCTCGTATCAGCCAGACCGCTCCGGGGCCGATCCCTCCGATCCGACAGGTAGCCAGGCTGCGAAAGCACGGGAACCCTCGAACCCGAACAAACTCGTATTCGATTGAAACATGGAGATGCAATGATGACGCCACTCAAGATACTTCGTGCGCTTAAAACGCGTGTTCCTTCGCCTTTTTCCATGCTGCGCATAGCGGCTGAATATGTACCGGCCGCTGCTGCAGGCGCGGCGTGGACGGTCTTCTACAGCGGGCCAGCCGCGGCTCAGGTGACCGGAGGGACGGATCCTGCCAAGATGGTCCAGAATATCTGCACGTTCATACTTGGCCCCTTTGGACAATCACTGGCCGTGCTCGGGCTCGTAGCCATCGGTATCTCTTGGATGTTCGGTCGTGCTTCACTTGGCCTGGTTGCGGGTGTCGTTGGAGGGATCGTCATCATGTTCGGGGCCAGCTTCCTGGGCAAGGCGCTCATAGGCGGTGGCTGATGAGCGACCGGTTGGAAGTGAGCACCCTCTATGTGGCGGCGACGCGCCCCGCACTGTTTCTGGGGGTGCCGCTGACGCTGGCCGGATTGCTCATGATGTTGGCTGGGCTTGTTATCATTATCCTTCAGAACCCGCTTTACGAAATCGTTCTCGCGCCACTCTGGTTCGGAGCACGGCTGGTTGTTGAGCGTGACTATAACGCGGCAAGCGTCGTGCTGCTCTATTTGCAGACGGCCGGCAGAAGCGTGGACGGGCCGGTCTGGGGAGGCGCAAGCGTCAGCGCCAATCCGATCAGAGTGCCGAAACGCGGAAGAGGAATGGTGTAATGTTCGGCGCCAGCGGCCGGACCGAGAGGTCTGGCGAGATCTACCTTCCGTATGTTGGTCACGTAAGCGATCAGGTTGTCATTCTGGAAGACGGATCGATCATGGCCATGGCACATGTGAACGGTCTGCCCTTTGATTTGGAAGACACTGAGATGCGCAACTCGCGCTGCCGCGCGTTCAACACTCTCTTGCGCAACATCGCCGACGACAATGTCTCGATATACGCTCATCTTGTGAGACACAACGATGTGCCGGCGCCGGCGCCGCGCCAGTTTCAAAGTGCATTCGCTGGCAGTCTGAGCGAGGCCTACGAGCGTCGTGTGCTGTCGGGAAAGCTCTTTCGCAACGATCACTTCCTCACTTTGATCGTGTCCCCCCGCACCGCAATCGGCAAGATCGGCTTGCGGATTGCCAAGTCCCGCAGACGGAATGAGCACGATCTAGCCACCCAAATGCGGAGCCTGGAAGACCTCTGGCACATCATTGCTGGCGCACTCGGCGGTTACGGTCTGCGCCGGTTGGGCATTCGAGAGAAAGGCAACGTGCTCTTCACGGAAATCGGCGAGGCGCTTCGGCTCATGATGACTTGCCGGTTTCTTCCGGTTCCGATGGTTACCGGCTCACTTGGCGCCTCGATCTACACTGACCAGGTCATCTGCGGGAAGCGGGCGCTTGAGATTCGAAGGCCCGGGGATAGCTCCGTCGGATCATTGTTTTCGTTCCGTGAATATCCGGCGACGACGCGGCCGGGCATGCTAAATTCCTTGCTGTCCGCCAACTTCCCGCTTGTCCTGAGCCAGAGCTTTTCCTTCCTCACTCGCCCACAAGCTCATGCCAAACTAAGCCTTAAGTCCAGCCAGATGACGAGTGCCGGCGACAAGGCCCTCACCCAGATCAATGAACTTGCCGAGGCAGAGGACGCACTGGCAAGCAACGAATTCGTGATGGGTTCGCATCATCTGAGCCTGTGCGTCTATGCCGACAGCCTCAATACCCTTGCAGATCGCGCAGCAAGTGCCCGCGCACGGCTGGCCGACGCGGGCGCCGTTATCGTCCAAGAGGGCATCGGCATGGAGGCCGCATATTGGTCCCAACTTCCGGGGAACAACAGGTGGCGCACGCGCCCGGGGGCGATCACCTCACACAATTTTGCCGGGCTCGTCTCATTTGAGAACTTCCCAAGCGGTTCCAGTTCCGGCCACTGGGGCAATGCTGTTGCGCGCTTTCGCACAAACGGTGGAACTTCTTTCGACTACATCCCCCATGAGAATGACGTCGGCATGACGGCAATATTCGGGCCCGTTGGCAAAGGCAAGACGACGCTGATGACCTTTGTCCTCGCGATGCTTGAGCAAAGCCTGGTCGATCGCAATGGTGCGATCGTCTTCTTCGACAAGGATCGGGGTGGTGAACTGCTGGTGCGAGCCACGGGAGGGACATATCTTGCGTTGCGCAGAGGCGCTCCGAGCGGCTTGGCCCCTCTGCGTGGACTGGACAACACCTCCGCCTCGCGAGACTTTCTACGCGAGTGGTTGATGGCCCTGATCGAGAGTGACGGCCGTGGTCCGATCTCGCCGGAGGAAAGCCGTCGGCTGGAACGCGGCATTGTTCGTCAGCTTTCGTTCGAACCCCCTATGCGCTCACTTGCGGGCCTGCGCGAATTCCTATTGCACAGCCCCTCCGAGGGCGCAGGAGCACGGCTGCAGCGGTGGTGTAGAGGGGGGGCGCTTGGATGGGCTTTTGACGGCGACGTGGACGAAGTAAGGCTGGATGCCTCCATTACGGGCTTCGACATGACGCAGCTCCTGGAATATGAGGAGGTCTGTGCACCGGCCGCCGCATACCTTCTGCATCGAGTGGGCGCTATCGTCGATGGTCGTCGGTTCGTCATGAGCTGCGACGAATTTCGATTCTATCTACTAAACCCCCAATTCTCGGCCGTTATCGACAAGTTCTTGCTCACGGTCCGCAAAAACAACGGCATGTTGATACTCGCAACGCAGCAGCCTGAACACGTTCTGGAATCGCCTCTCGGAGCTAGTCTCGTTGCGCAATGTATGACGAAAATTTTCTACCCATCACCGACGGCGGACCGCTCTGCGTATGTCGATGGCTTGAAGTGCACTGCGCAGGAGTTCGAGGCAATCCGCCAGGGAATGGCAATCGGCAGCCGCAAGTTTTTGCTCAAGCGCGATAGCGGGAGTATTGTTTGCGAATTCGATCTTGGGCAGATGCGCGAGTACGTAGCCGTACTCTCGGGGCGGGCCAACACAGTGCGCTTTGCCGACCAGCTTCGTAACCAGCACGGAGACGCCCCAAGTGGGTGGCTCGACAAGTTCATGGCCCGGTACCACGAAGTTCAAGACTGACGGAGGAATATTCATGAAATTTGCCAAACTTGCAGTAACGACCCTTGCTGCTTCCCTTCTGCTTCACGGACAGGCCCGTTCGCAATTTATCGTCAGCGACCCTGTAACAGAAACACAAGCGACCTTAACAGCGCTTTCCAATGCGGCGATCCTTGAGAGGTCAATCGAGACGCTCGCTACCACGATTGAAATGGTGACAATTCTAACGTCGTCATTCGCTGTCACGGGACTGCTAAGCTCACTGAACCAAGGAAATCACTACCCGTCGAGCAATAAGCTGGAGGAGCAGATGTTTGATGCTCGGGCGCCAGCTTCGATTATGGCCCGTAACATTGCGAAGGACCCAAATCGGATAGTCAACGGCACCGATTCAGAAGCGAAACTGTTACAGGGACAAATCGCCGGGGCCGCCAATGCCGCAGCTATTGCAGCCGACACTTTGGGCATGATGGACAAGCGCCTTAAGGATAACGCCGGCACGCTTGGTCAGCTTTCCCGCTCGGGAAATATTATGCAGGCCACCGTGACCAACGGTCTGGTCCTCAAGCAGATTCACGATGCGATGATCCAAAATGTCCAGGCCACGAGTCTGCTGACAATGGCCACTGCACAAGGGAGCCTTCACGCCGTGGAGGAGGCCGCCACGCAGCGTCGCGAACATCAGGACACCGCTAATATGTTTAGCATCCTCCCGTAAACCACACAGAGTTCATCCTGCTAAGCTGCGCTGATCAGGGACACATCAGGCTCACGCCATGAATTTCAAAATTCCCGCGCCATTCACGACTATACACACGATCTTTCATGGGGCCTTCACGTCCGGGCTGCACAAAGTGCTTGAAAACATCCAAGAGGCGGTCAGTGCGCCTCTGGTTGCGTGTGTCACGCTCTGGATAATAATCCAAGGCTGTCTGGTCATGCGTGGTCAAGTCGATGCGCGCGGGGGTATCTCGCGCGTAATCATGGTGTCGATTGTCGTTGCCCTTATCTTAGGGCAGGCCAACTATCAGCAGTACATTGAAGCGCTCTTCGACGACACGATTCCGAGGTTGGCTCACGACATCAGTGGCAGCGACTTGCCCTTCATCGGAATCCCCCAGAAGCTCGATCTCATGTTTGCTTCAAGCCAGTATGTCTTTCAGCTGATTGCTTCCGAAATTGGGCCTATGAACGGCCAGGACATACTTGCTTTCGAGGGAGCGCAATGGATTTTCTACGGCGCGCTGTGGACAGCGTTCGAGATCTACGATGCCGTTGGAATTCTGACGAAGGTGCTCTTGACGATCGGCCCCCTGGTCCTTGTAGGCTACCTTTTTGATCACACTCGAGACATAGCCACCAGATGGATCGGCCAACTGCTCTCGTACGGGCTGCTGCTTCTCCTCCTCAACATCGTTGCAACGATAGTAATCGCTGCCGAAGCAGTCTCGCTGGCAGCCATGCTTTTGATGATCAAATTCTCGGGCACGACAGCAGCCAAGATCATCGGGCTTTACGAGCTCGACATGCTTTTCCTAGCTGGTGACGCTCTGATCGTCGCGCTTCCGACGATCGCCAGCAGCATCGCCGGCGGCTCTTGGGGAGGTGCGAACCGACCTCTTAACAGCCTCAATCGCCACTTTGCCAAAACGGCGGGTGGTTAATCAATCGACAAGCTCGGTGCCAAAAACATGAAATATTGCCTACTTCTGTCAATCCTCGCTTTGGCCGCCTGCAAGACGAGCCATGGGCTTGCGACATGCGCGGGTGCCCCATTCCAACTGAACGTGGGACAATGGGAAACCACCCCTGAGGATCTTCAGGTCGAATGCGCGGAAGAGCCAAAGTGAAAGTTCCTGAACATGCCCTTCTGGTGGAGAGAGAAACGCTAGCCGCCCACTATAAGAAGGTGGAAGCGTTTCAAACTTCACGAGCGAAGTCTGCGCGGCGCCTGTCAAAGGCCCTGATAGCCTTTGCCGCAGCGGCGGTCCTAGGAAATGTTGCCCAGGCATTTACCATTGCTGCCATGGTCCCGTTGGCCAAGCTCGTACCTGTGTTCCTCTGGGTCCGGCCGGATGGGACCGTCGACAGCGAAGTGTCAGTCTCTCGACTGCCGGCAACCCAAGACCGAGCCGTCATAAATGCTTCGCTGTGGGAATATGTACGCCTGCGCGAGGGGTACACAGCAGATACAGCCCAATACGCCTATGACCTCGTATCCAGTTTCAGCGCGCCGGCTGTGCGACAGCAATATCAAGATTTCTTCAACTATCCGAATCCCACCTCGCCGCAAGTCACGGTCGGCAAACGCGGCAAGCTCGAGGTCGGGCATATTTCTTCAAACGACATCAGTCCGGACGTTCAACAGATCCGTTACAAACGTACGCTTGTTGTCGATGGGCAGATGCCGATAGTGACCACCTGGACAGCTACCATCCGCTACGAGCGCTTGACGGGTCTGCCTGGGCAATCGAGGCTCACCAATCCGGGAGGTCTACTCGTCACTTCCTATCAAAGCTCGGAAGATAGCGTATCGAACCTGGGCTATGTGCAGCCATGACAAAAAGAGCGTTTCTCGCGCTGGTCTGTTCACTCTTCTTAACGATGGAAGCGTCCGCGGAAGACACACCACTTGCCGGCAAGCATGATGCGCGCATGCGCTACCTGGCTTACCGTCCTGACGAAGTGGTGCGCCTGTCTACCGCAGTGGGGGCAACGCTGGTTGTCACATTCGCGGCCAACGAGACAGTCGCAGCCGTGGCCGTTTCCAATAGCAAAGACCTGGCTGCGCTCCCGCGCGCCAACTATCTCTTTTTTAAGGCTAGCCGGATGCTCCCGCCGCAGCCGGTCATCGTGCTGGCCGAGAGTGAGTCCGGTACACGGAGATACGTCTTCAGTATTTCAACGAGAGCGATGCCAAAACTCGATGAGCAGCAACCTGACCTATACTACAGTGTGCAGTTCACCTATCCTGCTGATGAGGCTGCTGCTCAGAGAAAGGACGCAGAAAGGCGCTCGATTCTTGGTCAGGCCCGGGCGAAAGTGCTGCGCGACGAGAGAGTTCAGGATTTGTTGAATCGGCCCGCCGCAACTACCAGTCCGGACGAAAGCAATTTTCACTACGTCGCAAAGGGCGATCGATCGCTGGCGCCGCTGGAAGTTTTCGATAATGGCTTTACCACCGTATTTGGCTTCGCAAGCAATTCCCGCATACCCTCCCTCTACATTATCAATCCCGACGGCAAGGAAGCCGCTGCCAATTACACGGTCAAAGGAGACTATGTTGAAGTATCCGCAGTCGCCCGGGAATGGCGTCTGAGAGATGGCAATACGGTCTTGTCCATTTTCAACAGGGCTTATGACCCTGTGGGACGAGCGCCAGGGACCGGTACAGTGACACCCGACGTGTGGCGCGTTTTGAAAGGCCCGGCCGATGAATGAAACCGGCCCACAGTCGGGACATGATGTCCATGCCTCAGGATCGATGGTCTCGGAGCCGGCCCGCCGGCATGTTTCGGGATTGCAGAAGTTGGCCGTCGCTGCTCTTGTTCTCATCTCATCTCTATCGCTCATCTGGCTCGGCGGTCGTCCCAGCACACAAGACGAGCCAACTCAGCCAAAACCTCCAATTGTCGCCGACGCCGAGCCATTCCGCCCCGTGCCGATTGAGATTGCTCCCGAAGCTCCAGCACCCGTACAGGCGGCGCAGGCAGGAGATCCTGCGCCATCCACGCCGCCTCCGGCGCCAGCTGATCCGCCGCCGGAGGAAACACCAATTTTCGCCTACAGTGGCAGCGGTCAAATGCCCAACGACGGTCAGCGGAGCGAAGACAACCATAGGGATGCTCCCGCGACCTCGCATGAGATTTCAGACGCTGGCGATCTGACGGGGCGATTGAAGCCAGATATACAGGAGCCAAGCCGGGCCACACTTTTGCCGCACCCTGATCTCGTGATTACCCAAGGAACGATAATTCCCTGCATTTTGCAAACGGCAGTCGACACAAATTTACCGGGTTATGTGAAGTGCGTCTTACCTAAAGACGTCCGCGGCGCCACCAACAACGTGGTGCTTTTGGATCGCGGGACGACCGTGATTGGCGAGATCCAGCGTGGTCTCCAACAGGGGGATGCGCGTGTCTTCGTGCTGTGGACGCGCATCGAAACGCCTGACCATGCCCTCGTTTCGCTAGCGTCGCCGGGCGCTGACGAGCTCGGCCGCTCCGGAATGCCTGGCACGGTGGATAATCACTTCTGGCAGCGCTTTGGCGGAGCAATGCTCATGAGCGTCATTCAAGGCGCGTTTCAGGCCGCCGGTCAATACGCTGGCAGCTCAGGTGGAGGAAGCGGCATCAACAGCTTCCAGAGCAACGCCGGACAAGCCGTTGACACGACCCTTAGAGCAACGATCAACGTTCCGCCAACTCTGAAGAAAAACCAGGGAGATGCTGTATCGATCTTTGTGGCTCGGGACCTCGATTTCTCAGATGTATACGATCTTAGACCGATCGCCGTGGCGCCAGCCCCCCAACATCGCCAACGCCGGAGAGACAACAATGCGACCGGAGGCTGACCCTCAATTGCGTTTGCTTCTCAACCCTGTTTTGAAATGGCTTGAGGAGCCAAGGACCGAAGAGGTCGCTATCAACCGGCCTGGGGAAGCCTTTGTCCGACAGGCCGGCGTTTTCACGAAACATCCGCTACCGCTATCTTATGACGATCTGGAGGACATCGCGATCCTCGCTGGAGCGCTGCGCAAGCAAGATGTCGGACCGCAAAGCCCCCTCTGTGCGACTGAGCTGCCGAACGGAGAGCGGCTGCAGATCTGTTTGCCGCCCGCTGTTCCCTCAGGAACAATAAGCCTGACGATACGGCGTCCCTCAAGTCGTGTGACCGAACTCAAGGAAGTTTCTTCTCGCTACGAATACTCGCGTTGGAATCAATGGCGGTCACGAAAGGAGCGCCAAGAGCGGCAGGACGAAACGATTCTTCAGCACTACGACCATGGTGACTTGGAGCAATTTTTGCGAGCATGCGTTTGCGGGCGGCTCACGATGCTGCTTTGCGGACCTACTGGAAGCGGCAAAACGACAATGAGCAAGACTTTGATCAACGCTATACCCCCGCAAGAGAGGCTGATAAGTATCGAGGACACGCTCGAACTTGCAATCCCGCACGAGAACCATGTCCGGTTACTCTATCCGAAGGACCGAGCAAGCGTAGGTGCGGTGACAGCCGAGCAACTGTTGCAAGCCAGCTTGCGCATGCGCCCTGATCGAATATTGCTTGGCGAGATGCGCGATGATGCTGCTTGGGCCTACCTTAGCGAAGTCGTCTCCGGCCATGCGGGATCAATATCAACGATTCATGGGGCGGATCCGGTCCAAGGCTTTAAAAAGCTCTTTTCACTCGTCAAGAGCAGCCCGCAAGGAGCTGCTGTGGAAGACCACACGCTTCTTGACCTGCTGTCGGCTGCCATTGACGTCATTGTGCCGTTCAGTACCCACGGCGACGTGTATGAGGTGGGGGAGGTGTGGCTCGCCGCCGATGCCCGGCGACGCGGAGAGACAGTAGCCGACCTTCTTAACAAGCACTAAGGCTAGAGCACGTCGGGGATCGGTAAGTCGTTTGTGATACGATGGCGTAATTTGTTCAGATTGAACGTCCACTTTGATTTGAGGGAGGTGGATAATGGGAGGAGGACTGGGCGTAGACCTTCGGTCACAAGTCTGAAGTCTTCGGGCGCCCTTTCGGCGCGGCAAGTTGCGGCACGATTCGACTGGGTGTATCGAGCGCGTCCGCTGAATTGCGCGGGCGACGCTCACCGAGCTGGTGCCGATGCCTGCTTCAAAAGCGGCATCCACACCCGGCAGGTCGTACCCTTGATTTACCTAGCCGCGCTCAATGAGTGTCTTCAAAGCCGCCGAACGTGGTTCGGAATGACCGGTGGTAAATCGGGAAGTGCCATATAGGGAATCCTCCTGGTATTGCCTCCAGGGGGTCCTCTCAATGAACAAAGCCGCAACCTGCCTTGCGACCTCAGCTGGAGTTTGCGACCCAACCCATAGGAGGATCGATGCGCAGAGAAATCGCAGGCAGAGTCGGTGGCATTGTGGGCTGGCCGACCGACGGTTTCAGCCCGTCAACAGGTCTTCACGTGTTCCATCCCCGACTATTGCAGGCGTGCGGCTTGCATGCTCCCGCGATCACCCATCGGAAAGAGCGTTACGAACACTACGAAGAGTTGCGCGACTTCCGCTGTCGCCCCGGTCTTACAGCGGACGGTGACCTGTCCGACCTTGATAGGACGTGAAATGCGAACGCTGCTCATTGATCATCATGTGGATCTTACGCGCGCTGTGCGAGTTGCGCTCGGGGATAGCGGTTTTGCCGTTGATGTAGTTGGCAACCTGGAACAGGCGTCGAGGGCATTTTGTTGCGCAACCTATGAAATTCTCCTGCTGGAGTTGGCTCTGCCAGATGGCGATGGCTTGGGCTGGCTGAGACAGCTAAGGAGCGACGGGCATTCAGTTCCAACCCTCATTATGAGTAGCATCAACGATCTCGAGAAGCGAATTGCAATTTTCAACGGTGGCGCGGACGACTTTCTGCTCAAGCCCGTCTCTTTCGATGAGCTCATCGCCAGAATGAGAGCCATTCTGCGCCGGTCGACACAGGTGACCGACCCCATCGTTGTATTTGGCAATCTCAATTTCGATCCGATCGGCCGACAGGTTTCCGTCTCGGGTCATCCTCTGAAGATCGCACGCCGCGAACTATGTATTTTAGAGCATCTGCTTATCCGTGCAGGCCGCATCGTGCCTCGTGCGCAGTTGGAAGATCACCTCTATTCGTTCAACGACGAGGTATCTGCCAACGCGCTTGAAGTCGGAATCTATCGCTTACGTGGACACCTGAGTAGGTCAGGTGCAACGCCACGGATCACGACCGTGCGCGGCATTGGTTACCTTCTTGAATTGACTGAGGCGGCATCCGCATAGTTGGTCTAAATTGAAAGAACAGACTGCCTGCCCGTCGTCATGTTGAGCTTGTGGCCATAATGGACATCGCGGCCGCCCTTGACGATGGTGTCGGCATGCGGTTCGAACGGCTCTGTCGCAAACCTTTTGGTAAGCGGAGCATGGCAAGAAAAACGCCTCAGCTGTGGAGGAGCACGTGATGTTCAACGGCCGCCATTTCGACCAGTCGGTGATCCTGCTGTGCGTGCGCTGGTACCTGGCCTACACTCTGAGCCTGCGCGATCTGGAAGAGATGATGGCCGAATGCGGCTTGAAGGTCGCCCATTCCACCGTGCATCGCTGGGTCGCCCACTTCTCGCCGTAGCTGCTGGAGCGCTTCAACCGGCGCAAGCGTGTGGTCGGCAGCAAGTGGCATATGGACGAGACGTACATCAAGGTCTGCGGCCATGGATGTATCTCTACCGCGCCATCGACAGCCTCGGCGACACGGTCGAGTTGTTCTTCAGCGAAAACCGTGACCTGGTGGCGGCCCAACGCTTCCTCCACAAGGCGCTGACGCGCCATGGCCGGCCGGAGCGCATCGTCACCGACGGCAGCCAGACCAATTACGAAGCGATCCTTTCCTGCGACGCTGAAAGCCGGCTGCGGCAGCGATCGCGGCGACCGCTGAAGCCGATCCGCATCCGCAATAGCCGGTATCTCAACAATCGGATCGAACAGGATCACCGGCGTATCAAGCGCCGCATTCCATCCATGCTCGGCTTCAAGTCGCAGGCGAGCGCCGTGGTTATCCTCTCCGGCATCGAGATGATCCACATGATGGGCAAGCGACAGGCGAGGTATGCCTACAAGTCTGTCGATCGCTGTTTCGATATCCTCGCTGCCTGACGGACAGGCCGAAATGGCCGTTCACACCCCCATTTCCAGGTTTGCGACAGAGCCTTTTGTCGGCGTTGCCGGCTTCGAAGGGCCGGTGCGCGCCGAGCGCATCAAGATCACCCCCGGCCACCTTGCTGCGGCCACTCGCCGAGTACGAAGCGGTGGTCGGAGGGAGCTGGTGATGACGACGCTAGATCATGACCTGCTGATCGCAATCCTGGATCGGCTGAAGTTGGGCAAGGCCACCCACGCCTGCTCCGAGGCCCTCCAGGGCAATGGTCTGAGACCTGGGCTCAAGCCCTTCGGCGAGGAGAATGAGACGCCGCTGGAGCTCGGGTGCAAGCGCTGCCACGCCCGCTCCGAGGCCCCACAAGGCCGAAGCGCAGTCGTCGGGGTCACGAGGCCCCTCTGCCACGACGACGAGACGCTGCTGGAGCCCGGTTGCAAGGGCTCCACAGATGGCCTGAACCTGGATCCGCCTTTCTTGAGGCGTTGCGACTATCATCGCGGCGACACGCAGCTCTTGATTTGTGTGCGACATCCTCAGCAGATCCATCGGGCTGAGCCGCTCAGCAATATCAACGAGAATGTCCAGCGGCAGATCAAGGATACTCAGAGGAGGAAACCCTTGATCTTGAGGCTCAGAGCGCGTCTGCTCCACTATAGAACAGGATGATTCACCGGGTCCTTCAACGCCAGCCGCCGGTCCGATGAGAGAATTGTCCCTGATATCACGCTCGATGGGGTTAAATGCCGAGATGGGCGCCTTGCCACGCTCCTCAATGCCCCTCATGATTCACCGCCTATAGCTACCAACTGAATGAATCATCGTGATTGTCGCGCAGCGGAATCCTCAAGGATCGGGCAGTTCGTAGGGGGCGCCGGTTTGACCAGGTTGAGCCCGCGAATTGCTCGATCGGACAAGATCCTAATTCTCGACCATGCGGTGAGGCTCGAAGGAGATCCTCGGGACGCACTCCAAGTTGTCGATCATGTTCGGCACACAAGGAAAGGGCGGCATTGCTGCCGCCCTTTCCGCTGTAGGTTGATAGGGGCTGGATTAGAAATCCATACCGCCCATGCCGCCCATGCCGCCGCCGCCCATGCCGCCAGGCATGCCGCCGCCAGCCGACTCCTTCTTCGGAGCCTCCGCGATCATGGCTTCGGTGGTGACCAGCAGGCCGG
>NZ_JAMYOT010000031.1:0-58390 GCF_040320005.1 Mesorhizobium sp. M0816 | reverse complement strand
TCACCTCGATCTGATGCTTCGTCATAGGGCTACTCCTAGTGCTTGCACTAGGACTTGCAGCCTTCAGCCTACCTCAGCAAGGCGGCCGTCACCGTGGGGATACGCCGAATCGGGCACCCCGTTGAATGCAAGGAGCGAGCGGGAGGGGACGCGAAGGCGACCAGTCTTGCCGAAAACGTCTTGCGCGAGGACATGCACCCGGTCGACCAGTACGAGGCGTTCCTCGCGAGGCGGCAGGCGGGACCGTCAGGCGCGATCTGTTCATCTGTTCGATGACAAAGAAGGCGGTTTCGCTGTCGATGTCGTGAAGCTGGACGCCCTTGTCGCAGCCAAGCTTGAAAGCGCGGCCAAGGCGGTGAAGGCGGAAGGCTGGAAATGGGTCGAGATCATGCCCGATGTATCCTATGACACCTTCCAAGCCTATGGGCGGCGCTATCCCGAACAGGTGCCGTTGTCCGAGGCCGAACAGCCGAACAAGCCGAGCTCACCAACTCACCGCGGATCTGGCCGAGTTGATCGAGGCCGAGGCTCTTGAGGCAAAGGAGCAGGTCGCCGTGCTCGCGGCGCTAGACCAATAGTAAATTGTCTGTATACTTTTAGCTTAACCAAGATCGACAGAGTTATTCACAAAGATGATTCCGCGTGCAGTCGCAATTGCGAGACCTCCATCGGTTGAAATTGACAATCCAGTAATCTGCAAACCGCTGCTTACTACATGCAAAATTCGATTAACAAGAGGATCCCAAAAGACAACATCTCCGACCTTATCCGCAAAGATGACAAGATCGCGACCTTCGACTTTGGTCACAACACAATAGCTCACTTCAGCCTGGCCACCTCGCGAAAGCTTGTGTACCAATTCGCCTGAAACAATATCGAGAACGTTGACATCGCCATCATATCCAGGCGAAACGACTATAAGACGACCGGCTAGATCACCAAACGCCATGCGGCCGCGATTGCTTTGTATGTCAAGAATCCCGAAGCGCGGGAATCCGTTATCCGCGTTCCAAGCTTTAACTACCCCTGTTGTCGTTGAGGCTAAGACTATGGATTCGGAATTGAAACGCACTAAAGCGATAGTCTCAATGCTGCCCCCCAGCGTGGCGAAGATCCTTGCGCCCTCCTGACCCTTCCTCGGCTGCTCAAACGTACGCTGCGGAAGTCCGAACCGATCTTCATAGGGATCGAGAAATTCGAGCGAAGCGAATGCAAGCTGATCGTCAACCATCTTCAATTCGTATTCGATCGCAGAAATGACATATGGCCGGGTGCCAATTTTAGCTGCAGCGATTGCTGAGACGGGCGCGGTTCGAAGGATTGTCGAGGCTACGTTGTGGGACCATTTAAACTCAGCGGCGCGCCCCTTCGAGGCATGTGCCACTACGACCATCTTTCCCTTATCGATGTAAGTAAAAATCGCGTCAATTGCTGTAGAATGACAATGCACAGTAGTGAGCGTTTTTGACGAGTTGCTATCAACCACGATAATTCGGCCGTCGTCTGTTCCTACCAATATCACAAGGGAGTCATCTATTTTGCACAGTGAGATCGCAGTGGCACCATACACGTCGGTCGTTTGTGCAATTGGTTCGGTGCGAGATACAACATCGTAATTCCAAGCTAGGACTGCCCCATCATTACCACCTGAGAAAATGACCAGATCGCCATCAACGGTCCCCCAGGCAACACTTCTCACCGTGCCACTATGGCCCACTAGTGCTGGCCCGATTGGTTCTCCGGTATTCGCATCCCAGATATGGACAGTTTTGTCCTTACCGCCAGATGCAAGGAGTGCTTGTGAGCTGGCTGTGACGAACGCTAAGCATTCAACCGTACCGCTATGTCTAAGGGTGGCAGTTTTTCGATACGCGGATTCGACAATGTCGTCCGATGAAATGCGTGGCTTTCCATTCCCGGATTCGACGCTGGAACCTGTGACCGCGGCCAAGATTCGGTATGCCAACTGGAGAACACTTTGAGCTATAGAGTTTTTGTTGTTCCTATGCTCTGGAATAGATGGTTTGTTCTTCCATAGATCAATACCGAAACCTCTTCCAGCAGCAAGGATGACGTCCTCCTCATAGCTCCAGCACGCGACATCGGACCCATAAAAAGCTTCCATGAAGGATTGGTCTGCCCAGGGGTACTTTTCACGTTCAGCTGGAGAAAGTGGGGGAGCTGAAGGAGCTGGAAGGCTGGCATTCCTAAGAACGTCAGTGCCATTGCGCGCGTCCAACAAGTAGAGGTTTTGTCCCTTCGCGCCGACAAGTATTAATGATCCGCTTCCTATTGCCGTAGATGCAACACTCGTTACGTTTCTAGCGAGCTGACGTTGCCACAAAAGGGTCCTATCCATGAGATCTCGAGATCTAACATATTGGTCGAAGCCGCCAGAAACAAGAATGCTGCGATCGTCGACGGTAGCGACGGTTAGTGCTGTTATCTTCTCCAACTCAGCGTTTCTGTCCCAATGTGCTCGACCCGTTGGCAACTCAAACGTCTGCAACATCTGCCCGCTAGCGACACTCACAACCGGCCTATCGGCAACTACTCCTGCGCACAGTCTTGGATACTGACCAGCGGCTATTGGGTCCCCAAACAGTTCGCCAGTCCGAGCGCTTCGAATTTGAACGAGCCCTCCCTTGTCAGCAGAAATGAGAATCGGCGTTCTCTGGATCATAACAAAGGCAATGGCGATCACTTCGTCAGGATGCCTGCCAATGACACGGTGCGAAATTGTTGAGACGCAGCGAGCCCAACGACATCGCCACTTTGTTGCCACTAGCGGTTCTAGTTGGCGTGCGAGGGCAGGAGCCTCCATCTCAGCCATTAAATGGATGTAGGGCATGCGGTCGACGGGATCGCGGTCGATCAGGCGGTCTGCTGTCCGGCGATAGATGTCGGCGATCTCGCGCGCGTGGTCGTCCCGAATCGTATGGAGCGCCTGCGTTAATGCAATTGGTTCGGCGACTGCCAGGTAGCCGGCATCGATGACGAAGTCGTCAAGATTGCCGGCAATGGCCGCATGGTCGGCCAGGTGGCGCCAGAGATAGCGGTCGGCGTCGAGCCAGTCGGCGCCCTTGATACCTTCCGTCATCGCCTCCGCGATCAGGCGATGGGCTTCGCTCTCGTCCATCCGGGCCTTCAACTCGGCCTGGTAGTGATCCGTGAAGGCTTGGTGGACGAGGCGGTAGACCGCCTGGGTGACATTGCTGGTTTCTTTGCCCGTCTCTACAATGTGCGATCCGGCAGTGTTCAAAACCCATTCGACATCGGCGTCGGTGTATCGGCTCCCTGCTCTGGACAGGGCAGTCGCGATTGGCGCCCAGACCCGGCGCGACAAGCCCTTGCCCATGCCGAAGGCAAGAGCACTCAGAAGCTCGTCAACGCGGGTGCGATTGCCTTCGAAGCGGTGGTTGAGGTCTTCCACGAAGGCGCCGATGGCCGACTCAGGAAGGTCTTTGACATCCAGCCTTTCCTGCGATTGCAGCGTACGGGAGACGACACGGGCATAGAGGAAGATATCCTGCGATCGTTCGGCAATGGTCCGCGCAGCCTCGTCGATTGCCTGCCGGTCGTCACCGTGCCTGCTAGCCGACAGGCGCAGCCGGGCATAGTCCGCAATGTCCTCTTTAGTCTCCGCCTCGTCGGCAAGATCATGGATGATTGCTTGATCCCCGAGGGCTTGACGCAGCCGGGCATGCCGGTCGTCGCCCTCCGGGACCACCGCCCCTTCCAGGCTGCGTCTCGTCCCCACCAAAATCCTGGCCTTCGGCAATTTGCTGATTGGGACGATCAGCTCTTGCGCGATACGCGCGCCATGACCGGAGGATGCCTCGTCCAGCGCATCGACAACCACCGCGATCCGCCGATCGAGAGAAGCAACCTGCTGGATGACCGCATCGACATCCACCAAGACCCCGTCGGTCAGGTCGAGCTGCAGCCCCCTTGCCAGAACCCGCACGCAATCGTCGAGCGTCTTGCCCTTGGCGTGGATCGCCACGTCGATGATGCCTGCCGGAGGAACCGTCCCTTCAAGCGCAGAACCGAGGACCCCGATCTTTTCCGCCGCCTCGCGACACTCGCGCGTCGACAACGTCACGAGCCGTCCGATCACCGCCGACTTGCCGGTGCCCGGCGGGCCTGTCACGATCGCCAATCCGCGATCGGCCGTTTTCAGCCAGCCAACGAGCTCTTTCAGAAGCCGGATCCGACCCGTGAAGTACCAGCCCGTTTCGCCGACCTCGATCCCCTTGGAGGCCAGTTCGAAATGCGGCAGTCCGTCGAACGCCGCCGCATGCTTCCGGCGCGTCTCGACATCATCGGCACCAACGCCACGGCGAAACCGGGGGTTCGGAACGAATTGCTTTCCAAGCCCCTTCTCGTCGCAGCTGATGTTGGGTGTGTATCCAACAGCCTCCAATGCGTTCTTTACAGCAACTGCTATGTCATCGGCCCTCAGCAGCTGTTCCTCATCGCTCCACAAACTCGTTGCACCTGGCTCAAAAAGCACATCGAGAAACGCGTTGGCAAAGACAGCTTCTTCTGCTTTTTCGAGCGGATGCGCCGATGCGATTACCGAAATGGCGCGAGATCGTCCGGGAACAGGCGGACAGGTGCTGACGATCGTTGAAAACGCCTGGGCGGCATCCGCGGCCGCCCCTCCCGAAAAGCACGTATCAAAGACCACGAGGATCTTTTCGGCCCTCGATTGTGCGATCATGGCCCCGATCGTACTCGCCGGCAGAGCGTTGACGGACGACAATCCGGCCTTGGGTGAACCCTTGCAGACCAGATAGTGGCCGTCACCCTGCGCATGGCCGTGACCGGTCCAGAAAAGGACCAGTGTGGCGCCGGCCTCTGCTTTCCTCAGCCAATCATCCAGTGCCAGGCCTACAGAAGAGGCATCACCACCTTCCAAGAGGGGCTTGTCTCGGAAACGGTATCCCGCCTGTCCCAAGCTCTCGGCAAGGCGTCGGGCCACGCCGGCTGCCTCTGGCAAAAGAGGATAATCGGCGTATTCGGAAACCGCGATGACTACAGCTTCAGCCGACATGTCCCGCTAATCCGAAAGTTCGACAAGCTTCTCATCCCAAACCAACGCTATCCCAGTAACCGAGTCAACCGAGCGCTGCGGGGAAGCTGACGAGACGCGAACTTTGTATCCGCCCGGCGGCAGCCCACGAAAGATTGCAGAGTAGGCCCCATTTCCCGTGCTCTTCATCAGTTTCCGGGCAACGACCTCACTCTGTTCACCTCTCAGCTCAACTTGCAGCGGGAGGCTTTCATCACCCTCCTCGGAAACAGCTCCGACAAGGAAATCTCGTTCCGCTGGAGTGACATCGGGCAAGTCGAGGCCGATCTTACTGCCGCCCATAAATCGTCCGAGATTCCCGGTGAGAATGCCGAATATCTGACGGAGCGTATCGGAGTTGTTTTGAAGCGAACCGTGTTGCTGTCCGTAGAAAACGCATAGCGATTCGTCATCCCATTCCGGTGGATGCGACGACGGACGCGGAACGGTCCCGTCACCTCCCTTGTCCTCACCCCGGTATGAGCGTATCGGCTCCACACCCTTTGCTGTGATCCGCGCCGACTGCAATGTCGGCTGTGAAATGCCTTTCAATGCATAGATGCGATAGCTCGTACTTGCCATGGTATTCGCGTTTATGCGGTCATGAAAAACTCTCGCTTCGGCAATGTTGTCCTTTGCAAGGTTAGAGACTTCGATATCGGTCAGCGATATCATCTCACCATTGCTGCCATCGATGCATTTGTAGACCGGAAGAAGCTGATACACCGAGGGCATGCTTCGCAAGACCTCGTCCAAACGTATGCGAAGCGGCCCGATTCCGGGAGCGAACCCGTTCGCAAGATTTTCGAGTGCATTGATCGATCCCCGGTAGGGTGTACCAAGGGTGATCAACTTTCTGGTCAGCTCCTTGCCACCAAGGACTTCTATGAACCAACGAGCGACCAATCCCCCCATTGAGTGGCAGACGAAAACAAGTTTGGCTTCAGGATTCGCTGTATCCTTTCGCCAGCGCTCCAGTTCCGGCACGACGCGGTCGGAGAGCCTTCTTCCATTTAATTGATTAGAGAGCCGCCAGTCATACGGAAACTCGATCAGATTCCCGGCACGGTCAGGTGAGGGCCGCACCAGCTCAAACCGGGATTCAAGAAATCGCACCAGTTCGGTATAGCCGTCCACGAGGTTCCAGAAACCGGGGATGATCTGCGCCGACGGCATCAGGCGGCCCGGGGTAATGCCGTCTTCGGGATCGTTGTGCCCAACGCCGGCCGGAAGGGTCAGTCGCTTGAAATTCTGGCCGAGAGCAAACAGGCTCGAAACTATCGTACCTGTGCGTAGTCCCCATATTTCCTTCCCGTGTAGTTGGAGCGTGGATCCTAAGATGCCGGGCAGAACGACCAGGAGGTCCCGCATCACCTTTTTCTGGATCATTGGGTGACGCCCTTTCTTTGATTTATTTTGAACGCTCGCGCTTCCCGTGCGCGCTTAACTGAAACAACAGCAATCCTCGATTGGTCACACAACAGATTCTTGCATGCCGTAACATGACGGCTTCTTCTACATGACGCCCTATTTCGATACTCGAATGTAAATGATACTTGTGCAAATCCCAAACCTTGCAAGTTCCGTCTTCGCTCCCCGAGGCGAGGTGGTCGACCAAGCCGGCCTCGAGGGCATGGTGTCGAAGCGTCTCGGCAGCAGATATGTCAGCGGCTCGACCACAAACTGGTTGAAAACCAAGTGCTACACGATTGGTGAATTCGAACTGCTCGGCGTTGAGCGGGAGCACGGCAAGCCGGCTTTCGCCCTGATGGCGGAGCCCGGCACGCGCAAATATGTCGGCAGCGCTTTCGTCAGCATCAATCGTGAGGTTCGCGAGCGGTTATGGAAGCGCGTCCAAGAGCATGCCGGCCCGCCGCCGAAGGACAGCCCAAACGGCCGGCGACGCAGTGGGTCAAGCCGGGTATCATCGGTCGGTGTGAAGCACTTGCGCGGAGGATCTGCGACATGCATCTTTGCTGGACTTCAAAGAGGATTGAGCTTGTCCACCAAAGAACTGTTCGTCCATCGGTTTGAGGGCCGCAACTGAATAAAGCTCGTGATCGCCGGGGCCTTCCTTGACCTTGCGGACCCTTTGCCATCGCGTCCACAGGCCAGCGAAGAAGAACAGCGGCCGATCCACGTTGAGGGCGAACCAGAAGTTCCGCTGAATGCCCGTCTCGTGGTCCTTGTCACCGGGCCTCGGGCTGGGCTCGGCAAAGCTCGTCACCGGGACGACGCAGCGGTGCTCGATGCCGACATATTGCTGCCAGTGCCCATATTGAGGGTTGCGGATATTCGCGTGCCGGAATCGGCGTTGCCTTTGACGCGCTCTGGCGGACGGTCACATCCGCTACGAGATCCCGAGCATTTTCGAGCTCGTCAGCAACCGGTACGCCAAAATTAGAAGTTTGTTGCTTGCGTCGCTGTGGCCATCTTTGGCTTCGACGATGGCACGAAGCTTTGCCAAAGCCGTATCCCGATCCGCAAGCTGCGCCTCGGGGTCGATCAGCAACTCTAATTCAACCGCTACGGGCTTCTTGCCAGTCGACCATTTCGCGCAACAAGCTTCAAGGGCCGCTTGGTGAGCATCACCCCAAAACCGAGTTAGCTTCGAACACCGCGTCCGACGGTGTGCGGTCTTCAGGAAAGCCATCGATATCCCAGCCCTCAAGTTCAAATGCAGCGCCACAGGCTTCCTCGGCTGTCAATCCAGCGCGCTCAAGCACAGCCTTCGCAGCATCAACGCCACGCTTCTTTTCCTTCGCTGATGCTCCCCTGAGTTCCAAAAGCAGGTCCATGACTGCCTGTTGCGGCTATCTCGCCTCTAGTGAACAAAATGAGAACAAATTTGTCAAACTGAGACATCTAATCCGGCATAATATTTTCTGCTGCGCTTCCTCCTTCTGATGGCTTGTGGCTGCTTCCATGCAGACCAGGTCTGATCATCAGCTCGAAGCGCAGCACCTTCATAGCATCACCGCCAAAAGATGAGGCTCAAGCCGAATACCCCATCTGTTCCTGCATGCCGGCGCCTACTGGCTTATGTGGGGCCTGCGCGCCGCGATGCCGAAACGCTCGAGCTTGCAGTCGCCCAATTCGACACGCTGCGACTGCGCCTCATCAAGATCGCAGCGCGCGTGGTCGAGATGAAAACCCAAATCCGCCTGCACCTGCCGACATCCTGCCCGGACCAGCGCATCCTGCGCATCGTCCTCAGTCGCATCCCGCAACTCGCGACATAAACAATGGGGCGCACACGTCCCCAAACAAAACCCGCTGACCTCAACCCGCGAACCTCGCCTTCCATCACGACGGATCACCTCCGGCGCATGACGAGGCTTGGGAAAACGCACCGCAAAGGCAACCAGATCGCCGCTTCAGGCCGCCGAAAGCTCATCGCCGTGCATTAAGCGGGCTAGAAGCTATCGTGCCACGTTCAAACTCGCGCATTTTTGCATTCGAGTGCCGAGGTACACCGTCGGCTAGCTCGACGACTTCTCGACCATTTCCCAAGCGTAATAGGTCGTCGAGTTCTGGGAAAGGAAGAGCTCGGCATCCCCCGTATCACCGACGTTAGTCGACCAAGCCGCGGCCTGCAGTACGAGCACTTCCTGCGATCCCGCTCCACCGGACATGCAATGCTGACCCGCATTATCCGTCTTGAGCGGTCCGCTTGTGATGATCAGACAACCCGATTGCGGATCGCCCTCTTCCCAATCGTTGAATGGACCAGGAGAGTCATTGCAGAGAATCCAGATCGTGTGCCCACCGGCCTTTTCTACGAGTTTGTATTTGTATACGTCCGTCGCCATGCGGATCCCCTATGGTAAAGCAAACCGAGTCAGAGTAACGCGGTTTTGGACTGGCTGCAACGCACGTGAAATCACGTGTCGTAAGCAGATAATCTGTCCGGTTATTTAGCACGCGGGCTGTCCGGTTTGATTTCCCAGCGAACGGAGCCTTTGGATAAGACGGACAGCGTGGGTACCGGACCGTAGGATGCAGAAGTTTCCCCACATATTGAGCCGCTGGGGTCGCGGTGTGTTGCCGGCCTTCGGCGACGATGATGGCGGTGCATTGTTCTGTCGCGCGGCGTGCTCGCAAAGTTGACCCGCCGATCGATGCCGAGGCATGCCAAAGCATCTCGAATGGTTCTCGCGTCCATTACCCCGATTTCAAATTTAGAGCGCCACGCAGCACTCTTATGTGGTGCTCGGGCAGCCCAGCGCCTGCCGCTTTGCCCGGAGACTGCCAATATTTCGTGTGACTGAAAAATGGGACGCGGGCACCGCTGACTGGTTGGCCATCGGGCGCCCGCTCTGGCAAGACTTTGATGTCCCGAATGCCGGATACCTCGCGGCCATTGACCGCGAGGTTAAATTGCGTGCCGACTTCGCCGGAGATCAAGTCGCCCCAGAGCACTTTCTCATGAGGAGAGTACAGATTCGTCCAGCGGGTAAATGCAAAGAGCGCAGCGTGATGAGGTAGACGCGGCGTCTCAGGATCAGAATCGTTGTCTTCGTCCTCATCGGTCAGCCGATAGGTGAAATGCCTACGCTTCGTTTTGCCATCATACTCCAGACTCGGCGGACAGGTCGGAAAAGTGCGGCGCTCCTGAGCCTTCCGCAGGTCGGCTTTGTCGAATGCCAACAAAAATTCAGCGTGCGACAGCGGCGACCCCAGCGTAATCAAGTCGCTGACCGTCCAGGGACTGTCCTGAGCATTGATCTCTTGCCGACACAGCGCCTGCAACCTCTGGAAAGCCTCGAGATCCCATTCCGGCCCGGCGTTGCCCGTCCCCTCCAAGCCTGCAGCCCTACGGATCATTGCCTCCATCTCCACGCGATGCGGCTGGGGTGCCGGGTTGGTACGAAGATTATTCCTCGTATTCAGCCGGGCGAAACAGTGACTGAGGATGTCGTAGGCGACGATGGTGCCTAGGGAATGCGCGACGACGACGATCCGGTCGTACTTGATTGCCGTGCCGCCGACGTCGTTGCGGAGACCCATCAGCGTCTCAAGCAGTTCGACGCCCTTTTCGCGAATTTCTTGGCGGCGCGCCACATTGACGGGATTGGCCTTAACGTACCGAGCCACATCGCCGAAATATTTGAGCAGGAAGACATTCACAAAGGTGCCGAATGCCAGCGACAGGCCACCGACCACCAATGACGGCAAGAGCGGCCACCAACAGACAACGGCAACGGGTGAACATCTTGCCTTCAGCTGTTCGCCGTACACAGCCGGCAAAATACCGGCTGCAAGGACACCGGCGGCAATCAGCACTGTGACAACCCAAAGCACAATCCAGGCTGACCGCACGCTTGGCGGTACGCGACGGGGTGAGCGTAGAAGCAAGTCAAGCAGCCATGTCCTAAAATGCTCCCACGTCGTACCATGCATCAGATGCGCCCAGTAGAACTCGTAGAAGTCGGTCGCCTCGCGGCCGCCATCCAGACCTTCGGTCGTCATACGCCGCAGCTCGAAGCTGCGATTGCGTTCGTCTGGCTTGTACCAGACGGCGTTGCCCTGCCGTGGTCCGCCAGTCATAGAGTCTGGTCGAGCGTTCCTGATGAGGTTGTCATCGGTCACCCAGACTGATTCGACGAAATCCTGGAGGGTCTGCATGGGTACCTGCTCGCCCATGCCGTGAATGACCACCACAGCCTGTTTCAGGAGACTTGCTCCCGGGCCGATCCGCTTGGCGGGCGACGGGTCATGACAGTTCCAGATCGAAGCAAAAATCCTCGTCGCGCGTGAACCCGTCGCGGTCTTCCAGCACATCGCTGACCACGTAGGGAAAGCCGAGAGTGTTCAGCGCAGTGAGAATTGGTATGTGTGGTATGCCCTCCCACTGCGCGAAGGGAGTCATTGAGATCATCGCATGCACGACACTATTCCGTTTGTTGGCTTTGCCGAGGACGTCCCTCAGCAGCGTTGCCGGTGTGCCGTTGTGACTGGCATGGTGGCTGACTTTTAGGAAAGTCACTTTGCCCAACAGTTCAACCGCCTCGTCATCGGCGAGAATCTTTTCCCAGGGTCCCCACTGCGCGTCACCTGGGAAGAGGAGGTAGTCATTGCCGACGCGAAAGATAAGGATCAGGCTGGTATTGTTGATGTCAGCATCGAGCTTCGCCGCCGCGATCTCATACATCTCCGCTCTGGAGGCGGCCCGGTCGATCTCGGTGGGATCGAAATCCGGCCAGTACGCATCCTCGTCGGCCCAGTCCCCGCTGAAAGGCCTCAGCTTTTCGAGCGGCCCCGTCAAACTGTCAGCGGAATAGCCAGTCAGAAGCGTTTGGCCATCTGGGGGATTGGGATCGTTCAGCGCGACGTGATCATGCGGCGGTCCAAGGACGAAGATTTCCAACCCGGGCAAAGCGCTGGAGATGATCTTCTCAACGACCTTCGTTGCCGATGGAAAAAATCGTGGCAAGACTTTCTTGGCGAAACCAGCGTGCAGAACATCGAGCGAGTCGTCGTTGGACTGCGCATTCAGCGCGACCTCGGCCAGCCCCTGGCCCAAATTCAGCTTCTGCACTGCCACGGCCAGGGCTTGAGCGGAGGCCCTTTGTCGTTTCTGGATCGCCCGCGCGTCAGGATTCTCGCGCGACTCCAGCCATGGCATCCAAACCTCCCCAACCTCGACATCGGCCCATTTGGCGTTGGTGTAGCCTGAAATGTGATCGGCGTGCCGATGCGACATCACGAGTACATCGATCCGGGGCACGCCGTCGCTATCGGTTACATCCGCAATGAGCCTGTCTGAGATCGCTCTGATGGATTGCGTCTTGTTCTTCAGAGAGCCGCAATCGATGGCGACCTTTTTCAATCCCTCAACGGTGGGCAGAAAGAGGAGAAAGCAGTCGCCAAAGCCGACATTGTACATTCGGATGCGGATGCTTTTCCCGGCAGCAGGTCTGGCGCGACGGGGCGCTCTATGTGGTCGTGTCGCCATCTCAGCCCTCCCCGTGCAAAGCGCTGAAGCGGGCACGCAGCTTCATGCGATCGCGAAGATAGTCCGCGTTGGCAAATGCCATGCGCGGGTCGCGTCTATCGAGTTCGTCGATACAATTGGCGGCCGCCAATTTTCTCGCCTCGGCGGCCTTCTGCAGGTCAGGGGGCAGCTGCGCCGACTGCATCGGCTTGCAAGCGATGTAGCGCACCTCACCCTCACTGCCGAAAATCACCGTGGCCCCACCCCTGAACGGCAGGTTGCCGGAATTGTCTTCCGGTGCCTTCTCCGTTTGCATAAATTGCGCGACGAACTCGATGACAAGACGCTGTTCGGCGGTAATGCGGTGTACCGCGTGAAAGCCTACGACGGCGACCGCCCTGTCGGGATCAAGACCAAAAGTGACAAGGTTGTCTCTTGCATAGCCCGTCAAGGCGCCAAATAAATTGTCACGAACCTTGCGGTTTTGTGGCACGGCCTCATCCACGGAACTGGACTCCTCGATGACCGAACTCTGGTAAGTCTCGGTCGCGGTTTGCTGGCTTCTTGCGCTGCCGCTCCTGCTCCTCATGCGACTCTGGTCGAGGGCGGTCGCCGAATAGGTGAGAAATCGCTGTGCGTCTTCCAGCAAGATTTGTGGCAATGGCGGCGCTTGCCCGTTCACCTGGCTGGGCCATAGCAATCCCTCTTCCGCGAGTGACGGAACACCGACAGGAAAAATGCCGCGTTCGCGGAAGCCCTCGATGATCCCGAAGCGCACTTCATCGGGGTCGTCGGGGTTAAGCTCGAAATCGGACGTCACGAGCGCGCGCAGGAAATCGCCGAAGGTCACGTCGACAGGCGGCATATAGTCGAATGCTCTAAAGCACATTCGCAGGAAACGGTCCGACAGGTTCGCCGCTTCCGTCGCGAGACGGTTGACGAGATCGGGGTGGAGACGGCCCAGCGGCAGTTGCCCGGAACCGCCCGTTGCTATGCGCAGAAGATCTGCGATCCGTTTTTGGAAGGCGCGGAAAAAGCCATCGAAGACAGCGCTGACAAGGATTGCTCCGCGGTCGTGGGCCTCGTGAGCGGCCGCGAGGTTCGCCAAGCTCGGCGACACGCCGATCGCAGAGCGAAGTGCCTTACCGGAACCGGTCGCGTACCCAAATTGTTGCGCCAGTTCGACCAGCATGCCGGCCTTCTGTAGTTCAGCCCTTGAATCTTGAATATATTCAATGAGGAGCTGACGGTAGGAGAACCTCTGGAAAAGCGCGACGATGTCCGCGAAAGCCTCATGGAAGGCCAAGACATCTATGTTTGTCGCCTCTATGAAACGCGGCCGCAGCCTGTGCACGATGGCATGCGCCATTTCATGGGCGATGATGTCGTGCGAGAGGCAGGTATAGACTGTTTGGCTCGGAATGTTCGCTCCGGGCGAGCGCGAGTCCGCCTGAAAATACCCGAAGAGGATCGCATTGAGCTCGGGATCGAAAAATGCGTTTCGCCCGTAAAAGGCATGGGGCAGCAGCCTCAGCTTTGGCTTGGACCGTCCCGCGCTGAAATTGAGTGGCCGTCCAAGCGCCCGACGGGCGCTGTCGATCACCTTCATGGCCACAGCATAGACCATCTGCTGATGAAATCGCGGATCGGATTCGCTCGGTGGCAATCCTCCTTCCATCAATAAGGCTGGATCGTTGAGATCAACAGCCCGGTAAAAGATCTGATTCCAGCCGTCGTAGTCGACAACTTCAATGAGCTCGCCGCTGGGACCCGGCCTGAGATTTGGCTCATTCTCCACATCGATGGCGATGCGGTACGGAGCGCGCCGGCCGCTCATGGGGTCGGTCGCGTAAATGCGGAGTCTCCGCCGTTCTGCGGCGCGAGTTGCGTAGTCCGTCTGGAAACGCTTCATGCCACGTCACCTTAGTTGGGGGATTTGTCAGTCGTCCCCGCCAGATTGCCGCCATCTTCACTCGCTATGCGACGAGGTCGTGCCCCTTGATGGTGATCTCGCCGGAATAAAGGTTGTCTGCAGTGCGCGCGAGCACCAGACTCTCGAAGATGCTCTCCCACTTTGCGTGCTCGGTTACGGTGACGCAGCCGAGAGAATTATTTCCGGTGTGGAAGCAATACCCTTCTGAGATCTTATAGTCGATAATCCACCAGCTCAAGGCGTGCGGAGCCTTATGGACAAAGCCCGCCGCATGCTCGAAGGCCGTTGCAGGGACTTTCGGCCATA
The DNA here is from genome assembly GCF_040320005.1 of Mesorhizobium sp. M0816. NCBI lineage: Bacteria > Pseudomonadati > Pseudomonadota > Alphaproteobacteria > Hyphomicrobiales > Phyllobacteriaceae > Mesorhizobium > Mesorhizobium sp. M0816. The sequence goes on along the minus strand of NZ_JAMYOT010000031.1, from coordinate 44,137 downwards.
TCTTGTAAGTGCCATTCGGCACCTGCGGCTGCGACGTAGCCGTCGCGATGACAGTCGATCCGTCCGCTGACTTCACCGTGACCTTCCCAACCGCCGCATCCCAGAGCACCTTGGTGGGCCCCGCGTAGGCCGGCGGCGTAATCAGCCGCGATTCCTTCTTTCCGTTGACCGTCGCGAAGGACAAGCTCGCCGACTTACGCTTGAGTTCGCGATAGTCGAGGATCTCAAAATAGTCGCGCTCGTTCTGGGTCTTGGTGTGATTGACCCGTGTACCATAGGGCAGAATGAACTCGTCTCCGCCCGGACTCTCGTCCTTGCATAGGATCCAGTCTTTGGGATGCGTCTTTGGATCCGCCGGGGTGAACCGGCCGATCGCTTTTACAGTCGCCATTCTCGCCCCCTTTGCCTCCGTTTGTCGAAGTCGCTAAGCTAATCGCGATTCCCGACTTGCTTCCCGTCCGGAGCGCGTTTTCACTCGGCAGCTTTCGCAATCAGGTAAGTCGCGTGACTGGCCGCCAGCATGAGAGCCATGGTGGCGCCGACGCTAGGTAGGCTCGGGATAAGCACCGAGGTGTCGCGAACCGCCAGCAAGATGTCCTGCGCAGGGAGATCACGAACAGCCGAAAAGATCGCTTCACCATACGCTACAATCAGGCCAACAGTGATCATGACCATCTGCAGGCGGGAAATGTCGATGCGGTCCTTCGTGTTGACGTCCTCTCCCAAGAACCAATCGGCGATCGACGCCTGGCGAGTGTCGTCCCGCGCGGCGAGCGGCGTCTGGAAGCCAATCACCGTTCTGCCGGCTCGGTTAGCGGCATCGGCGTCGGCGCCACGCACCGCGAAGCCGGGCATGCCCTCCGGCTCCCTCCGGCGAAGGCTCTTCAGCACCGCCGAGATCGCCGGCGACGCGAAGGTAATGCCGAGCACGGCCCAGATCGCGTTCGGAACACCCGGGAAGAAGCCTTGCTTGACAGCCTCGGGCGACGTCGCGGTTAGGTCGAGATGCGCAAAGTAGCGCATCTGTTCGGCCACCAGACCGCCGTTGAAGAGCGCGATTACGACGACACTCGTCAGCACTAGGATAGTCCAAAAGGTAACTTGCGCAAGCGCGAGCGAGTAGCGGTTTTCCGGGCTGATAAGCGCGCCGAGCGGCTTGCGCTCCACGCCGAGCCCGAGGCCCACCAACAGGGCGACCACGCCGGCCATCATAAGGCAAAGTGGGATCACCAGCGATGCGGGCTGCGCGCCGTGGCTCGGGACGTGCCAGCCGAATGCCCACCACACCACGGTCTGATACCAGAGGCCGGGCGTGGTCTCGCCCGTCACCACGAGGTGCCGACCTGCATACCGCACCGCCTGTCCGACCAGATCGAGGCAGGGCTGATCGACCGCAATCGCGGCATTTGGGGCATCCTTGAGCGCTTTGGCCGCGTCAGCTAGAATTGTGACGCATCTCTTTCCGTTTTCGATCACCAGCTTCTGTCGGGCCAAGAGGGCACTGGCCAGAGCCGCTTCCTGGTTGGGAACATTGTTTACCGGCAGCTTCGTGGCGTCGCTATCGCATATGCGGTGGTCTCCAGCAGGACATGGCGACAGGACCAGCCCCTGCGCGAACGGCGCAACGTGCGCGGTCTGACGTCCCGTGAGGAGGTCATAGGCTTGGGCGAAGCTGTTCGACGTATGGGAGACGTTCAAGGCAACGATGATGAAACCGATGCCGCCAGCCAGCCCGAGGATCCACGGCACCGCGCGTTGCCAGCGGGTGCGGCCTTCCGGCACCGGCAGGCTGGTCCCCGTATAGGTGGAGACGTAGGGAAGATCGTCGGGCTTTGCGACCTGATCGGACTCGAGCAGCCGGAACACGCGTCCGTCCGCGCTCTTGAAGTCGCCGCCGGAGCGCGTTGTCGATTCGGCGATCCAGGCGAGATGTGCGGGCGGCTTGTCGCCCTCGATGCGCAGCTTTCCGTCCGTGAGCTCCCAAAGCGCCGCGCGCTGCGGCAAGGGAGCGCCGCTCCAGGCATTCGCCTGGACCTGCTCGAGCGCGCCGAGCATCAAGTTGTAGTTGTCGCGCTCGGCCTTTGAGTTGCGCGAATAGATCAATGTGTCGCGCTTGAAGTGCCCATCCAATCCGCGCTCGCGCGCGGTCATCACCATACGCGCGACGACTGCATAGAGTCGCGTCAGGGTCGCGTCAGACGGGTCGCTCGACGAAAGACCTTTTGTCTCTCCCCACACCAGTTCTTCGGTGTCGGACATAGCTTCCTCCCAAAGATACGTTCGACTTTAATCAAAGTACATCTTCCCCTCCCTGATCATTTATGTTTGTATGAAAAAAAACAACCAAAAAGTCCAACATTTGGCGAAATAAATTAAAAAGTTGTAACTCGCTGGGCACGGCGGGATGGATAGGGGGCGGTGGGCATGTCCGGACCGATCCGGCTTTTCGAAGCTACGGGCTTTGTTGCGCTCGACCTCATTCAATCAGCAGCCGGTGGAAATGACGAGCTGCTGATCACCTCGTCGAAGGCCGGCCAGCAATTCTCGGGGGCACTTCGGCTCGGCACAAAGGTGTCGATTCCGGCCGAGCTGATCGACAATGAAAAGCTGAAGAGCTGGAGCGAGATCCAGCAGACGATCAAGAATTTCCGCGACCAGGCTGAACTTGCGAAAGCAGCCGCTCTCGAGGACTCGCGCGACGCACTGCGCGACGCACTCGCGAGCGCGTCGCTCGACGTGAGCGCTGGAGCGGGCGCCTTCCTCGGGATTGACGGCCTTCCGCTACAAGGCTCAGCCATGATCGAGGCGAGAGTCGTCATTGACCTCCTCGCGCTTGATCCGACACTTGCGCACTCGAACGAAACGCCTGTGCTGACGGCCGTGATGGCGGCGCGCGGAACCGTGAGAGTTGGTCCCGCCACGCGCGGTGCTGCCATGCGTGTCACCGTCGTGTTGACGCGCGGTGGACTGGTCGCGGCGCTGCCGAGCCTTTCCATTGAATCGCTGCCGCAGTTTCCCGCGCTCGACTTCACGTGGCCAAAGATCGCGTGGCCGGAGCTGAGCTGGCCAAGCCTCAACCTTAGCGGACTCGCCCGACTGTTGCGGCTCGATCTGCCGCTTTCCAAGATCGGAGCGTTCGACTCGCCGTTGCGGGTGGAGTGGGCGCAGGCACCCGCCTTCCAGGTCAGCCTCGTCAATCGCAGCCTCGCGATTTCCACTACCCAACGCGGCGCCGGCACGCTGAAGCTCGCGACCGCCGCGAATACGGAAGCGACCCTCGCCGCAATCACCGGCCTCGGCTTGACGCTCACCGCGGACGGCGCTTTTACGGTTGAGGGCGCGGTGACCGCCGCGGCGACGCAGCCGTTCCGACTGCCTCGGATGTTCATCGAGAAGCCCGACCTGCTGCCCTTCACGATCGACATTGAGCCGCCGGAGCTGACGCTGGACCTCGGCGCCGCTTTCGATCTCGCGCAGCCCGCACCCAACCTGACGATCTCGGCAAAGCTCGACCTGCCGCGCCTGCTCATCCGGGCGAAGAGCGAGCCGAACCTGCTGTTCGCGCTCGGCGCCACCTATCGGCAGGATTACGACGCGGCGTCGGGCAGCACCGCGGGTCGGCTGACGCGGCTCGACGTGGTCGAGCCTTATCCAGTGAAGCTGGTGGCGCTCGCCGCGCAAGGCGCGGCCGACGCCGCGCAGGCGCTGATGCGCCTCCTCGCCGCCATTCCGGTGCCGCGCCCCGGCGCGCCGGACTTCGACAAGATCATGGCCCTGCTCGATCGTCTCGCCGACATGATCGCGGCAGCGGCGCGCTGGCTCGCGCGCCAGGCGGGAGGCGTCAAGGATGCCTTGCTCGGGGTCGCCGAGGCAGTCGGCGAGCTGCTCGCGAAAGTCCTGAAGTTCATCCGCGATGCTTTCGTGTCGCTCCCGGCCGCGCATAGTCCCAATCTCGTTGTGGAGGTGCGGCTGGACTCACGCAGCTTCGCGCTGCGCCAGATCATGATCTCGCCCGGCTGGACCGCCCAGCCGCCAACCGAGCCCTGGAAGGCCGAAGCGCTCGGCCTGAGCATCGAAGTCCCTTTCGACTGGTCCCCGGCGCTGCTCGTCGATTTCGACGAACCTGCGGGCGTCGCGCTGCTGGCGGTGCCGCGACAAGGAACGACCCTGAAGATGGGTACCGATCTCTGGCTCGCGCGCGAGTCCGGGATCGAGGCGGTCCGCGAGACGGACCAGGCTGGCGCCCGTCCGGCCCAGCGTCTGATCGAGATCGAGGCCGGCTTTCGCAACCAGCCGAAGGCGATCGCGCTGATCCGGCACGTCAAAGGCAAGGTCTCGTTCCTGCAGGGACTGAAGAACACGGTCGGCAATGCGGCGAACCTCGAACTCGTGACCCTATCGAAACCGCCGCTGAAGGTGGTGCAACTCACCGAGCCGGCCATCTACGAGGACATCGCCCTCGGTCAGATTACGGTCTCGGCGCAGGTTAGCAATGCGGCGAAGCGGCTGTTGCCGTTCCTGCAGGGCACGAAGGAGGCGAGCGGCGCGTCCTTCCTCGACGGGCTCGGCCAGTACATTGAAGTGACGCCGAAGCAGGCGCGGGTCGCGGACAGCACTGTTGAGCTTCCCTTCGCGGCTACGCTCAAGATTGGCGCCTCCCAAGTCGATTTCGAGCTGGTCGTGAGTCTCGATCTAAGAACGTTCACCGTGCGCCTGACGGGCAGCGACAAGATCGACATCTATACGCAGCAGGGGGCGAAGACCGCCACGTTCGATCTACTCGGCCTGAACGGGACCGTGACCGGTGTTCCGGTCGACAACCCGCCGACCAAGTATGCCCTGTTCACGCTCGACCTCACCGGAAAGGACGTGCGGCTCGGCCTTGCCAAAGACGCTCATATCGACCTCACCTACGGCAAGGTCGCGAGCAGCGGCCAGGGCATCGTATTCCGCGTGAATCAGCTCACCATGTCGCGCGGCGGCCTAGACCTCGACGCCCGCGTCGATCCCGAGAAGCCAGTACAGCTTGCAGGAGTCGACATGCCGTTCCGCTTCGCGAGCGGGGCGTTGTCGGTCAAGAGCAGCCAGATCCAGGCCTTCTCGATCACGGGTGCCGGGCAACTGCCGCCCGAGCTGGTCGGCGAAGCCAATGCGACGATCACGATCGCGATGGGCCGCAACCGGAACGGCGAGCTGGTCGTGCAGAGCGCCAAGGCCGAACTCGAGAAATCGGACGGCCCGATCGTCTGCCACGCGACCCGGTTCACATTCACGCTGTCCGCGCTCGGGCTGGAATTCCACGACTTCTCGGGGGAAGGTTCGGGCTATCACTTCTATTTCACGCTCACGGGCAGCGCCGAATTCCGTCCGAACCCTGGCGAGTTCGGCGACGGCCTCCTAAAGAACCTGAAGGGCGTCAGCATCAAGCTCGACAGGGCCCCCCTCGCCCGTGACGTCTCACTACTGCTGCGGGCGATCGAATTCCAGGTCGCGATTGAGCCGAAGAAGACCTTCAACGTCTTCAATCTTTTCACCTTCGAGCTGCGCGGAATCGGCTTCCATCCAGCATCGCCGGCCTTCGACGGCGCACCCGCGATGTCGATCTCGGGGCAGGTCAAATTCGTCGAGGCCGGCGACATGATCAGCCCCAAATTTGACTTCCACAAGCTGTGGATCGCCCCCCCCAAGCGGCGCGACAAGAACGACAAGCCCGGCGAGATCATCGACCATCGGCCGCGCATTCGCTTCGACGGCCTGACGGTCGGCGTGCGCTTCGGCAATGCCATGTCTATCGAGGGCACCGCGATCGCGGTCGACGAGAGCCTGCCGACCCTGACGCGACCCGGCGCGCTGTCGAAGGAGATCACGCCGAAGGGGTTCCTGGCTTCGGGCAAGCTGTCGATCAAGGGATGGGCCGCGATGAGCGCGTCCATGGGCTTCCTCGAGCTAAGGCGCCGCAACGGCGAGCTGCGCCATGCATTCTACCTCTACATTCAGCAGGACGAGCTGTCGATCGAGATCCCGACGCCGGTCGGGCCGATCTATCTGCGCGAGGTCGGTTTCGGTTTCGGCTTCCGCTATACGCTGGCGGCGTTCAAGGCCGCCGACCAGGTGACGGACGTCAAGGGCCTGATCAAGGTCCTCGACGAGATCTCGCGCTACCAGGGTGACTTGCACAATTTCCGCGCCTGGGAGCCCGAGGAGGAAGGCAACCGCCTCACCCTGGCGCTGCGCGGCCTGATCAGCATTGCCACGGCGTCGGAAGAGAAGAGCTACAACGCCAAGGGCGAGAAGGAGCTTGCCAACCCGCTGCTGTTCGACGTGGTGCTGGCGCTGCGCAGCGACCTCACCTTCTTCATGAACGCGCGGGCATGGCTCTGCTTCAACTATGCGGACTGGCACGATTCCAGCCCGCACGATTCGTGGCGCACCCGCCCGACGCTGCGCGGCTACATCTACCTGTCGGTGCCGCGGCGCGAATTCCTCGGCCGCCTGATCGCGGACGGCAAGGGCGAAGTCGGCGCGCACCCGCAGCTGCCGAAGCCGCTCATGGACGCCATGAAGGGTATCCAGTGGTCGGCGACCACCTATATCCGGCCCGGCCTCTTCCATCAGGAATTCGGCTGGCCCTACGAGCTGAAATTCGCGTTCACCAAGGACAATTTTGGCATCGCATGCCAGGGTGGCATGATCCAGCGCATCGAAGACGGCGCGATGCTCTATGGCATCGCCTTCAAGGCGATCGGCTATGCGCGGTTCGGTGGCAGCGTCGGCGGACGCTCCTTCGGCGCCTCGGTCACGGCGCGGGCCGACTTCAGCATCGCGGCGAAATACATCGCCTATGTCTCGGTCACGCGCTTCAAGGACACGCTGTTTTACGGCTCGCTCGCCTTCGACGTGACGATCTCGCTTGAGGTGCGGGTCTGGCTGCGCTTCAAGATCTTCAGCAAGGAGATCGGGATCGAGATAGGCTTCTCGCTGTCGCTGACAATCTCGATCGGGCTCGAGGCGGCGGTCTCCCCCGAGATGATCGCGGCGCGCGGCTCCGCCTCGGTCGGCATCAGCGCCTTCGGCCGCTCCGTGCGGCTCGGCATCGGCTTCTCGATCAATGGCGACGGGCTCGCCACGGCGCGCGCCCGCGTCGAGCGCTTCCTGTCGCTCGGGCTCACGGTTGACGCGCCGGATCCCGAGAAAGGCGCCACGCCCCAGGCCGAACCGCCACGCGGGCCGAAGGCGGTCGACGCCGACCGGGCGCTCGACGAGCAGGTCGAGAAGCACGAGCAGACCAAGGAGCTGCCCGCCCCGGCCGCCGTGCACGGCCGGCCGCTGCAGCCCGCCGGCTACTGGGCGATGCTGTTCCCGGTCGCGGGCGAAACCGACAGCTATGTAATGACCTTCGTGCCGCGCGACCACTCGCCCACGGGGCTCGGGGACAAGCTCCCGATCGAGGCGGCTCCGGGTCAGCGGCTCGGCACCTTCTATCCGCCGCCCTTCAACGCGGTCGGCCTGCAGCTCACGCCCCTCTCCTTTCGCAATGTGACCGCACCGTTCGCGCTCACCCAACTCAGGAGCAACGGCACCGCAGGGCCGCTGCCGGTGCAGGAGGGCACCGGCCTGCCGCTGGAGGACACCGTGGTCGCACGCGGCGACGGACCGGACGAGACGATGAAGCTCTCGCGCTTCCTGGCACAGTGCTTCGTGCCGCTGCACGACACGGAGCCCACGACGCTGGCGGAACTGGCCGAGCCCGCGGGACAGCCGATCGCTCCGGGGCGCGAGCGGCTGCCCGACAGTGCGGAACTCGCTGCGCAGGTGCTCGCCGAGGCGGGACGCGACCAGCTGGGCCTCAATCTAGAGCAACGCTGGGCGACGGAGCTCGAGGAGCGGCGCTCGGCCGCGATCGCGTCCTTTTGCGACTCCGCGGCGCGGCTCGCCGCCGGCGGCCGCTCGGCCTGGACGGTGCCCGCGAAGGAGAACCTGGACGTCCGTCATATGGGGCTGGCCTTCGTGGTCACCGGAGCGGAGCTCGCGACTTGGTTTCCGGCGACGAACGACGGACTGCCGCGCGCGGCAGCTTTTGATCTCGCGGCAACCGAAGCCGCGATCCCGGCGCTGCCGATTGTTCGCACCAGCGTGCATCTCTTCAACCCGCCGGAGCGCATGTTCCGCGAGCGTCGCCCGCGCTTCGCCGAGCTGCTGATCGAGGCGCTGGCGAGCGGCGTCCGTCTCGACTGGGACCTGGAGCCGGCTTTCGGCTCCTCGGGCGGCGTCTGGCACGATCCCGAATACAATCTCAAGCATTACCGCATCGAGCGAACGGTCACGCGGCTCGACGAACTCGACAGTCTGGTGCCGGCGCGCAGCGTGACGACCAAGGCGGCAGCGCCGCTGCGGCTGGTGCGCAATGCCAACAGCGGTGAATTCGAGTGGCGCTTCCTGCGCCCGAATGCGCAATTCGTCGACGACCTCTCGGATCTCTCGATCGAAGCCCGCGCCGCGATCCTGCCGAACATCGCCGAAGCGCCAGCTATGGTAAGCGCCGCGGACGATCCCGTCCTGGCGGAGCTGCTGGACCCGCGCACCAAGGGCCTGGTGCTGCGCTACGTGATCGTGCCGGTGGACACCGCCGGGACGCCCGGAACGCCGACCTATCTCTCGCTGGAGGTGCGGGCCCGCAAGAGGCGCCGGCCGACGGTGAAGCGCGCCACGCTGACCTTCGAGTACGTCGCCGATGATCCGATCCGCGACATCGATGCGACGCAGGTCCTGGTGCCGAAGGTCTCGCTCGGGATTCAAGATCCGCACGTGCAGGAGCCGCCGACGGACGGCACGGCGCCCGCAGCGCCGCATCGCTATGAGCTCCGCGTGCGCCGCGAGCGCGGCGCGCCGGCCGGGCTCTACGGATCGGACGCGATCAGCGATGCGCGTGTACGCCCCTCGGCGGGTGATTTCGCGTTGAAGCGGACCGACGACGCTGACTACGAGCTCACGGTGAAAGACGGGATTCCGCCCGACTTCGAAGATCCGAAGCCGATCGGGGACTCAGGGGCCGCATGGCAGCTCGACTCCAGTACACCATGGACCCGGTTCCTCGCCGACATTCGCGTCAATGTCACGGACCGCGCCGCGCAAGGGCCGCGCGGCGTTCGCTTCGCGATCCGTCCGAAGGTCGGCGCCGGCGAGACGGAGCCGGCCTGGACGACCGTTGACATCATGATGGTGATCCGCGCGCCGAAGGCCGAACGGCCGGCCGTCGCGACACCCACCGAGATATTCGAGCATCCCGTGAGCCTGCAGCCAGCACCCTTGCTCGCGGACGACATGACGGGCGAGGCCGGACGCGTGCTGGTGCTGCAGCCGCCCGTGACGGGGCTGCTCAAGGATCTGCTCGAAGGCACGCAAGCGCCGAAGCACACGCGCGACCCGGGCCGTCGCGTTGCCACGCGGCTGCGCTGGAACGCGACGCCGGTGGCGCCCGACCCGGTGGCGAGCCGCCTCGCGGCGAGCCGCCTCGCACGCTTCATCGCAGGCTTCGATATCGCCGAGATCGACGCCGGCGCCGAGGCGGAAGCCGCGACCAGCGCGCCCGCAGTGACCGCGCTGCGCTACCGGTTCAGCGCGGCGACCGGTGCGGGAGATCCCGGGCCGGGTCTCTTCCGCCTCAACAAGCTCGAGCAGAAGAGCGCGGGCGCGATCTTCATCGCGACGAAGGACCTCGCAGGCGCCGACCAGAGCGCGGTGCTCGACGAATTCGTGAGCGGCTCCGGGACACGGCCCGGCCTGTTCCGCCTCGTATCGGTCGCGGACCCTGGCAAGTGGATTGCCTTCGCGGTGACGGGCCGGACATCCGCGACCGCCTACCGGAGGTTCGACGTCACCTGCACGGACGCGAGCGGCAACAATCCGCTCGCCGCCAATGCCGAGGTGCATCTGATCTACACGCGCGACGCGCCGGCGCGCCCCGTGGCGCGCGTGCAAGCCCTGCCCGCCTCCCTCGCGCGCCTCGACCCCGCCGAGATCACCGACTTCGCCAAGGTGGAGGCGCACTATCCTAGCGAGCGCCTGAGGACCGACAAGGCCGGCGCGGCGCGCCAGGCCGCCTGGTACTCGGCTGCGGAATCCTACCTAGTCTGGCCGCAAGTGACGCTGCGGCGATCGCTGGCGATCAGTGTTGACGAGACGGTCGTCACCGAGCTCTTGTCGCACGGGCAGCCGGACAGGATCCTGGTCACACTGACGATTCCGCCCGCCGGCGAGCTGCCGCTGGCCGCCATCGAACGACCCGGCAGGGCGACTCAGCCCAGCGGCGGATTCCAGCTGGCTTCGCGGACGGCCGCCGGCCTGCGCAGCCTCCTGCAGGAGCTCGTGTGGGACACCAGCCTCCTTCCCGCGAACGCGTTTCCCAAGGACGCGTCGATCAGCGTGACGGCCAGGCGGGGCAGCCACGAGTTGCACAAGGTCACGTGGCAGGTCGATCTCGATCCCGCCCTGCATCCGGTGCTGGCCGACGTGATCGACCTGGTGCGCTACGCCGGAATGCCGGCGCCGGGTCTCTCGGTCTATCGTCGCTACGAGCCGGTGATCGAGCCGCTGCCGAAATCCGCCGCGACCGATGTGGCGCAATGGCTGAGCGAGACGCCGACCCAGCGCGATCCCTTTGGCTGGGGCATCCTGCGCAGCCTCGGGCTTGCCGTCGGTCTTCGGCTCTACGACACCGAGAAGCGCGACTATGCCACTCCGAAGGAGACGCTCGCGCATCTGCGCGCGGCCTTCGACGCGATCCTGCCGCGCTACGCGCCGCTCACCCTCGGGGCGCCGTTCGTCGATCTGATCACCCGGGCGGGCGGCACAATGGCGATCGCCTCCTTCGACGGCGGCACGCCGCCCACCACCGAGGCGGATGTCACAAAGCTCATGGATGAGGACGCGCTTGCGACGACCCAGATCGCGCTACGGCCGGTGGCGGATCGCTTCGTCGCGGGACGCGCGCGCCCCGTCGCCTACTACGCGGTGAAGGCCGCGAGCCCCACCGTCGCCTTCGACATCGACGCGCTCACGCCGCCCGGCACGCATGCCATCGCGGACATCATTGATCTCACATTCGGGCTCGCCAAGCCGCCCACGGTCACGCTGGTGAACCAGAGCCTCCGGGCCGATCCCGAACTCTACAAGGCGTTCGCGGGCGCGCCGGGCGAACGCTGGACATACAAGATCGATGTGCCGCCGTCCTGGCCCGATGGAAGCACGGTCGCGCTGCTGCGCCTGACCCTCTCGACAGGCGACGCGGCGCGCCTCCTTGTGAACGATCCATGGATCACCGGAGCTAACACGGTGCCGATTTCCGCACCCCAGGCCATGCCCAACTTCGAGCCGTTCGGGCGGTTCCCGCAGATGGCGGCGCAGCGCTTCGCGGAGCTGGCGGGGCTTCATCCGGCCGTCGCGGAGGCGTTTGCGACGCTCGAGACTTATGCCACGCGCCGTTTCCCGGGCGGCTGGCCGAAGCCCGCCGATGTCGAAGGGCTGCTCGGCCAGCTGCCGGCCTGGTGCGCGCGCTTCCTCGACCACGGGCCTGCGATGCTCGCAACCACGGATGTGCAATATGCTATCGCGGAGGTGACACGGCCGGATCCGTGGCGCGTGGGCATTGCGTCGGACGGACGCATGGAGGTGCTGTTCACGCACGAGGACCGCAAGCGCCGGCTCAAGCGCTACGCGGTCAAGCCGTTCGGGCGATACGACAACTTCGTCGAAGCGCTGCGGCTCGCGCTGGATAAGAATGCCACACAGACGGCGCATCCCCTCGCGGACCCGTGGAGCGACTATGTCGTTGTCCCTGAGAAGGACGCGCCGCTCGAGGAGAACTTGAGCAACCGCTTCTTAGACATTGTCGTTCCGCGCACCGAGCCGGTCGCACCGCCCGTACTGATCGACGCCCGGCGAATCGAGATCCTTCCACCGGCCAAGAAGCCGGACGGGACGGCGAATCCGGACCGGACGGCGCGGCGCGCACTCGAGTTCCTCTATGCGCGGCATCCGGAGGAGATTCTGTCGGAGGCCAATGTCGCGGTCGAAGGCGCCCTGTCCTTCGAAACCATCTCGGTCGGCCTGTGGCGCGAGTTTCCGATGGAGGGCTGGGCTCAGGATCTCGTGCCGGGCATCGACACGACGGCCGCGTTCGGCGGCTGGGAACAGCCCCATCCGCCTGCCTTGTTCCGCAGTGACGACAAATTCGGCCAGCTCGCCCCGTACACGCCGCCGGCGGAAGACAAGCAACCGGGGCGCGCGCCGGACGGCTGGCGCGGCATTCTCGCGCTGCGCACCGAGACCTTGCCCTATTTCTACCGCATGCATGCGGCGGCCTTCGCGGCCGCCGGCGTCGTGGTATCGAAGCCGGTGGTCGGAACGATCCCCGAAGGCCACTACGATCTCAATCTGCCCTGGAAGGTCGGGCTCTTCGGGCAGTCCTCGCGGCCGCCGACCTGGTCGGTGATCCGGCAACAACGGCCTTCGGTGCACTTCAATCTGCCGCTGGTCCGTTTCGTCGATGGCGTCCCGGAGGCTCATCGCGCCATCTGGCTGCGCCCGGATGCGGTGCCGGCCGTCTTCACGCTTCCGTCCCCCGACGTGCGCTACGAGATCCGCGCCGTCGCGGTCGACGCGACCGGGCGCGAGGCCGCGTCGCCGGAGATCGAGGTGATCGCGGAGCAGAAGCAAGCGGGCGCTGCGACGCCGTCCGGGTACCGGATCAATGCGGTCGGCCCCTTGTTCGACGCACCCGTGCTGGCGACCGGGCTGAAGCCCGCACCGGATGCTGCCGATCCGCGGGTCTGGTGGCTCGACGCGACCGCGTCGCTGAAAGGATCCGAAGCCGAGGTGGTGGAGCGCTTCCAGCCGCTGATCGAGCCCGTCGAGATCGGCGGCGCACCCGTCGATCCGCTCGCGCGGTTCGAGATATCGTCGCCACAGTTCGCCGACTGGGTCCGTGTGGCGCCGACCGCCGCGGCGGTCGTGACGCTGATGCCTCCCGCGGACACGGCGGTGGGTTGGAGCGGCTTCCAGGCCGAGGCCGCGCAATGGCGCGATCTGTGTGATCCATATCGCGCGGTGAGCGCCGCAGCCCAGGCGATCTTCGATCTGCTGGCCGATGCGGCCGCAAATGCGAGCCGCAACTGGTGGCAGGCCAAGGGATGGGTCGCCGGCAACGGCACACTGCGGGAGGGCCTGACCACGATCGAAGATCTCGCGGCAGGGGTTCCGCGCCTGACCGGCGGCCGACCCGCCAGCATTCGCATCGAGGCGGCGGCGAACGCCGCGTGGTCGTGGGCGGTACCGCAAGATGCGGGTCTCGACGCGCGTCAGGCCATCGGACGGCTCGTGCCCAGTCTGCTGGATACCGGCTACACGGCCGAGCAGTTCGCCTCGGGCGTGCGCGACCCGATCCGCCGGGAGATGCGCGCGCTGCTCGTGCGACGCAAGGAGGCGGCAAGCCGCCATGCCTGGCAGGAGGGCGGCAGGACGTTCGCCATACCGGGCTTCGCCATGGACCTCCCGAAAAGCCTGCACACTGCGGCACTGCGCCTCGGGCGGCATGCAAGAGGCGGCGTCCCGCAGCTGCCGCGCGCGATCGACGTGGTGGCGCTGGTCACGGTGCCGACCGCGAACGCGACGCTGGACCAGGTGACGACGCTGCTCCGCGCGGCCGAGAGCGCCGCCGACGCGGCGCTGACCCTCGTCGATCTCGGTCCGCTCGAGGACGATCCGGCCACGTGGCTGCAGCCCGGCCGCACGCTCGACATTCACGTTCCGTGCAGCGCGCTGCCCGATCCGGGCGGCTCGCCCCTCGCCACAATCCTCGCAGCGCTGGGCGCTGCGGATCCGCAGCGCGCCGTGTCGCTCCTGCTTCGGATGCCGCCCGATGACGCGGAGCGCGAGAAGCTGATCGCAGCCGCGAACGACGCTCTGAGCCACGACCCTCCGGCGCGCCAGGCGCTCATCGCCACGGCCTTCGACGCCATGGCGGAGCAGATTTTCGGGGCTGGTCGCCGGCCCTGCTTAAAGGTCTTCCACGGCCGCACCGAGCCACAAATCGATGTGGTCGCGCCGGCCAAGTTCGGGGGCGCCTGATGCCTGATTCGATGATCGATTTTCGCCAGGTGCAGTTGCTCGGGCCCGAGCGGGACAAGACCACACGGGTCTGGCGCGCGCAGCTGCAGCTCGCGCATCCGCTGCGGGCGAGCGGCCAGGACGCCATCATCCGCAACCATTCGATGCGCCTGCTCGCCCAGCGCGCCGAGCCGGCCACGCAAGCGATCGAGCAGCGGCTCCCGGTGGTTTTCCACGAGCCGGTGCTGCTGGCGGCGGCGACCACCACCGAAAGCAATGTCGGCGCCGATCCCACGGTCGACATTCTCGGTGCGTCCTTCGCGCCGGTCGAATTGAAGGTTGCGGACGGATGGCGCATCTATTCCGAGGTCCGGCTGGTGCCGGCGAGCGACTGGCCGCCCGCCGCCGGATTCAGACCATCGACGACCGGCGCATTCGAGCTGAGCGCGCCCCCGTTCTGCGTCACCCAAGGCGCTATCCGCGTCGGCTATGCGCCGCGACTGGACCGCGAGCCGGAGGCCAAGCGGCTGTCGCACCGCATCGGCTTGACGATTCCGACGAGCGGCCCAGCGACGATTTTCGGCAGCCTCCGCATTGCCCAGACCAAGACTGTCAAAAGCTATGGATCGCCCCCCCGCACCCTGCCCGCGATTGCGTTCGATCTCACGCCTGACGGGGTGGAGTTCTTGCTCGACGTGCCGAGCCCCTTCGCGCTGGTGGAGACGTGGCTGACGCTGCGGCTGCGCCTGGAGGCCACGGGCGACCAGACCAATCCCGAGATGGTGCTGCGGCTGGTCGGCGGCAAAGCCGGCGATCTCGCCGACCTCTCGCGCGGTTTCGCTTGGATGTCCCATGACTTGGCGGAACGCGAAGGCGCTATAGTGCTGCAGGTCCGTGATGCGAAGGTGCCGCCGCTGATGTGGCCGCTCGAGTTCAAGAACGGGGTCTATACGGCAACCGGCCCCGTGCCGGCGGTGCGCGTCACACCCGACGGGATCATCGCGCGGCTGCTTACGCCGCAGGACATCGACGGCGGCGAGATGGGCGTTGCCGAGCTCTTGCGGCCGCGCGCCGTGCTGCGCGCGCGCGAACTCGCTGACCCGCTCCGTCTCACGGTCGAGTCGGCGTCCGGCGAGGCCGCCGGCACGGTGCCGGCGGGCGCCCATGTGACATTGACCTGGACGCAGGCGGCCGGCGCGAGCGGCCTCGAGCTCCAGCCCGACAAGGTGCAGATCGCGGGATCGGCGACCACGGCCGAATTCGCGGGCACGGTGGACACCGGCGCGCTCGCAGACCGCCTCGCCGACCTGTGGAGCAGCACGCTCGCGGCCGCGGACCAGCGGTCGCCTTTTGCCTTCATCGCGCTGGAGCGCGGCTGGCTGCAGCTCCCGCTGCCCTTGCCGAAGGACCGGAGACCGCCCACGGTACGCGCACGATCCGCCTTCAACGGTTTCGTCCGCGTCGATATCCCGTGCGCCGCGACCGCAGTCGGGCCGGCGCTGCGCCAGACATTGCCGGGCCTCGACATCGTGTCGGCCCGGCGCGTGACGGCGGACATCACCTGGGACATGCCGTTTCAATCCTCGACGCGAGGCATCGCCGTCAAGCTCGAAGGTGCCGCTGGTACGGTGAGCGGATTGCTGTGGGCCGGCGAGGCGAGCCCGACGCCGGTCGAGATCCTGCCCTCGCTCGCGGCGGGACCGGCCGCATTGGCGAGCGTGCCGATCATGTTCGGCAACTCCGACGAGTCCGGATGGCGCCTCAAGGTGACCATGGCTGACAGCCAGGCGCAGACGATCGAGCTTGCCAAGCCGGCCGACCGGCCGACGCTCGCCTGGCTCGCTCATGACAGCCAGGCGCTGGTTTCGGCCGTCGCCATGACGCGCACCGCCGAGAATGCGCTGCGTCCCTCGACAACGCGCGAGCTGGTTCCGATCGAGGTCAAGGCGGACACGCTCCGGCTCACCTTCGACGACCTCCGGCTTCCGCGCTTGACGACTGCGAGCGCGACGCCTCACGGCATCGATACCTGGCACTGGCCGTGGCCGCCCCTCAAGGCATTGCGGGCGGGCGCGACGTCCTCGTCGCCTGTCGAGGCCGCGGGCGTGCCGCTGGTCTCGCTGACGGCGTCCGGGATCGAGTTCACGGCCGCAGACGGATTGTCGTCGGGGTTTCCGGCTTTGCGCTTCTCGCTGCGCTACGACCTTCCGCTGCTCGACGAATTGTTTGCCAATGCCAAGGCGCCCGAGCCGAAGCCGGAAAAAAAGGCTGACCCGAATGCGCCAGAGGTGCTCCCAACCGAGATGCCTCCGACGGCCCTCGATCTGCCGCGACTCGCGGAGGCTTGGACCGAGAATGCCTGCCGCCTCGCCCGCGCGCGCACCGATGCAGATCGGGTGATCTTGTCAGGGAGCGACGACACGCCAACGCTGTGGCACGCGGTGGGCGGCGACGTGATGAACACGCGCGTGGACGGCCTGTTCGAGCCCTATAGCTGGAAGCCGGGCATCGTCGCTTTCCGCGGTCGGCAGGGTGCCCTCGATCTCGATCTCGGCACTTATGAGTTGGGCGAAGGCCAATGGCGCTTCGGGGCGGCGACGCTCGACGGCTTCGGGGGCCAATTCGCGATCAATGGCAATGCACTCACCTTGACTCAGAACGGGGTCGTGAAGGTCGACGGCTTCGCGGCCGATACGCTGAGCGACGGAACCTGGCGCCAGGACACCCGCGGCCTCGCATTGGCGGCCGAAAGCACGTCCGGCCTGCTGTCGTACCGCGAAGCACGGCTGCACGGGCCAGCGGCCACGAGCATCATGCGGCTGGCGACGCGCGCGGAGCCGATATCGGTCAAGATCGGTACCGCGGACGCGCTGTTCTGGTTCCGCGACCTCCCGCTCAAGGCCGATGTGGGTAAGCTCACCTTCGATCCGTCGGGAGGACTGGAGACCGCGCCCGGCCCCGATCCGGCCGCCCTCGGCAGCCGACAGCTGCCGGCGGCGCTCTATGAATGGCGCTTCTGCCCCAACAATCAGGCGAGCTACGAGCTGGCGCTCGGCGGTCCGTTGGCCTTCAGGCCGCTGCGGCTGGCTGCCCTGGAGCTCAATCCCGACGGAACGCCGATCCAGCTCGAGGTGGTCGGATCGGTGCAGATCGCGCTCGCGTCCCACGATACCAACGCGGCGGGCGAGCCATTCGGCCCAGAGCGCGCCTATGCGACCGGCAACCTGGTGCGCCTTCGATTTACAACCTCGGGTCAAGACCTCGTGCTGGCGGGCATCGAGCGGGTCGCCTATGACGCGAACACCCGTTCGTTCAAGAGCGCCACGACGCCGCTCTCGTTCGTCGTCGAGACGGAGGTGGCAACTCGTCCGGGCGCAGGCGCATCCGCCCAGCGCGTGCGGGGCGACATCAGACTCCATGTCGCGAGCGAGACCATCGGCACACTGCCAAAGCTCACCAAGACCGAGTTTCACATCCGGCTGTTCGGGCAGGACTGCCGGCTCTCCACCGAGACGACGTCGATCGACGCGGCGGGACTGCATGCGACCTTCTCGGGCAAGCCCGGAGATGTTCTGGCGCTGAGCGAGCTCACCTTCGACTGGGGCAAGGCGCCTGACGAGCTTCCGCGCCTCGCGATCGGCGTCGGCAGCCTCGAAGCACCGCTGCACGCCGGCCCGACGGCGCCACGCGCATTCGAACGCCGTTACGGCGCGGCGCTTGACATGGCCTGGCTCAACCTGAAGACGCTGAAGGCTGAGGAAAAGATCGATCACGCCAACGGCGTGGTGACGATCGCGGTCGAGAGCGACCTCGCCGCCGACACGAGTCTATTCCGCGGGCTCCTGCTTCCGGCTGGAAAGCTGCGCGCCAGCATCGCGCTGGTCTTCCGCTCGTCGTCTGCGGTGTGGCCAGCGCCGGAGCTCGGCTCCGCCATCGCGGAGTTCGTCTTCGACGCCGCGCAGGCCTCGACGCCGACATCGCAGCGTGTCACGGCCGTGCGCCATCGTCATATCGGTGACTTCGACGCGGGCGTGCCGGGCAAGATCGTCTGGAGCTCGCGCCTCCTGATCGATGCCCTGTTCGAGTCGAGCCGGAGCACGATCGAATGGCCGGTCGGCGGCCTGACGCTTGCTACGACGTTCAATCCGAAGCCGGACAAGCCCGAGACCTGGAAGACGGAGCTTCGCGCCACCCCGGGCGCGCTCGTCCTCGAGCACCACGTCCGGCCGCGACTCTGTGCCCACGAACTCCAGGTGGAGAGTCTGGTGCGCGAGAAAGACGAGATCGTGCTCGATCGCCCATGGCGCATCCGCGCGGCCGTCGATCACGTCATTGCGCCGCAGGGGCATGCGCCCTGGCCCAGCGCGGGCACCGGCCAGCTCGCGTGGTCCTCCATCGACGAGGTCGCGCTGATCGATATGGGCCGCCTCGTACAGGCGGCGCGAACCGACGCGAAGGTGCCGCCCGGCCGCGAAGAGCCTTACGCATTCCTCGCGCGCTACCAGGTGGGCCACGAGGAAATTCGCATCGCCGGCGTCGTCCGCCGCACCCTGGCTGGCGCGGGTTTCCCGGTGCGTCGGATTCTGAGGGCCGTGCGCGATGTATATCCGGCGCCCGAAAACGCTCCCAAGAGCCTGTTGCTGACGGGCGCCAGCGTGACCGATATCGCGATCCCCAATGCGGCCCTCGACGCGCCGAGCGAGCGCGCCCTCGGCGTGACCCTGGTGCCGCAATGGATCCTGCCCTGGGCCGCGAGCAAGACCGCCGACCTGGCCGGCAGCATCCGGCCGCTGGATCGGATTCCGCAGATCGACGCGCAACCGCAGAGCTACGAAATCTCAGCCTATGACGCAGCAGGCGGTACGCCGCGTCCGCTCGACAGTGCGTTCGCCACATCGCTCGGCGCGCAGGACGGCACGCAGAGCCTGATCGAGACGCGGCTGCGCGCGCTCGCGGGCGATGAGCCGCTTGTTCACCTGACGCCCGTCGACCAGACCTTCCTGGTTCGGCCCGATCCGACCATCATCGATGCGAGCCTGCTTGCACGCGACGACGATCCACCGCTGCTCACGCGTCCGCTCATGGTCCGTACGCTGCTGGCGCTGAAGACCGTCACGGACCGCTTTGCCATGGCCGGGGCGCAGACCTGGCGCGAAGGCATCGCCTGCGTGGTGGGCCGCACGGATAGAGGCCGCGAGATCCGTGTCGCGGTGAGCGCCTGGCCGGAAGACGCAGCACCGCAGGAGGTAGCCTCGCCGGCCGTCACGCTGATGATGATGGACCGCGAGGGCGTGAAGATCGAAGTGCTGCCGGATGCTTTGGCTGCGACGCTGGTGGATCCGGCAGGGCCGGGGCTGCTCGCGGACGGCGGCGAGCGGGCGGACGCGATGCTGCGCGCTCTCAGCCTCAGCGCCGACCCACTTCTCGTCGTGCTAGCCCGGATGGATCCGAGCTACATGTCGATCCGCATTCGCGAGGCGCGCGGGGACTTGTCGAATCGGACCGGCGGTCCGGCCGAGCTGCGGGCGCTTCCGCCGCATGTCGGCTGGGCACTCATCCCGGCGCCGCCTGCCACCCTCGCGCAGGTGCAACGGCGCGTGCTGCGCGAGCGCGCCGAGACGCTCTATGCCTCGGCCGCGCTCGGATGGCCGCAGGCCCGCGACACGGCGGAGCTCGCGTCGGCACATGCGCGGCTCGGAGACGAGGAAGTCCGCCGCGCAAAGGAGGCTTGGGCGGGCCGCGTGCGCAGCCTCGCCTGGCCCGCCAAGGCGTGGGCGGGAGAAGAGTCGCCGGGACAAAAAGAAGAGTTCAAGACAGCCCCATTCGTCGCCATGGGCCAGCGCGTGGCGCTGCGGCGCGCGGCGACCCGCAACCTGCGCACGCCGCCCGACCGCGTGTCGGTTATCGCGCCGCCGCGCGCCCGGGCTCCGGTCACGAAGGCGCTATGCGAGGCGTTGGATCCCGCGCGAACGCCCTCCGAGTCGCGGCGGTCACGGCTCGCCCCGATGCTGCCTGGCGGACTCGAAATCACCATCACGGGACAACGACCCGGAGTACTGCTGACGCAGCATGAGGGCATGCTGCTGGCAAGCGAAGACACTCGCTTCGATTCCGACTTCGATCGGTTCGGTCGTCCGGCGTCGCGCGGACCTCTCTTGGTCCGCCAGGTGCGCGCGCCGCGCTCGTCCGCCTTGCCCGAAGAGGCGGATCTGGGCGAACGCCGCAAGACCTTCGTGGCCCTGGACGAAAAGACGGGCAAGGACCTGAAGCCATTCAAGCTCATGCAAGGGCCGTCGCTGGTGGTACGCTACGAGGCGAACGGACCGGCGGCGATCACGTTCCGCTTCGCGGCACCGAACTTCGGCTTGCTTGCGTCGGACTGGACCCGCGAACTCACTTTGGTCGCCAGCGTGCCAGCGGGATCGGCGCGTGACGCCCTGGCGCGCATCGGACTTCTAGTCGAAGAGCAGCCCCCTGCGGTTCCTCCGGCTCGGAAGCTTCGCGCGCAGCTCGAGGTCGGCACCACCTCGGTCGACATGACGACACTGTCGTGGCGCGAGACGAGTCCGACCTCCATCCTCTTAACCTTCAGGGCACACGACGATTTCGAGCTGGTGCGCACGGCCTTGCGCCGCGCGTCCGCCGACACGCCGGTCCGCTTCACGATCCGCTGCCGGGCGGTCGGCGCGCCGCCGCCGACCAATGCGGATATCGTGCTCGGCACGAAGAATACGACAGACCCGCTCATTCCCGGTCCGCCACGGGTTCTCACCTTCGAGCTGCCGCATGTGCCGGCCGAGCGGCGCTGGATTCCGGTCTCGAGGTTCACGCTCGCATTCGGCGATCCCGCCTATGACCGCGAGCTCGGCAGCCCGACGTGGACGGTGAAAACCGCGATCGCCGACGTGCCGTATACGCTCGCAACAGATCGCGTCGAATACGACCGGTCGGCAACACTTCACTTCGCATTCTGGAAAGGCGAAGGCGAGCCTGCTCTCGGAGTTTGGGAGCTGGAGGTCGCGGTGCAGCCACGCAATGGCGCCCCGGGGCGCACGTTAAAAATCACGGGGATCAGCCCGCCAGCCGGGACTCGTTACGAGGTGCTTAGCAAGGCGCCGTATGCGATCCCGATTCCGGCGCTGCGGGAGGCGGATGACACGCCGGCCCAGCTGTTGCCCGGCGATCGGCTCGCGATTACCGCAGTCGGCCCCGGGGGCGAACTCTCGATCACGGTCGGCCTGGTCGCCGAGCAGGTGCTGCCACCGCCGGCCGCAACTTATGGCCTCGCCGTGCTGCGCGGGGGCGCTTCCGTGGCAACCGCCCTCTTCGCCACGGCCCCGCTGCCGCAGATCATCGAGTTTCCGGAGCTGCTCGCGGACCTGATGGCCGGCCATGTGCGCCGCCGCGCGCTCTTCCTCTGGCCGTTCGCAACGTCGCGGCTACCAGATCCCGGCGCGCCCTATGCGTATCTGGTCAAGGTCGACCGCACTGGTGGCGGCCAGCTTCCAGATTCGCGGGCTGATTTCCTTCCGTATGAAATATGATCCCATAGTGTAGGAGTTGCACTTCACCCTCGTGGAACAGGGGCGCATAAGCGTCGTAGCAGTACCACCACCAGAAGGAGGCCCAGTGCCGCAGTATGCGTTACGATCTTTCCAACTTGAGCCCGCAGTCATTCCAACGCCTCGACGAGACGTTGGCGATTGCAGAGATGGGACCTGGATGCGACGTGTGAACTGGCCCCCGTTTCGACCGGACAGTCGGCATAACGCGGAGGCTTGAGGCTATCCTCAAGCACAGGCTTATGGCTGACGATTATCGACGGATCGAACTGATCACCGGTGAGGCACGCCGCCGACACTGGACGACCGAGCAGAAGCTGCAGATCATCGAGGAGAGTTTCCTCCCGGGCGAGACGGTGTCGTCTATCGCCCGGCGACGTGGCGTCGCGCCGAATCTCCTTTATCGTTGGTGACGGAAGGCGGAGCGGCTGCGGTGGGATCGGACGAGCCTGTGGTCGGGAGTTCGGAAGTGCGACGGCTCGAAGAGCGCGTTCGCGACCTTGAGCGGCTGCTCGGCCGCAAGAGGATCGAGGTCGAGATCCTGAAGGAGGCTCTGGCCCGTTCGGAGTCAAAAAACCGAGCTTGCGGCTCTTGTCGCAGCCGAAGGACGCTTCCCGATGAAGGCCGTTGCCGAGGCCCTCGGGGTGGCCCGTTCGCATCTCCATGACAAGGTGCATCTCGCACCGAAGCCGCGCGGGCCATATCGCAAACCCGGGGACGACATCTTGGTGCAACTGGTTCGCCGCCTAGTCGACGAGCGTCCGACCTATGGCTATCGCCGCATTACCGCCCAGGCGAACAGGGAACGCGCCAAGGCTGGTGAGCCGACCGTCAACCACAAGCGCGTCTTTCGGATCATGCGCAAGAACAGCATGCTGCTCGCCAAGCACACCGGCCGCAGGACCGGCCGCGCCCACGACGGCAAAGTCATCGTCATGCGCTCGAACCTGCGCTGGTGTTCCGATGGCTTTGAGATCGGCTGCTGGAACGGAGACGTGATCCGGATCGCCTTCATCATCGATGCCCATGACCGCGAGATCATCGCATGGCATGCCGGCGTCGGATCGGGCATCAGCGGCAGCATGGTCCGCGACATGATGCTGGAGGCCGTCGAGAGCAGGTTCGGCGCCCTCCAGTCGCCGGCGCCGCTCGAATGGCTGACAGACAATGGCAGCGCCTATACCGCCAAGGAGACGCGCGACTTCGCGGCTGCGCTCAATCTCATTGCCTGCTTCACTCCCGTTCAAAGCCCGGAGTCGAACGGCATATCGGAGAGCTTCGTCAAAACCTTCAAACGCGACTATGTTCGCATCAATCCCTTGCCGGATGCGGTCTAGCGCTCGGCAAGATCGCCGGATGGTTCGAGGATTTAAATCCTGTTTCATAACACCCATCTGTCTATGTCGTTGAAGTGAATAGGTTTTGCTGATCTGGATGCGATCCCGTGGGGTCTTTTTGGGTTTGCCGCGCGCGATGAACGATGCGCTGTGCCGCCGGTTCGCCAAGCGTTGATCGGCTGAAGACCCATGGACCATCCGGCAGAGGATGAACGCCTTCGATCTCGCCCGCCTCGGCGGCGAGCCTGAGGGTCTTCGGTGCAACGCCGAGAAGGCGCGCCGCCTTGTTCAGGTTAAGCTATGGCTCTTAGCCGTCCGCCGCTGGCCGGAAGACAGGGATCTTATATGATGCGACCTGTGGGCGGTGACCCGCTCGCGTGTCCATCGATTGCCGTGGCCGGTCACCAGTCCATTGCGGTTGAGGATGCCAGCAATCAGATCATCATTGGCGATGAGCACCAGTTGGCGGACGGCCGCGATGATATCGCCGGACGTGCTGTGCGCTGTCCACGGCGCCGCTTCGGCAGGCGCAGTTCAGTATGGACGCCGCCAACCCAATGGATCAGAAGAACGATCTCTGACGCTTCGTCATCGATATCGGCGACCACCTCCCGGATGACGGTGCGAACGATGCGCTTCTTGAGCCTTGCATTCGTCGGCGCCGCCCACACAGCCTTGAGATCGGCGGCGAGCGCGGTGACGTGTATTGGCGACAGAAGTGATGGCTCCGATGTCGAGGCATCATGCGCGGCAATCCTGCTCTCGATCTCGCCGAAAGGCGTAAGCGCCCGGTTCCATCGCAACTCCAGTTCCGCCGCGACCAGCCGGTTCTGCGGATCGATGGCGTCGTATTGCCGGAACGCCCGATCGGCGTTGTAGCGTGCCGCCTCGCGATCGCGCATCAGAGCATCTCGGACCTGATCCTGGATGAATGTTCAGTGGCAGGTCAGCCTCTGCCGCCGCCGACGAGAAAGGATTGAGCCCAGCAACACCGGCACTGACGTCTATCGAATCTTCGGCCTGCTTGAGGATCGGCTTGAGGAATGTGTCCCTCAGATTGGTCACGCGACCCTCGCCGTCGTAGTCAAAACCGTGATAGGCGAGCGCCAACGCGGCTGCAGTCATCGATCCGCCCGAAACGCTTGAGACGCGGTCGAGCTTGCCTAGATGAGTTGGCGGATGTCCTGGCCGTCTGGACCCGCTCGGCGCGTAGCGCGTACCGAATGAACTTCGACAGCCGGATACGCCCTTTTCCTTCCATAATTTCTTTCCGGCCAGCGTGAGACGGTTGCCAGACGGCCGCGCTCGCGCAATTTTTCATTGAATTTGACGCCGCAGGTCCGCTGCCATTTCGCATCCTCGGGGTCGTAAAACCAAGAGGCAAATTTCTTACGATTAGTTTCGGCGAGGGCCGTCGCCTCGCTCCGCAGGGACCAAATCGAAGTCTGCCGTAATCAGTGCGCGAAGGAACTCCCCGAAACGGATGTCGACTGGTGGCAAATAGTCCAGCGCCCGAATGCACATTCGCAAGACATGGTCTGCGCTCTTCACGGCCTCGCGTGTCAGCCGCGCTGCCAGGTCCGGGTGCAAGTCGTGACCTACACCCTTTTCCACACTGACATTCGCAATTCGCAGTAGGTCAGTCGTCCTTCGACGGTATATGGTCAGGAATGCATCGAAGATTGCGGCGACTAGCACCGCTCCGCGCTCGTGGGGCTCCACCAACGATTGTAGCAATGTGGAATCTGGCATGCCGTTGATCTTGTCATCGATGGCTTCGCCAGGGCTCCCGAATGCCCCATGGCAGCGCCAAATTGTTTTGCAAGCCCGCTCATGAGCGTGCGCTCATCTAACCTGCCGCCATTGACCGAAATCTCATTGTAGACCGCCTCGCTGAGCGTAAAATGCGAAAGCAGCGCGACGATATCGGCGAACGCTTCGTGAAACGCGAGACTGTCGACGCTTGTTGCCTCGGTGTAGCGCCGGTGCAGTCCGTCGAGAATTGCGTGTGTGGTTTCATGCGCCACGACGTCGTGGGAGAGCGCGGTGAACACCCAATTGGCGCCGGTGTCTCGGGCGGAGCTTCTGAAATAGCCAAAAAGCAAGGCTTTCTTTTCGGGACTGTAGTAAGCGTTGGGCTCCCGCAGGGCATGCGGCTATCGGGTTCCACAAAGGGGACCACAGGATCACGCGGCCAAGAGCTCGCTCGAAGGCGCGGATGGTTTTCATGGCGACTGCAAAAACCATTTGTTGATGGAATCGTGGATCTCCTTCGGAGGGTCGTAGCCCGTCTTGCGCCAGAAGAAATGGGTCGTT
The DNA here is from genome assembly GCF_040320005.1 of Mesorhizobium sp. M0816. NCBI lineage: Bacteria > Pseudomonadati > Pseudomonadota > Alphaproteobacteria > Hyphomicrobiales > Phyllobacteriaceae > Mesorhizobium > Mesorhizobium sp. M0816. The sequence continues at coordinate 18,819 of NZ_JAMYOT010000031.1, read as the reverse complement.
CAAATCGACAGGGTCATAGAATTCGCCACTCACCGGATCGATATCGATGACCCGTAGATACGAATTGACAGGCCCAGCCGCCAAGGGTTCGTCAAGTTCTTCTTGCTCCCATGGCAATGAGATAGTCGCAACGTTGAATGAGGCATTTCAAGTCGCGTCGATGCTTGAGGGTCAAAGGCATAAACCTGCAAATGTCTCATCGGCGGTCGAGGATAGCTGCTATTTTTCACTGATTTCCCCTCCCTCGGTCGGACACGCGGAAAGCGACCTATCGATCCGCAACGCCGTTTGCCCAGCCGCAAGCCTAGCAATGTCGATCACAACGTCGTCCTCAAGTCGATGATGGCCCCGGGAGCGAAGGTAGAGCCGGGCGCTGTCCGAGCTTGTTGAAGCGTTCATTGATGTCGAAAGCGCTTCCGAAGCCATGGTTGCTGAGCGTCGTCCGGCTTCCCCTGACGAAACGCGGCACGAAGGAGCCGTCATAGACCAGCACTCGATCGAGGAGCTTGGCTTTTCCCAATCCGCCCAAAGGTCCTGGAGTTGCCTCGCAGCGAAACGATGGAACTGTATTGTTTTCGGGGCGGAGGCGCCGAGGGCGGCGCGAAGTTGAGGAATCGGAACGCTGACGATATTGTCCGTTTCCCAAGTGCCCAAGATTCGAATGGCCTCAGCGTTTCCCGGCCGCGGCGCCGGCACGAAATCATAGTGGCCGAAGACCGCCTCGCGCTGCGTATTGCTGACGAGCGGCGAGAAACCCCGCTGCGGTGGGAAATTAGAACTGGTCTCGTCGTCAGCGGGTTCCTCGATCAGTTCGAGGCGCATTGAAGCCGCTTTGAGCAGCGTTTCGCGGCCGGCAACGCCGTCGGCGGCGAGCTTCGCCTTCTGCTGGACAGCAATGGTCGCATCGCGCGTATGCTCGCCGAAGGTTCCATCGATAACGCCCGGATCGAAACCTTGGCCCTTAAGGAAGGTTTGCCATGCCATCACGCGCGCACCTGACATGCCGACGCGCAAGGCCGACATTGTCGCAGACACGCGTGCATCACCGAGCGGCGATCCCGAAACTCCCGCTAAACCAAGCACCGTGGCTGGCGCCGCCATGGAGAATGGTGAGGACGGAGCCCCCACCATCACCGGAAAAGTCTTGGCGACTTCAAGTGCGTTGTTCCAACGACTGACAAGTCCTTTCCAGAATTTGCTCTTCTCATCGCGGCGGGCGACGTCGCGCTCATATTTCTCGCGGGCAGCCCGCAACCTGACGAGAAGTCCCGTCGCGTCACCTTCCGCCGCTTTCTCCGCATTGAGCATCGCCAATTGTTCGGCTTTGCGCTTTGCATGCTGCCCACTCCATAGTATCGTGGCAATCTAAAGTATTGACTTCAAAACGAAATAATATTTTGCTTGTCCACTGGCGATGTTGTCTGACACGCGGTAACCACCCTAGAGCGGGTTAGTGGGGACGACCATCATTTGCTTCGTTCCGATGTCTCAACAGCAGTCGGCACCGAACTTGAGGTACCATCAAAGACGAGACCACTTACCTGTCTTTGCGGTGCCTAGCTTATGAGCATCTTCAGCGAAAGCGGTAGTAGAAGCGATCCAAGGGTTGAGTTCTTCGTCACTTAACCACCCGCGTAGTCGATATACGGCCGCTCAGTTGGGTTGCCGCCGCCATTGCTTGCGCTCAGGAGCACAACGTCCATATGGGCTTCACCAGCGTCCGCGAAGTAACGTCGCCGCACTGGCGGCGCGGGCTCTACCCAGGTGTTCCTGCACGATCATTCACTTGCGAGCGCACCGCGGGGTACCAGATGCGCCCGAAACAGTTGCTGCAGTGTTGTCCGAGTGCACGTTCTTAGAAGACTTTTGGTCAACGTCATCCTCTCCAGAGACTGTTTGCTTAGTAAAATTTGAGTCCTGAAGATCGTATATGCATGCCCAATTGCATCTTACCGCGTAATCGTCATCATTGCTGATCCCAACGCTTATTTTTGCTGTACTTCCCGAATTCTCGTAGTGACAATCAATCGTTTGACCGGCAACCGATGCCTCTGGCAACGAAATCAACATATAAGATCCGAGAATGAAAAGAGTGTATTTGGTACAGAGCCTCTGCATATTTTCCTCCGTCTCTTATGCCTAATTTGTCTCACTAGTCCTTTTGGATGTTATCTGAGCGCCTCGTTTTGCTCCGTTTGTAAACCGCACGCGTTATACTTGCAAGTGCCTTCGACTTTGCAACCGCGCCCTGACGTGCGGCGACTTCACTCGACTGCATTCCATCCGATATTACATTCAGACTTCGAGCCGAACCGCAAAGCGTGGGCCGGATTCGTGCCAAAGTGAGGCATCGGATATTCCCCTGGTCGCCGTCTGGCCTTTCCATTTTAGGTTCGCCTTCGAAGCTGGCCCTGGGCAGAACCTAAATTTCCTCCACCCGGACCGCATGTGAAATCCCTTCCCTAAAAGAGGCAACGTGAAGTTGGCTATCCAGTTTACCGACGCCACGGGTTGGCGGCCACGGTATGGACATAGGGCTGCCCGATTTGGCCGTCCGATCACTGCTCCCGCGCAACGCGTTCTCCCAGACTCCGTTTTCGTGAATCTGCGAACAGATGTAGCCCGATCTCGCCTCGCCAGTGTTCACGTAGCAAGAATCCGGCGATGCATCCAACTCGACGGTCTCCCCTCCTGCGGCGTTGCACAGCTGCGGGTCGTCCTGTGCATTGAGACCCTGATTCGAGTAGGCGTACCAAGCGTCCCCGTCACCCACATTCTCCACATCAGACTTGCTGGCGCGAAATGTGCACATTGGCTTGGCCTCTGTGATCGGGGCTCGTTCCCATCGGTCCGACAAACATGGACACGACGACCACGGTCCCAGGTGAGTTGTGAAATGTGACGTCTTCGGCGGCAGCTTGAGAAGCTGCCGCCATTTCCAACACCAACAATAAAAGCCCGACACGAAGCATCATGAAATAGCCCTCCTAGAACTCGCGCTGCGGGACCGCCAGAACCTTCAACTGCAAATTCGGTAGAGATCCGGGTGTTTGAAAGGTCATCGATCCATCCACCCCACTAAGCAGCTTCTGCTCCCTCCACAGGCTGGATTCCAGACGACGGTACGGCAGGACTGGAAAATTGCCCCCTACGCTGTACACATAAGCTGCTGCCCCGACCTCGATATCGCTTTGCGACGCGTCCAAAACGATCGGAGGTTGCTGCATGGTTTCTTTGCCCCGAACCAGAGTCCACGCACCACTGGGCAACTCTCGCTTATATATATCCAGCCGATAAGGGTATTCTGCCGGTCCTTGTCTAGTGAGGACAATCTTATTTCCCGCGCCAACCCTCAAAGACATCTCGATGTTCGGGCCGCGCTTGGCTGCCTCGCCCATGCTAACGTTAGGCGATAACGGCGACGCTGAAAGACTATCTAAAATCATCCTCTGGTATTTTGGATAGTCGGCGTCATGGCACTCCGAAAGCACTTGGCAACGATTAAGGTCGACTCTCTCGATCCAATGATGGAACAGGGCATGTTCGTATGCGGTTTCTCTAGAATCGAAGTTGCCGTCCAGCGCCTCGATGGCAGACCATTCGGCGTCGCTTAGAACATTCCGGGGCAGCGGTAGCCTGATCCACTGTTTCAGATCGTCGAAGTCTTCGCCAGCAGAGATTATTGCTTTGGTCTTTTCAAGGCAGGCAGGAGACGCTTTGGGCGGTTTGATTTGGCGGCATTCGGCGCTATTCAGCAAATTGATCAATCGGCCAATCCGCGTCATCTCGGTCCTGACGTCCGACTGTAACTTGTCCAAGTCTTCCTCGCGAACCCCGTGCCTGTACGAAAACTCGTAAGTATCCTTGTACGGCGCAACTCTCTTGCTGTGAAATTCTTTGGAAACGTCCCTGGCTTGCTCCAGCACACCGGACAGACGGACGTAGTATCGGATCGCTTGGTCGCGCAAAGTAAGCGTAGCAGGCATTGCGCACGTATAGCATTTGTCGACTTCGTCGTACGGGTAAATGACCAAGTAAATCGGTTTCCCGTGGTCTTGAGCCTGTGTGGCCAGGCCCGAGAAGATTTCGAGAGTACTTGGAATATCTGAGGCTGATTTGGCACCGCTTCCGCCGTACTGCTCCGTTGACACACTGAGCCGATTCTCCTTGCGCGCTTTGTCGATCGCCGCTGACAAGTCGTCGCTACCGCCGGCCTTGATGATGCTAAGGAGATTGACGTCGGCTTTACCGTGATGTTCGAACGTCGCGCGAGTGGTCTGATCGGCGTCGTGAATAGTCAATCGGACGGCCAAATCAGCGCCACTAACAATTGCGCCGACATAACCATCACCACACTCCGCTCGGAAGGCTTCCGGATCTTTTCGACGCTTGTCCTTTTCATCCTTTGTGATTTCCAATTTGAGCGATGGACTTCCTGCCGGGTTGATCAGGAAACTTTTGTCCGGCGCACCAGGGACCGCAACCTTTACGCCTGGCGGCACCGCGAACTTGGGACCGTTGCGGACAGTCACCGTCGCCACAATCTCAACGTCTTTGCTGTTGTGGTGGGAGGTCCACTTGACCCCAAATTTATCCGAAATATTCCCACCGACCAACTTTACAAAGTCCAATCCGAAACTTCCGCCAAAATTGGCATTGGCCGCGATATCCTCGGTCTCGTCGTCGGAAACCACGCTGTAGCTTGCCACCTGGTCTTGGTATTTCGATTCCTGCTCCTCGTAGTTCATGCAGATGTTCTTGGTTTGCCTGTTTGCCAGGTAGTCCCAGCCGGAGGCAAGGATGACGCCGTCGGGAGGCGCCCTTACCAGGCGAATGCCGAAGCGGCTGCGATCCACACCATTATTCTCGCCCCACCCAGCTGCAAATTCGCTTAGCTTTGGGGCCAATGGTCCGCTGTCAAATGTCGCAGTCCAATCCTCCGCGGAAGCTGAACTAGCGATGAGTACGCCTGAGAAAAGAACAAAGCCAAGTGCACTTCCGCGCATAGAACCATCCTTTCAGCCAAGAGTTCTCAAATTACGGGCATGTGATCGAGCCCTCATATTTGCAGATACACTAATATAACACAATGAGGGAGTAGCTTCCAGTTTCGCTAAGTCACCGGTCGCGGACTTGCATCGCTGATGCCGCGACTCAATTGTGTATGCCGACACAATTTTGGCCGCGATCCCGGACACCTAGATCTCCGGCCGTCGGGTTGCCCGTGAACTGACGGAACTGATCGCTCACCGCGGCAACCCGCGCATGATCGTCTCCGACCATGGCACCGAGTTCACCTCGAACGCCGTCCTCGCCTGGTCGAAGCATCACGCGATCGAACGGCACTGCATCGCGCCAGGCAAGCCTATGCAGAACGGGTATGTGGAATCCTTCAACGGTCGCATGCGCGACGAGCTCCTGAACGAGAGCCTGTTCTTCGGCCTGGACCACGCCCGTAGCGCCATTGCCGAATGGCGGCAGGACTTCAAAACCGCAAGGCCCATTCCTCACTCGGCTACCAGACCCCGACAGCCTATGCTGAGGTCATCACCGCAACCGGCTCCGACGCTGTGCTGATGGAAGGCTCCGCGCCTCCGCCGGTTGCTCAACCCGCGCCCTCTTGAGGTGAACATGACGAGATGGTTCGAGCCGACCGGCGACAGCTATTTCTCGCATATCAACCGCCAGAGCATCGAGGCCGTCATTCGTGAGGCGAAGGGCGATCAGGCCCCGCTTGCCGTCAAGGCAGCGGGCAACAAGTTGGAAGCCGTTGGCATTGCAGAGCGGATGGTCGTTGATAGCGTTGGCTTCCGGAGCCTGTGAGGATTTCGGTCCGTACCGCCGATGCCGAGCGCGACGACGCCGGTTTCAATGAAGATGCACCGCGTCCCGTAGCGGCCAAATAATCGTCAGCCGCTTGCCGGTCGCGCCTCTCTCCCTCGCGACCGGCGGTCGCATCGACCGGCCCCGATCCGCATTGAGGGGAGGCCCGTTCCCCCTCCCCTCAAACTCGCCGTCCCACCCGGCTTGGATACCAGGCCGGTGCTTTTCTGCCGTTTATATATCCAAGAAGGTATAACCGACAGAACCCACCGGAGAGCTTTTAGCTATGAAGCACGCCAAAAAACTAGGAATCGGGTTCGACTGCTATCGATGGTAGCACAATTGTTGCGCCAATTTGGTTATTCAGGTTATGGTTCTGTAACTGACCCGGAATCAATGATTCCCGGGGCACCCAATTTAGCGCTTACGATGGAGAAAATAGACCGACCAGAAAAAAGAAAAACCGCCCCGAAACGAATCTCGGAAGCGGTTTGCGAATAAATCAATTTAGCCAAGACTTTGTCGCAAACCTCCCTTCCTCTGTCAACCTGAAAAACACCGTTTCGGTGAACGGGATTGCTTTGCCTGGTCTCCACCAAAAAGGAGACAAGAATGGGAGAAGCTGTGCCACTGAAGCGGCCGATCGGTCGCAGAGTGACGCCACAACGCACCGAATACCGGCGACTGTCAGAGTCAGCCGAGATGGGATCGGTGACACGCGGGCAGCTTGCCGTGCTCGCGCACAACCTGCCCTGCACGGGCTTGATTAACGCGAGCGAAAGCCATCTTCTGGTCACGTTGGTCAACACGGCGTCGCCTGAGGCCTTTGACAAGGACGGGCGGCCGATCATCTTCAAGTCCAACCAGCAGCTCGCCTTCGAGATCAATCGCTCGGTCGGACGGGTCAGTCGCATGCTGTCGAACCTCTTCGACGCCGGGCTCGTCACCATGCAGGACAGCGGCAATTACAAGCGCTATCCGCACCGCAACGCCGACGGTGTGATTGTCGACGGTTGCGGCATCGATATGCGCATTCTGATTGTTCGTTACCGCGAGCTCGATGGGCTGGTACGGCAGGCGAAAGCCGAGAAAGCAGCCGCAAGCGCTGCGATGCGCCGCTATCGTGGGGCGCTGCGCAATCTCCGATACGCTTTGGCAACCGCCACCGGACTCTCAGAGCGCGCCCGATCAAGGCTTGAGGCGCGACTCGAGCGGGTCGTTGCGGTTGTCGGTATTGCCGCAAAGGCGTCGAGCGCAGTTTTGCGCCGCACTACGGCGTTGTTCGAGTGGCTCATCGAACGAGCCCTGCAGCTCTGCCGCCGTTCGGAATCCGCGTTGGTGACAGAAAATTCGGCATGCGCGAATGCCGAAAACGACATGCACAAACAGATTACAAGCTCTGATCCTATTGTGAACAGTAACGAGAATCGGCGTTCGGCTCACGCCGAACAACTCAGTTTGCTAGAGGCTGGCTCTGCCAGCCAATGGGCTTATGAAGCAAGCCTGGGGGGCGGCTCGCGCCAAGTCAACCAACCGAAGCACCCACCACAGGCACTTGTGGCCTTGCAGGACTTGGTGCGGGCGATACCGGCGCTAGACACCTACGGCTTTGCCCTGCCCCGTACGTGGGCCGAACTGGCGCGAATCGTGCCCCAAATGTGCCGAATTGCTGGAATTTCCGACGATGCGCGCCGCCGCGCGGTCGACCAAATGGGCGAGCTGCAGGCGGCCATGGCGGTCGCGGTGACGCTGCAGAAGTTCGACCGCCAAGAAGTCACCTCGCCGGGCGGCTATTTGCGGGCCATGACAGAGCGCGCGGCCGCCGGCGAGCTTCATCTTGCCCGGTCAGTGTTCGGGCTCATGGCGCGCAACATGACGGAGGTGTTTAATTGAGGTTCCGAGCGGCATTGGCGGCTGCGGTCGCGATAGTTTGCATCGGCATCGGCGCAGCCGCGGCCGATCCAGCCAGCCGGTCCGGCACTGTCCGGGTGATCGACGGAGACACGATCAGCGTGCGCCAGCAGCGTATCCGGATCGCGGCGATCGACGCTTGCGAGCTCCGCCAGACAGGCCTTCGCAATGGCAAGGTCTGGCAATGTGGCATTGAAGGCCGAGCCTTTCTTCGGCGAATGATCGACGGGAACCACGTCAGCTGCCGGATCATCGACCGCGATCAGTATCGCCGTCTGGTGGGGCACTGCTTCTACAAGGAAACCGATGTCGGGCTGGCGATGGTCCGCGCCGGGCTTGCCGAGTCGATGCTTCGATATCTGCCGTCTTCCCATCCGATCAACCTGATCGAGTATGGCGAGGCCGAGAAGAGCGCCCGAGACCGAAGGCTTGGGCTCTGGTCGGCCGAGATCGAAAGTCCGCATCTCTACCGGCGCGCTAAAAAGCCTCCAGCGCATTGAACCTGTCGTATATATCCAAATCGGCGCTATGAATTGGCAGAAGCGGTGAAGCAATTTGCTTCTCGAGTCTTGCGTGAAATGACAGGAGCCCGTTGAAACGGCGCAGATTGTGAATAGAATAGGGTCACGTCTTGCCGCTTCAAGCCGTCACCGATCCGGAGGCAGATAGCCAATGATGTTCATCCCTCGCCCCTCCATGGCAGTTGCTTTTGACGCTCGTTCGCACGTCGACGCGGTTTGCGCAAATCCGGACTCCGCAAAAATTTCCCCGCCTGCGGCTTCCTCGCGCAGCAAATTTTTCCGGCCTCCGGCTTCCTCCGCTGTGCTTCGGCCTGCGGTGCGCACCGCTTTCCGCCGCGCCCGTGAACGATCATTGCAACCACCAAAGAGGAGTGACTGACATGACCACCACCAACTTCATCCAGTTCGACACCGACGACCTGGACGCCGCCAAGGGCAACGGCCTTATCTCCACCATCGATCGCGACCTGGACATCCACGTTGTCCCATTCAACTCGAGCAACGACAAAGCCCCGACGCACCGCGTCTATGCCAAGTCTCCCCGCGGCTATGACATCGAGGTCGGCGGCATCTGGAAGAAGACCAGCGAGGCGAAAAAGCCCTACTACACGCTGTCGATCAAACGTCTCGGCTTCAACGCCAATCTCGGCCGCTATCCCGGCCAGGACGATCCCACGCTGCAGGCGATCATCGAATGGGAACCCCGCGATTGATCGAGACGAAGCGCCCGGCCCTGAGCCGGGCGCATCCCTTCACAGGTCGATGAATGCCGCAAAACCGCTCGATTTTCAGCGGGCTTTCTGCTAGTTTTTATCGCTATTGGAGATCTGGTGATGAACATTCATTCGACCCGTCCCGACCGCTCGCCGGAGGCCGTTGCCCGGCGTCGCAAGGCGACGGATCAGGCTCGCGCGGCCAATATCCGGCAGGGCTACACCCACGATCCGGTGCTGGAGGAAGCGACGGCGGCCTATGTCGCCGGCGACATCACCCGTGAAGAGTATCGCCTGCGCGTCGTGCGTCCGGCGAAACGGGCGTAATCGAAACACCAGCTATCAAAGGCGAAAGGCCGCCTGCCCTGCGCAGGCGGTTTTTTGTTGATCCCGCCGAATGTCCGACAGCCCTGCCAAAGGTTCTTATTTCTATCCGAACACCTCGGATAATCCCGATCGTGTCGACGTGCTGCGCAACAGGTTCGGCATCGAGACCCATTCCGAACTGCGCATCGAAGAATACCGCGCCACGGCTTTCCGCATGGCGGAAATTGCCGAAGGCGACGGCCCGACCGGCCAGTTCGATAAGGCGCATCTAAAGGCCATCCACAGCCATATCTTTCAGGACGTCTACGAATGGGCCGGGCACACCCGCAACGAAAGCCCGATCGTGGACGGGCAGCGTGTGGAGCCGATCGGTGGCCTCTCCAAAGGCGGCACTGCGTTCCTGCACGGCTCGCGCATCGACATGGGGCTCGACGAGGCGTTGAAGCCTATCCGTGATCCCGACGTTTTGCGCGGCTCGACGCCAGAGCAGTTCGCCGAGCGTGCGGGCCAGGTCATGGCCGAGCTCAATTATGTACATCCCTTTCGCGAGGGCAACGGACGCACCCAGGAGGCGTTCATTGCCGAGCTTGGCCGTCACTACGGCCATGAGGTCGATTTTACCGTCATCACCAAGCCGCGCATGATCGAGGCGTCGATCGAAACCACGAACGACCCGTCAATCGCTGCCATGAAACATGTGCTCGAGGACGCGGTAGACCCGAATCGCCGCGAAGCCCTTCGCACCGCGTTGTCGGACCTCGAGGTGCGCGGCGAGGTACCGTTTGAACACAACGTTCGCACCGCCCGCCCAGGCGAAGAAGTGACCGGCCAGGTGCTCGGGCACGACGAACGTGTCGCCAGCATCGTCTCGGACGAACGGATCATCGCCGTCGATCGCGCAGACCTCCCGGAGCGACTGCCCGATGATGAAGCGGAAATCACCTTCACCGCCCGATCCGACTTTTCCCGCCTTGGCCATGAGCCACAGGCCATCGAGGCGCCCGTGCAGGCCGAAAGGGCCGAAGTGACCCGGCAAGACACGCCGCCTGCCGCGCTGAAGGCCATCGAGACGGATATCGCGGAGCAGCGAGCGCGTGAGCGCGATAGCGATGACCGCGAACGGTGACAGCGTCCGCAGGCGGCAAGCTGCTCAGCGACCGTAGTTGACCGGCCGGCGCGCTCGACGCGGCCGGCCGTCTCCATCCGTTGGGTGATTTGACGGACAAGCTACGATAGCCCCTCCCCCATGCAACCGCTGACTCGGTCCTCCTCTCCGTTGCGGCCCCTACGGGGTGCATGGGCTCGTTTCGGCTATCTCCGGTCTTTGCCGTCAGCCAACGGATGGAGACGGCCATGCAGAGCATCAAGGACACCTACCAGCGCATCACGGACACCATTGTTGAGCAGCTTGAGGCCGGCACAAAGCCGTGGATCCGTCCCTGGCGCGGCAATACCCGCCGCAGCGCGACAATCCCGCGCCGCGCGACCGGCGAGGCCTACCGCGGCATCAACGTCATCATGCTGTGGGTCGCAGGCCAGACGTTCGGCTATGAGGAAAACACCTGGATGACCTACCGGCAGGCCCGGGACTTCGGCGGTCAGGTCCGCAAGGGCGAAAAAGGCACCCTCGTCGTCAAATACGGCACGTTCACTCCGAAGGATCACGACGACGACGAGAGCCGCGCAATTCCCTACCTGAAGGGCTACACGGTGTTCAATGTCGAGCAGATCGAGAACATGCCAGATCGGTTCTTCAGCCCGGCCGAGGAACTGCCGGACAATCCGGTTCCGCACATCGAGACCGTCGAAAGCTTCGTCCAGAAAACCGGCGCCGGCGTCAGCTACGGTGGCGCCAAAGCTTGCTACCGGCCCAGCATCAACGACATCCTCATGCCTGACCGCGGGCGTTTCGACAGCGAGGTGCACCTTTACTCAACTTTGCTACACGAAGTTTCGCATTGGTCCGGCGCAAAACATCGCCTGGACCGCGATCTGACGGGCAGGTTCGGCAGTGAAGGCTACGCCGTGGAGGAGCTTGTTGCGGAGCTCGCGGCATCGTTCCTGTGTGCCGACCTGGGCGTGGCGCATGATCCACGCGACAACACAGCCGCCTATCTGGCGAGCTGGCTCGCCGTCCTGAAGAATGACAAGAGGGCAATCATCACGGCCGCTGCGAAGGCGCAGGCCGCTGCTGAGTATCTCACAGCGCGGCAGCCGGCCGCCGGGCAGGAAGCAGCGTAAGAAGAAGCGGTTATCGGGACGGCGGCGGGAGACTTCGGCACTGTCACAGCAATCGACCTTCATCGTTGACGTGACTTGCCATTTGGTTGTCCGCGGACAACCACTGCTCGGTCTGAGAGTTGTCCGCGGACAACTAAGCTCGAAACGGCATCAGGGTTAAGCGTTTGTAAATTCGTAACGAATCGGGTCTTATTGTAACTGCGCAGTTTATCGCATCTTAGCGTTAATAGCGTAGTTCGAGGGCCAAGGATGTTACAGACTTCCATTCAAATCGGTGAACAGGAGCACCTGCCGTCCATGTTGTCGGCAGATTCGCTCGAACTGTCACGTCAGTTGCAGTTGCACCAGCAGAAGATTTTTCCTCCGAATTCTCAGAAGGCGATTCGTAATTTCAGCCCGGCCGAGGCCTCCTATTACATCGGCATCGGAGAAGGATATCTCAGGCAAGTCGCATCCGAAGGCTACGGGCCAGAGCCGCTGGCTAACGGTCGGCGCATGTACACGCCGGACGACATGGGGCGGATTCGGCAGACTCTGGACGAAAAGAACGGGTCGCCAAAATACGTCCCGAACCGCCGTCCTGGAGAGAAACTTCAGGTGATTGCGGTCATGAATTTCAAAGGTGGTTCCGCAAAAACAACCACGTCCGCGCACCTTGCCCAGTATCTGGCACTTCGGGGTTATAAGGTGCTTGCGATTGATCTCGATCCACAAGCGTCGCTATCGGCATTGTTCGGTCATCAGCCTGAACTCGATGTTGGCGAAGGCGAGACCCTCTTTGGCGCTATACGATACGACGAACCGCGACCGCTCTCGGAGATCGTCCGGGCGACATACACGCCGAATTTGCACATTGTGCCGGGCAACCTCGAATTGATGGAATTCGAGCATGAGACCCCAAAAGCGATTATGACTGGATCGGCAGAATCGATGTTCTTTGCCCGGATCGGCGAAGTCCTGACCGATATTGAAAGCCTGTACGATGTGGTCATTATCGACTGCCCCCCGCAACTGGGCTTTTTGACGATGTCGGCGCTTTGTGCCGCGACGTCGGTTCTCATTACCGTTCACCCACAGATGCTCGATGTGATGTCGATGAGCCAATTTCTGGCGATGACCAGCGAGTTAATGGCTGTCGTGGAAAGGGCAGGGGGACGCACCAGCTACGACTGGATGCGCTATCTCGTGACACGTTTCGAGCCGAATGACGGCCCGCAGAGCCAGATGACTGGATTCATGCGCGCCATCTTTGGGAATCGGATGCTTCACAGCCCCATGCTCAAATCGACGGCGATATCCGACGCAGGCGTGACAAAGCAGACCCTCTATGAAGTCGAGCGGTCGCAATTCACGAGGGGAACGTACGACCGCGCTATGGACTCCTTGAATCAGGTCAATTCGGAAATCGAGGGCCTGCTGAAGGCGACTTGGGGGAGGAAATAATGGCCCGCAAGAATCTCATTGAGGTTTCGGTTGATAACCCAGCCACTGAAACTTCATCGCCGATGACGGCTGCGAGACCGATCGCAGGCTTCGTCCCTCCTGCTGTGCGCAACACCCCCATTGGGGGGATCACTAAGACCCTCGGCAACATTACGCAGAAGTTCGAACGCGCCCAAGATATCGAGAAGCAGCTAGCCGAAGGGCAAACGATCATTGAGATCGATCCAGCCCTCGTTGACTCCTCTTTCGTCAGCGATCGCATTGGCATCGATGTCGTCAAGCTTGCCCAGCTTAGCGAGCAAATCAAGGACTACGGACAACAGGTGCCGATCCTTGTGCGCCCTCATCCAGACGCCCGGGGACGGTATCAGGTCGCCTATGGCCATCGGAGACTGGCGGCTGTCAAGGTATTAGGTATCAACGTCCGCGCGGTCGTCCGGGAACTTTCCGACGACCAACTCGTCGTCAGCCAGGGGCAGGAGAACAACGCCCGGACTAATCTTTCATACATAGAGAGAGCATTGTTTGCAGTTCGCCTGGAAGACCGCTCGTTCTCCCGAGAGACCATCATGGCGGCCCTCGGGATTGATAAGGCTGCTCTGTCGAAAATGGTCTCGGTTGTGCGGCAGGTGCCAATCGAATTGATCGAAGCCATAGGCGCTGCGCCTGAGATCGGCCGTAGGCGGTGGATGGAACTCGCCGACCTGCTGCCGAAGGCAAACGTCAATAACGTGCTGGCATCGCTGTCGGAACCAGAAACCAAGGCGCTCTCGAGCGATCAACGCTTTCAAGCAGTGGTCGATGTCCTGACAACCAAACCTGAGAAGACGCCCAAAAGCAACGGTGCTCTCAAATCCTGGGCCCCCGATGACAAATCGATTCGCGTCTCGCTGAAAACCAACGGAAAAACCGCCACGATCGCCATTGGCGCGGTCAACGGGCCGCTCTTTGCCGCATACATTACCGAACGGCTAGATGACCTCTATGCCGATTGGCAGTCGAAACAGGAGAACTGAAACCGCAAAAGAAAAAGGCCCCCGAACGTCGCCGTCGCGGAAGCCCTTCTCGTAGATCGCACTTCGAGAATCTCATTTCCGCGAATCACTGTCAAGAGTTGTAGCGTCGATTTTCGGCGAGCGGATTTCTTTTGCCTGATTAGAAGGCGAAGGAAGAAATGGAGACGGGTATTGCAACGACGCCCTTTGGGCGGCGGCCGATGTCGCTTGCCATGCTGGCAGCGCAAAACGAGTCACGTGAGATCCCCAAAGGCAGGGTCGTCGACAAGTGGCAGATCTATCGCAACCTCTGCGAGGGCAAAAGCATCGTCGGCATCGGCGATCGCGCCCTGGCCGTCCTGAATGCGTTGCTGTCATTCTATCCTGACAGTGAGCTGAGCGAGGAAAACGGCCTCATCGTGTTTCCCTCGAACGCACAGCTGTCCCTCAGGGCGCACGGCATGCCCGATTCCACCTTGCGGAGGAACCTGGCGGAACTGGTGGATTGCGGTCTAGTCATCCGTCGGGACAGCCCGAACGGCAAGCGTTATGCGCGGAAGGGCACGGGAGGGGAGATTGAGGAAGCATTTGGCTTCTCCCTGGCGCCGCTGCTGGCTCGTGCTAACGAGTTCAAGGCTGCGGCTGAGCATGTTCGCGCCGATAACAGAGCGCTCAGGCTTATGCGCGAGCGGATCACCTTGCACCGCCGTGACATCCACAAGCTGATCGAGGCGGCCGTTGAGGAAGATGTGCCGGGCGACTGGGGAGGCCTGTGGAAGCGTTTCCGCGGCGTTGTGGAGGGAATTCCGCGCCGAGCTTGCATTGCCGACCTCGAACCTATCGTGGCCGATCTGACCGCGTTGCGTGACGAAGTGGATAACCTGCTGGACATTCATATGAAATCCACGAATCCGAGCGGCAATGACTCTCAAAACGAGCGGCAGCAATCTAATTCAAATACCGACTCTATTTTTGAATTTGAACCGGCTTTGGAGAAAAGCGGGTCGGCGGCCGAGCCAAGGACGAGGACCGCAGAGTCCCCGAAAATCTATCCGCTGGGGCTAGTGCTGAAGGCCTGCCCCGAAATCGCGGAGTACGCCGTCGACGGCATCGGCAACTGGCGCGATTTCCTGATAACCGCCGCCCAGGTGCGCGGATACCTGGGCGTTTCGCCGTCGGCGTATGAGGATGCCTGCCATGTCATGGGTCAGGAGATCGCCGCAGTGGTGATTGCGTGCATTCTGCACCGGGCACAGCACATCGATTCAGCCGGCGGCTATCTGCGGGCGCTCACCGAGAAGGCGAGGGCAGGGCAGTTTTCGGTCGGGCCGATGCTGATGGCCGCATTGCGAGCGAACGGCGAGACAGCAAAGATGACAGGGTAACCGTTGGCTGATCGGTTCGCGCTGATGCGAGGCTTGCATGGCGCATCAAGTGAGGCTATATTTTGCCTCAAATGGAATGGAGAGCGAAATGCTAGCGTTCGGAAATGTCGCCGACGTCTTGGGGTTGCCCGTTAAAGAGGTGGCAGCGCGGTCGCCTTTCGGGCTGATCTCCCGGATCGAGAATGGACTTCCCATTGGGGCACTTGAGCGCGTTGCGCATCTTCTGGCACCTGGCGATGCTCAGTTCAAATACCGGCTGATCCCCAAGGCGACTTACGAGCGGCGCAAGACGGTACATCGCCTCTCGTCGGACGAGGGCACACGATTGGCCCGCGTGGCGCGCGTCTGGGGCCTTGCTGTCGATGTCTGGCAGAACGAAGAGGAAGCGCGCGATTTCTTGTTCCGGCCGCACCCGATGATTGAGGACAAGCGACCAATCGACGTCGTTATCCTGAGCGAGTTCGGCGCCGAAATGGTGGTCGATATTCTCGCAGGTCTGAAGTACGGCAGTGCTGCGTGAGGCGCAGACTCTTGATCGCACGCTATCGTCCTTTCGTATCGGCGATCCGGCCGGCACCTACCCGATCTTCGACGCGACCGGCTCGACAATCGCGCCAGGGCGATGGAACACGCCCGGGAGCCCTACCATCTACACCAGCGAGCACTATTCGACGGCCCTGTTGGAAAAGCTGGTGCACGGCAGCGGCCGACTGCCGCCCAACCAGCACTACATCGAAATCACGATCCCGCGCGGACTGAGCTACGAGGTCTTTTCCCAGCCGTCGCTGCCAGGCTGGGACACGATGCCGGCGACCGTGAGCAAGGGATTTGGCGAAACCTGGTGTTTAGAACGGCGCAGCGTCATCCTGCTGGTGCCGAGTGTCGTGGCGCGTCTCGATTGCAATGTGCTGATCAATCCGGCGCATCCGGAGTTTTCAAGGATCCAGACAAGTCTGCACCAGCCCGTCTACTGGGACCGGCGGCTGTTTGGCGCGTGAGGGGCTTTCTGTCGGCTATTACCCCGAGGCATTGGTGAGATTGACGCGGAACCGGTCACGTCGGCGCTGATATTTCCGCTTCATCTCGGCCGAGGCGTGGCCGAACTGCTTTTGCACATAGCGCTCATCGACGTCGACCGACGAGGCAAGCCCGGCGCAGAGGGAATGGCGGGAGAACTTTGGCCCCGTTCGCCGTCGCCGCGCAGGCTGGCGGCAAGCGCGGCCGCCTCGGAACCAGTTGTCCTGGAGCTGACGCCGCAAGTTGTGATGCGACGGATCGATCTGCGACTCAGACGATTATCCGCGCCGCCCGCCCGAGCGTCCGTTCTGCGTCGTTGTAGTAGTTCGATGCCTGTTGCACCGAGCGATGCTGCGACTGCTGCATGGCTTCGGGCAACGGAATGCCGCGGCGCGCGGTTTCGGTGAGATAGCCGGAGCGCAGGCCGTGCGCGGAGAACGCTGCCGGATCGAGGCCGGCCTCGGCTATGCGGCGCTTCAGAATCAGATTGACGGCCTGCGGCGTCAGGGCGCGCTTTTCGAGATTGCCCCAGCGATCGATACCGCGGAATACCGCGCCCTCCGATATTTCGGCACGCTCCAGCCACGCTCGCAGCACCGTCACCGGCCGGCCAACCAGCAGCACGAAAGCGTCGCCATCAGCCTGTGTCGTCTTGGTGCGGCCGAGCCGGATCGACAGGCATGGCAACTTTTCGCCGTCGGGATTCTTCGGATCGGCCGGCACCGGATCTTCCTCGACCAGTTGTTCGACGCGGAGGTCAGAAACCTCGCTGCGGCGGCGACCGCCCGACGCGAAGGCGGTGATGAGAAGGGCGCGGTCGCGGAGGTCGACCAGTCGGTCGCCGGCGCAGGCTTTCAGCAGGGCGGTCAGAATGTCGGCGGTCACCGCCTTTTTGCTCTTGCGGCCGCGCGGGCGGGCGCTGGCGCGGACCGCCAGCTTGATCGCGCTCTGCAGCCCCGGCGCGTTGAATTTTCCGACAAGCCCGCGCCACTTGGTCAGCGTCGACCAGCTCGACAGCCGCCGGCGCACGGTGGTGGGCGCGTGCGGTCCGTCGCTGCGCAAAAGCCCTTGGGATTTCAACGTCGCCGCGACGTCGGCCGGCATGCCGTGCGCCGGATCGGTTTCGCGTTTCGCAAAATCCCACAGGTGGTGCGCGACGAATTTGATCAACAGCGCCTCCGGCGCCGGCCAGGGCAGCGGCTGTCCGGTGGCGGCAAAAGACCAGGCCTCAAGATAACCGAGGTCGGAGGCCAGCGCGCGGAGCGAGTTAGCGCCGATGCCTTCCTTGGCCAGATGGCGCAGGGTGGCGACGTCGTCGTCGGTCAAAAGCCCGGCCAGAAAATCGCGGCGGTCGAACGGCAGCACGGAATCGAGCGCGTCGAGGGCTTCGGCCTGCCTCGCGACGGTTTCAGCATTCCTGGTTTTGGCAAGCTGTCCTGTCACTGGCTCGTTTCCATCTGGTTAGCGCCCAATACTTGCGGAAAGCCCGGAAAGCCCGTACCTTCCGGAACAAAGGAGTCTCGCCGATGACCACCACCGTCACCGCCGCCGCCGTCTCGAAAAATTTTGGCGCCTATCAGGATGCCGCCGTCCGCGACCCGGTCATCATCACCAAGAACGGCCGCCCGCGCACCGTGCTGCTGGCCTACGAAGATTTCGTCCGGCTGTCGAAGCGCGATCGGCGGGTCGAATTGACAGCGGAGCTCAGCGCGGACGAAATCGCTGCGGTCGAAGCCTCTGAAATGGAGCCGGGTCTTGACCATCTCAACGACGAGCTCTCTGGGTCAAAACCCTCCGGGACAAAGAGCCTGACGGCAAAAAATGCTGCCGGCTGAAATCAAGGTCGGCCACGTCTTCCGTTATTCTTATCTCTGGCATTGGCAACACCGCGAGGGGCGCGAGGAAGGCGACAAGGACCGGCCCTGCCTGGTGCTTGCACTGGTCGCCATGCAGGAGGACGGCTCGCCGGTCGTCCGGGTCCTGCCGATCACCCATACGCCGCCGTCCGATCCCGATGATGCCATCGAGATCCCGGCTGCGGTCAAGCTGCGCTTGCGGCTTGACGGTGAGCGCTCGTGGATCGTTTTGACGGAAAGCAACCGGTTCGCCTGGCCGGGGCCCGACATCCGGCCGCTGGAGACCGAGAGCGGCTATTGCGGGCCGCTGCCGCCGGCGTTGTTTGCCGCGGTCAAGCGCCGGTTTGTCGCTATCGCGACAGGCCAGGCGCACACGAGCACGTCGCGCACGGCGTGACGTCGGCTGGCGCTGCGGCATGCCGCGCGACATCATGGCAGGGGCGGTCTTCATCAAGGCGTCTCCAGGCGTTTTTGCGGCCGTGCTTGGGGTCAGAACAAGAGCTGCTCGAAATCATACGCTAAGGTCGAACGGAACGTGAACTGTCGTCTCTGACTCGCATGATGGTCTGTCGGCTGGTTTCGAACTT
>NZ_JAMYOT010000030.1:0-67147 GCF_040320005.1 Mesorhizobium sp. M0816 | reverse complement strand
TGGGACGCGGTCGGCGCGGTCCTCGACCTCTTCACGCCAGCCGAATGTGCCAACTACTTCAAAGCCGCAGGATATGAACCGGATTAAACAGGATGTGCTCTAGCTCCTCGTTGGCCGGCTCGATCCGCTCAATAACCCTTTCGAACGCGGCATTTGCGGTCTCAATAAGCACACCCCGGTCGGCCCCGGCGACTGGCAGGGACGCAATAACGGCATGGGTATCCATGATGAATGTTTCCTTTTTGGAATGGCGGTCTCTTGCCTCAGCACTTTTGGTCGCCATGCCGACGCTGGTTCTTGAAGGGGTGGCTCGTCGAAGCGCCAGGCGCCACCTTGTGCTCACATGCGCAGGATACACAATAGAAATCTATACAGTCGAGGGGGGCGACAATGGTTGAATTGTTCCGGAAAGGGAGTGGTACACTCGGACACGAGGGGCCCGCGCTCGGGAGAATCCATGCGCAGGCAAATCACCGCAAGGCGTTGGGGTACTGGCTCGGATTCTTGAAGGGCGTGATGGCCAGCGAGCGGGTCGAGCGAGCGGAGATGCCGCCCCTCAGGGCCGAAGCTGAACAGTTCCTGTCCCTTCTTCACGACGATGATGCTGCCGAACTCATCCGCGATCTGGACATATGGGGTGACGCGCCGGAGGAGGTCTACGCCGTCCTTGAAACAATAATCGGCATACGCTCGCGGGAGTTTGCGGTCGCCAATGACAAGGACGAAGTCAACGAGT
The DNA here is from genome assembly GCF_040320005.1 of Mesorhizobium sp. M0816. Taxonomy (NCBI): domain Bacteria; kingdom Pseudomonadati; phylum Pseudomonadota; class Alphaproteobacteria; order Hyphomicrobiales; family Phyllobacteriaceae; genus Mesorhizobium; species Mesorhizobium sp. M0816. The sequence continues at coordinate 66,411 of NZ_JAMYOT010000030.1, read as the reverse complement.
TCTACGGGTTCTGTGCCGGCATCGCCTGCGACAACTCCATCACACCGACAGAGGTCGAAAAACTGCTGACCAGGTTGGATTCGAGTGTGGTTCTGCTGAAGGATAGCCGCGTGGCATCTCTCGGAGATACCGCCAGAAGGTCCATCGCAGACGGTCGCATAACCGCCGAGGAGGCTGAAGACATATGCGGGTGGATTTCGCGTCTTGTCGGCGACAGCGCGACAGACACGGGGCTGGCTACCTTCGGCAACGTAGGTGTCATTGACGGCGCCTTGGAGGATGCAAGCCAGTTCGTGATTCCGAACCGGATGTTCGTCCTTACGGGAAAATTCGTAATCGGTCCTCGAAAGGTAATCGCCGGGATAATTTTCGAACGCGGTGGTGATTGGAAGGAGACCGTCTGCGGCCGGACCGACTACCTCGTCGTCGCGGCCGAAGCATCTCGGGACTGGAAGCACAGCCACGAAGGCACGAAGATCATCAAAGCTATGGAGCTTCGCCAAAAGGGAGGTCGGCCTGATCTAGTTCTTGAGCCGATGCTAGCCAAGGCGTTGGATCTCTAACCATCCTCTGGAAGCTCAATCTAACTCATTGGACACTCGGACTCCGGATAAAGTTCGAATCCGGCCACTGCGACTATAAGAACAGGGGTCCTTAGTCACATCCCCAGAGGTGGCTATGAAGCTTCTAGCCGCATTGTAGCCAATGTAACGGAAGCCCAAGCGACGCGGTGCGGGATTTCATTGCCATTCGCTTCAATTGCTTCGGCGACTGATCTGGCACGGCAAAGGCCCGAGCATCGAATGCCTCCTTCCGCAGGGGCACGACATCATCCGGTTGACTCCAGCCAAGACGAGAACAAATGTAGAACATATCACGGGCTTTCTGGGTTTCAAGGGTCAGATGAGTGTATCGGCGCCCCCTACTGCCATTTCCGAGCTTCGAGACCGCATTGCGCGTCTCGAAGGCGGAAACGCGCGCGCCCGCACGGTTTTGCCGTTCGGAGTGGTAACCTCGTGCAGACCGCCATAGACCAATCCCCCTCCCGGCAGTACCCTGTCGATCGCGACCAGATCTTTTCGCGCCTGCGATCGAACAGGCCGGCCTGCCTCCGGGAAGGGTGATCTATGTCGAAGCCGGCGACGAAAAATCAGTTCTCGCCTGTTTCGAAAGAACGCCTTCGTGGCGGTTTTGGCCCTGTCGTTGCCGAGATTGCCCGGCTTTCGATGACGGCCTTGCGGCGGCTTCAGCTTGCCGCCGGAAGCTCCGGCGCCATCGGGATCCTTCGAGACAATCGCTGATCTTGGCGGCAGGCCGCGCGCGTCGCTCGCCTTGCGTTTTGGACCGGAACCCGGCCGTCGTCTCGACCAGGCTTTTGGACGGATGAGCGAACCGATCGAGCCGATCCGGCCGCAGGAAATCGTCGAAGTGCGCCGCAATTTTGCCGAGCCGATCGGCGCGGCAGAAACAATTGCGCGCTATACCGGCAAGCTGGTCGCTGAACTGTGCGCCTCACTCGAGACGCGAGGGCTTGGCGCACGCCGGCTCGATCTTCTGTTCTTCCGCGTCGACAATCGCATCGAGGCGATCCGTGTCGGGACAGCAATGCCGGTGCGTGACACAAAGCGGTTGACCCGGCTTCTCGCAGATAAAAATCGAAACTATCGATCCAGGGTTCGGCATCGAGCTGATGCGGCTTGCCGCGACCGTTGCCGAGCCGCTGCGGGCCAAGCAGATGATTTCCTCGCTCGCCGAGGCGCCCGAACCCCATGTGTCGGATGTGACCGACATCCTCGCCAACCGTGTCGGTGGGGACCGGCTCTATCGCTTCGCCCCGGTGCAGAGCGACGTTCCCGAACGGTCGGTTCAACTCATCGCCCCAATGGCGCCCGATACCGGCGAGGGCTGGCCCGGACATTGGCCGCGCCCAACGCGGCTGTTGCCACGACCCGAGCCGATCGAGACGGTCGCACTTCTTCCCGACCATCCACCCGTGACTTTCACTTGGCGCGGCGTTCGCCGACGCGTGAAGCGTGCGGACGGTCCGGAGCGGGTTTTCGGGGAATGGTGGAAGCGCGACACCGAGCTCGCGGCGGTGAGGGACTATTTCCAGGTCGAGGCGAGAACGGCGAACGCTACTGGGTCTACCGCGCACGCGACGGCGAAGACGCCGCGACCGGATCGCATAAATGGCTCATGCACGGGATCTTCGGATGACAGGCGCCACCCGATATGCCGAGTTGCAGGTGACCTCGCATTTCTCGTTCCTGCGTGGAGTATCATCCTGCGAGGAGCTGTTTGCGCAGGCGGCATTGCTTGGCATCGAAGCACTCGCCGTCGCCGACCGCAATTCGCTTGCCGGCATCGTGCGCGCGCATGAAGCGGCGAAAACGACAGGCGTCTGGCTGATCGTCGGCTGCCGTCTCGATCTCGCCGAGGGCATGTCGATCCTGGCCTATCCAACCGATCGACCGGCCTATTCGCGGCTCTGCCGCCTGCTGTCGCTCGGCAAGGGCAGGGCCGGCAAGGCGAAGTGTCATCTGGAATGGCATGATGTCGTCGCCTATGGCGAAGGACTGATTGCTGTCCTGGTGCCGGACGAAGCCGATGATCTTTGTGCCGTTTGTTTGCGGCGGCTGCGCGAGATCTTCGGTGATCGCGCCTGTCTGGCGCTCACCTTGCGCAGGCGTCCGAACGACCGGCTCAGGCTTCACGAGCTGGCAAATCTTGCGACGGCGATGCACGTGCCCACCGTCGTCACCAATGACGTGCTTTTCCACGAGCCAGCCCGCCGCATGATGCAGGATGCACGCGCGGATCGACGGCAGCGACATCCGCTTGCTCACCCGCACCGGCCTCGATTGGTCGCACCGCTATCAAGCGACGATAGCGGCCCTCCGCGCGCGCGCTCCAGAACGAACCTCGAACGCTGAAATCAAGCTGCGACCTTCTTGCGGGTGCGCTTCGCCGGCGGCGTCGTTTCCGGCTCTTTCGGTTTGCGGCCGAGCCCCATCGTCTTGGCCATTGCCGAGCGCGCCGCGGCGTAGTTCGGCGCGACCATGGGATAATCCGCCGGCAGGCCCCATTTGGCCCGATATGCGTCCGGCGTTAGCCCATAGTGGGTCGACAGATGGCGCTTTAGCGATCTGAATTTCTTCCCGTCCTCAAGGGAGATGATGTAGTCCGGTGTCACTGACTTCCTGATCGGGACTGCAGGCGTAAGGGCAACCGGCACTTCTGCAGAGACACCTCCGGCCGTCCCTTTCAGGGCCGCGTGCACTTGGCCGATGAGGGCAGGGAGATCCCCCACCGGGATCGGATTGTTGGAGACATAGGCTGAGACGACATCGGCGGTGAGCTCGATGAGGGTGTCGATTTTTTTTCGGCTTCTTCTGTCATGAAACTCTCCAGGCGGCGTGAAACACAGTCGGCGAAGCGTCGCTTCATGGTGGCGGTCGCCACCGAAAGCAAATACAGCCCTGCAGGACTATCGCGATGCTCGTCGGCACCGAGGACGGTCTTGAGCTTTTTGCAATTTATCCCTAACCTGGGTTGAACCGCTCAGAAGATGCGCATATCGCCTCGAGCGGGCGCTTGCGGGTCATGATCGCGATGTTGTGTTAGCTACGATGTTTCCCATCCGCTTGGTTAGGCTGTCGAAAAGAAACAATCGCTCTCGATCACTTACTTCCGGAGCCCGAAATCATGATGAAATATCCAGACGTTAAACCAGGTCTTAAAGAAGAAGTGCCCTGGTCTGACAGCCTGACCACCTACGACCGTCAGCACTTCACGACCTACCTGAGGCTCCTGGATGCAGGTGCCGATGAGGCAAGCTATGAGGAGATGGCGCAGGTCATCCTCGGCATCGATCCGGTGCAAGAGCCGGAGCGCGCCCGGAAAATCGTACGAAGCCATCTCGATCGGGCGAACTGGATGGTGACGACCGGTTACAAGGAATTGTTCGCCGGGTGAGGGCGAACAGGGGGCGACACGCTCCGCTTGTCAGATGTGGATACGGCGCCCGCGACAAGACCGGTCTGACGGTCGGGGCTGCGGGAATTAGTCCAAATTGAAAGACCTCAGTTCTTTGCTCGACATGACCATCGACCAGATGGCCGGCGACTGGTGCGAGTTAGGATGGTGTTGCCCGGATCGGGTTCTTTGTGCGGACGCCACTATCGTGGCGGCATCGTCGGTACAGGAAGGACGGTTTTTTCGCCTAGGCCTTGATGAAGCCAGCATAAGTCAGCCGCAAGTGCCGCAAGCATGAATCCGCGAGGTTTCGTGCCGAGTGACTTGGCTCCTGTGCAAAGCCCTTTTCCCGCTTTTTCGGCTTAACTCCCTTGTTCCAGCCCGGACCTTGCCGATCAACCCACTGCGGGGTCGGACTACGCAAGCGTGCCGTCGCTCACGGCTTCGCCATCGCGATGATCGCGGTCCCGGCTGGACCCGACGGGCGCCTGTCGAGCGGGGAATGGTCTCCGCGACCAAGGAGCCAAACAAATGTCGCACGAACTCAGCCTCTCTCAGAGCCACGCCTGGAACCTCGCTCGCACCCTGATGAGGCCGGTCATCCTGTTCAAGGTCGATGACAACGAATACGGCGTTCTTCCTGCCGACGACCTCGACGGCGACGAAGTCGACGCGATCGCCGAATACTGTCCATACACAGGAGGCCGGCCGGTTCATTGAACCGGCCTCTATGCCACGGCGTGCCGCTTGCGAGCGGCAGGCCGCAAGGGAGGCTGCGCCGCGGCGAAAGCCGCGCCCTTGCGCCCTTTGCTCTTCGCGGTTGTCGCGGAGTGTTCCGCCAATTGTGTGGAAGAAATAGACTTGAAGAAAGGCCGGCCGGAAGGCTGCCGGGAGAGAAAAATGGAAAAGACGGATCTTGAAGCGCTGCGCGGCCGGGTCGGCTGTGCGGCGGTGCTGGAGACCGGCGGCTTCACGGTCGACCTCAAGGAAAGCACTCGCAAAGCGGTCAAATACCGTCGTGGCGACGATATCATCATCGTCATCCATGACGGCAAGGGATGGTTCGACCCGTTGTCGGATCGAAAGGGCGATGTCTATTCGCTGGTGCAGCATCTGGATGGCGGCGATTTCCTGGAAGCCCTCTTGCAGGTAGCCTCGCTTGCGGGGTTCGTGCCGAGCGAGCCGGAATGGAAACGACAGTCTCGGGAGACCGAGCCCGACCAGTCGGTTCCGAAGCGATGGGCGGCCCGACGCAAGCCGTGGCGCGGGTCGGCGACTTGGCGCTATCTGCGCGATGAGCGGCACATTCCCGAACAGGTCATTGCGACTGCGATCGCTCAGAACGTTCTGAGGGAAGGCCCGCGCGGCAGCATGTGGGCCGTCCACAGCGACGCGGCCGGTCTCGTCACCGGCTGGGAGGAGCGCGGACCGCAATGGCGTGGCTTTGCCGCCGGGGGCGGCAAGGTGTTGTTCCGGTTGGGGTCCGCGACAGCCACCCGCATCTGCGTCAGCGAAGCGGCCATCGACGCCATGAGCCTGGCCGCGATCGAACGGATCCGGCGCGATACGCTCTATGCAAGCACCGGCGGCGGCTGGTCGCCGGCGACGGACACGGCTCTTCGCCTGTTGGGAGGAAGGCCGAACACGCGGCTTGTAGCGGCCACCGACGCCAACCCCCAGGGTGAGGCATTCGTGTCGAGACTGCGTGAGATTGCCGGCGAGCTCGCCTGTGACTTTGAGCGGCTGAAGCCGCGCGCCGAAGACTGGAACGCGATGCTGCAGGACGCGGCATCCGCCTGATGGCGCCGATCACTCAACCGCAGCGCAGAATTGAAGATCGCCGGCCGTAGTCATGTCCGCTCGAAAAGGTGCGCACGTTGCCATGACAGCCGGTTCGCACCGCCAAATTGGGGAGGGCCACAAGGAAAGGGAGAAAAGAAAAGGAAACCCGGCTGCCGCATGCCCGCCGGTCGCGTGCAAGGGTGAAGCTTCGCCCGGCTGCGCCGGCCCTTGACCCGCCCTGACGGAGAGGGGCCGCAGGGGAGGGGTCATGAAGGGCTGAAGATGATGGGCATCCACGGGGGTGCTGCGCGCTCAGGCCCGACGAGGCTGAAGGAGCCCGCAAATGAACCCCTGTGTTCCCAATCGCAAAGTCTACCAGGGCATCGCCGACCGCCGGCAGATGTTTCGCATGTTCGATCGCCATGCGCAGCGCCCGGAACGAGATCACGTCGATGCCGGATCTCTTTATAGCGGGGAGTGGTTTGGAGTAGCCTGCGGCGAGCACGACTACATGCTGGAGATCCTGCCACCGCTCTGGATGCGAGGCGAGATGTTCGCGCTGCGCGAGTTCCTTACCGATAGCATTACCAGCGTCTTCTACACGCTGCGCATCGACGGCAGAACGCATTACTATCATGCCTATTGCGACCTGAATGTCGCACGATCGCCTGCCGAAATGCGCGATGCCATCGTCGAGCGCGAGTCCTGGCCGGTGAAGGCGATGACGCGCGGAGAGCGGCTGGAGCATATCTGGAGCGCCACCCACGACGAGTACGGTGGCTATGCCGGGGACCGCTGGCTGCCGGAGCATCACGGCAAGCGTACGGTGCTCTGTTATGGCGGCCGGCAGGGCGAGATCCCCGGCCTGTGGCTGGTCGGAGACCAAGGAGTCTGCATCATATCGAACGGAAAACTCGCAGACGGCGAGCGCCCGCTCGTCCTCTATTCCGAAGAGTGCCACCCGATCGGCAACCCCGACTGGTTTCACTACAAGCAGCGCCATTTCGGCGGTCACGACGGCGTCGAATTCATCGACGCCGAGCAATTGATCCCGCTGTTCGATCGCAACCTCCGCTGCACGCATCTCAACGTGCAGCTCACCGAGACCGAAGTCTCGCTCTCGCTGATCGCCCGCTAACCCCAGCAAACCTGCCAGCCCTTTCACGCGGACGTCAACGCCGTCCGCCTGATCGTGCTCGCCCTCAGATCCAAGGAGATTTCCATGGCTCATGACGACCCCTTTACCATCGACCTGTTCGGCAGCACGGCCATTTCGCCCGGACTTGGCCTTGGCGTCACGGCCTTCGCGGCTGACTTCCGGCCGGGCGATGAAGATGATCCCGATTCCTCCGCGCCTTCGCCGGTCACACCGGCGGTTGCAGCCAGGCAACCGACGTCGAAGCCTCGACGGGTTCATGGACTGAACTTTCATCTTGCCGGCGATCGTGGGCTGGCCCGTGGCTGGAAGGATCGGGCCCGCGACAACATCGCCTCGATCCGGCTCGCCGCCGAGATCGAGGCCGACGATCGTCCTGCCACGCGTGAGGAGCAGGAGCGGCTGATCCGGTTCACGGGATTTGGCGCGTCCGACCTTGCCAATGGTGTCTTCCGCCGTCCCGGCGAGCTCGGATTCCGTAGGGGCTGGGACGACATCGGCTCGGACCTGGAAGATGCCGTCGGCGAGATCGACTATGCCTCGCTCGCGCGCTGCACCCAATATGCCCACTTTACGCCTGAGTTCATCATCCGGGCGATCTGGTCAGGCCTCCAGCGTCTCGGATGGCGCGGCGGCCGGGTTCTTGAACCAGGCGTCGGAACCGGCCTGTTTCCGGCGCTGATGCCGCAGTCCCTGCGCGATGTTTCCCATGTCACCGGGATCGAACTCGATCCCGTCACCGCGCGCATCGCGCGGCTGTTGCAGCCGCAAGCGCGGATCATAGCCGGCGATTTCGCCCGCACCGACCTGCCGGCGAGCTTCGACCTCGCCATCGGCAATCCGCCGTTTTCGGATCGAACCGTGCGCTCCGATCGGGCGTATCGGTCGATGGCATTGCGGCTGCATGACTATTTTATCGCGCGCTCCGTCGACCTGTTGAAGCCGGGGGCATTCGCCGCCTTCGTCACCAGCTGCGGCACTTTTGATAAGGCCGACAGCACCGCGCGCGAGCACATTGCGAAGACCGCCGACCTGATTGCCGCCATCCGCCTGCCCGAGGGCAGTTTCCGGGCCGACGCCGGGACGGATGTCGTGGTCGACATCCTGTTTTTCCGCAAGCGCAAGATCGGCGAGCCAGAGGGCGACCTGTCATGGCTCGACACCGAGGAGGTCCGGGGAGCAACTGCAGATGAGGGCGCGATCCGCGTAAACCGATGGTTCGCGCGCCACCCGGATTTCGTGCTCGGCACACATGCCTCGATCTCGGGGCCTTACGGCGAGGCCTATTCCTGTCTGCCCCATCCCGGCGTCGATCTGGAGCGGGCGCTCACCGCAGCGATCTCCCTCCTTCCGGAAGCCATTTACAACGGCGAGCCGGACGAGATTGATCATGACGCCGAGGACAGCGACGATGCCGTCGATGCTCTGCCACAAGGCGACGGCGTGCGCGAGGGCAGTTTCTTCGTCGCGAAAAATGCCGCCCTGGCGCAGATGATCGACGGTGCTGCCGTCACCATCACCGTGCGCAACGGCCGGGCGAGCAAAGGCGTGCCCGAAAAGCACGCGCGTATCATCCGCAAATTGATCCCCATCCGTGATGCCGTGCGTGAAGTCCTGAAGGCGCAGGAGTTCGATCGGCCCTGGAAGCCGGCCCAAGTCAAGCTGCGCATCGCCTGGTCGAATTTTGTGCGCGCCTTCGGCCCCATCAACACGACCGTCGTTTCCACCAGCGAGGACACCGAGACCGGCGAGGTCCGCGAAGTGCATCGCCGGCCTAACCTCCAGCCCTTCCTCGACGATCCCGATTGCTGGCTGGTGGCTTCCATCGAAGACTACGATCTTGAGACCAATACCGCCCGGCCGGGTGCGATTTTCACCGAGCGCGTCATCGCGCCGCCCGCGGCACCGATCATCACAAATGCTGCCGATGCGCTTGCCGTCGTGCTCAACGAACGCGGCCATGTTGATATCGATCACATCGCCGAGCTGCTGCACGCCGATGTTGAAGCAGTCATCACCGAACTTGGCGACGCCGTCTACCGCGATCCCGAGACCGGTTCCTGGCAAACGGCCGACGCTTATCTCTCCGGCCAGGTCCGCGACAAGCTCAACCCCGCAAAAGGCGCCGCCGCCCTCGACCCCGTCTTCGAGCGCAATGTCCGTGCCCTGGTCGAGGTTCAGCCGGCCGATCTTCGCCCTTCCGACATTACCGCCCGTCTTGGCGCACCATGGATACCCGCCGCCGATGTTGCCGCCTTCGTCAAGGAGACGATGGGCGCCGAGATCAGGATCCATCATATGCCGGAGCTGGCCTCGTGGACGGTAGAAGCACGGCAATTGGGGTGGATGGCGGCGGGCACGTCCGAATGGGGCACCGATCGCCGTCATGCCGGCGAGCTCATAGCCGACGCGCTGAATAGCCGGGTGCCGCAGATCTTCGATACGGTGAAGGAGGGCCATGCTGAAAAGCGCGTGCTCAATGTCGTGGATACGGAAGCCGCCAAGGAAAAGCTGCAGAAGATCAAGACCGCTTTCCAGAACTGGATCTGGTCCGATCCCGACCGGACGGATCGGCTGGCGCGGGTCTATAATGACCGCTTCAACAACATCGCCCCCCGAAGATTCAACGGGGAACACCTGCAACTTCCAGGCGCCTCCGGCGCCTTTTCTCTTTATGGGCACCAGAAGCGCGGCATCTGGCGCATCGTCTCGGCTGGCTCGACCTACCTCGCCCATGCCGTCGGCGCCGGCAAGACCATGACGATTGCCGCGGGCGTCATGGAGCAGCGCCGGCTTGGCCTGATCGCCAAGGCCATGTTGGTCGTTCCCGGCCATTGCCTTGCACAGATGGCCCGCGAATTTCTGGCGCTCTATCCGACCGCGCGAATCCTGGTGGCCGACGAGACGAATTTTGCCAAGGACAAGCGACATCGCTTCCTGTCGCGGGCGGCGACGGCGACCTGGGATGCGATCATCATCACCCACAGCGCCTTCCGCTTCATCGGCGTGCCGTCGGCATTCGAGCAACAGATGATCCACGACGAACTGGAACTCTACGAGACGCTGCTGACCAAGGTCGAGAGCGACGACCGCGTCTCGCGCAAGCGTCTCGAGCGGCTGAAGGAGGGGCTCAAGGAACGGCTGGAGGCGCTGGCGACCCGCAAGGACGACCTGCTCACCATCTCCGAGATCGGCGTCGACCAGATCATCGTCGATGAAGCCCAGGAGTTCAGGAAGCTCAGCTTCGCCACCAACATGTCGACGCTCAAGGGCGTCGATCCGAACGGCTCGCAGCGGGCCTGGGACCTTTATGTCAAATCCCGGTTCGTGGAGACGAAGAACCCGGGCCGGGCGCTCGTGCTGGCGTCCGGCACGCCGATCACCAACACGCTTGGCGAGATGTTCTCGGTGCAGCGCTATCTCGGTTACCAGGCGCTGCTCCAGCGTGGCCTGCACGAGTTCGACGCCTGGGCTTCGACCTTTGGCGACGTCACGACTGAACTCGAATTGCAGCCATCCGGCAAATACAAGCCGGTGACGCGCTTCGCCACCTTCGTCAACGTGCCGGAGCTGATCGCGATGTTCCGCTCCTTCGCGGATGTGGTGATGCCGCAAGACCTTCGCGACTATGTGAAGGTGCCGGCGCTTTCGACCGGCGCACGTCAGATCATCACCGCCAAACCGTCCGCCGCCTTCAAGCGCTACCAGATGGTGCTCGACGCCCGCATCAAGGCCATCGAGGAACGCGACCGTCCGGCAGAAGCTGGTGACGACATCCTGCTGTCGGTTATCACCGATGGCCGGCACGCTGCTATCGACCTGCGCCTGGTTGATCCCGACAATGACAATGAGCCGGACAACAAGCTCAACGAACTGATCGGCAATGCCTTCCGTATCTGGCAAGAAACAGCGCAAAGCAGCTATGTCCGCGCCGACGGCAAGCCGTTCGAACTTCCTGGCGCAGCGCAGATGATTTTTTCCGATCTCGGCACGATCAGCGTCGAGAAAACCAGAGGCTTTTCGGCCTATCGCTGGATCAGGGACGAGTTGGTCCGCAGGGGCGTTCCGGCATCGGAAATTGCGTTCATGCAGGATTTCAAGAAGTCGGAGGCCAAGCAGCGCCTGTTCGGTGATGTGCGCGCTGGAAAAATCCGGTTCCTGGTCGGCTCTTCCGACACGATGGGCACCGGCGTCAACGCGCAGCTCCGCCTCAAGGCGTTGCATCATCTCGATGTGCCGTGGCTTCCGTCCCAGATCGAGCAGCGCGAAGGTCGTATCCTGCGGCAGGGCAACCAGCACGATGTCATCGATATCTTCGCCTACGCCACGGAAGGATCGATGGACGCCCAGATGTGGCAGAACAACGAGCGCAAGGCCCGGTTCATCGCGGCCGCCCTCTCCGGAGACGCGTCCATTCGGCGGTTGGAGGATATGGGTGAGGGGCAGGCCAACCAGTTTGCTATGGCCAAGGCGATCGCCTCGGGCGATCCACGTCTGATGCAAAAGGCAGGTCTGGAGGCAGACATTGCCCGCCTGGAGCGCCTTCGCGCGGCCCACATTGATGATGAGCACGCCGTTCGGCGGCAGATCCGCGATGCCGAGCGCGATATCGAATACGCGACCCGGCGCATCGGCGAGGTGGGCAAGGATATCGAGCGCCTCGTGCCGACGACCGGCGATGGGTTCAGCATGGTGGTCGGGGGCGAGGCGTCCACGGAGCGCAAACGCGCCGGTCGTGCACTGATGAAGGAAATCCTGACTCTCGTGCAGCTTCAGCAGAATGGGAAAACCACCATCGCCTCCATCGGCGGCTTCGATTTCGAATATTGCGGCGAGCGCTTCGGCAAGGACGGCTACCGCTATGCCACGATGCTGATGCGCACCGGCGCCGATTATGAAATCGAGCTCCCTGTCACGACCACGCCACTTGGTGCGATTTCTCGCCTCGAGCATGCCTTGGCCGGCTTCGAGGGCGAGCAGGTACAATACCGCCAGCGTCTTGAGGATGCCGAGCTCAGGCTCACCTCCTATCGCTCGCGTCAGGGCGGCGAGTTCGGGTTCTCTGGTGAACTGGCTGACAAGCGCCGGCAGCTTGCGGACATCGAAACCGATCTTGCGTCTTCGATTGATGGCCAGAATTCGCGTGCAGCCGCATAGCAGGCTCGATAAAGGCTGCCGCTCATTGTCTCAGGCATTGACCGGCGGCAAAGGTTCGAGGTGGCTCGGGTGCAGGCGATGCAGGAGGCGCGCCGAACTGCTTAACATGTTGGATGCCGCGTTTCTGTCATGCTCGGCTCCGGCCAGCCAGACCACATGACGTAACGTCAAGAATCAGCTAACTGGATCATCGCGGCGGACCTGATTGGACCGTCCGGCTGGCGCCTGCCAGAGCCCCCCGCAAAAGCAGGCGCCGGCCTTTTAGCGCTTGAAAGATCGAGCAGTCATATTGTTTCGTCTTGTCCCCATCCAGACACGAGGCGTTGCGATGGAAGACACCAAAGGCGGCGCAAACCACACGTCCGTTGAGATAGTCGAGGCCATGGGCGAGTGGTTCGTCCGTGTTGTTGGGAACGGCGAAGAACTTACCCGATCATTCGACCTGGAATCGGTCGCCCTTGCCTTCGCGGAAAGCCAGCGGATACGCCTGGGGCTTAAGGACTTCAAGCGGATCTGACCCGACTTCCGCGTTCACACCATAGCCGCCTAAGTTCAGTTTGCTATTGATCCGTTGCGGGGTCGCCCTATGTCGTGCCAATCAAATTCCGTTCTTCACCATAAGACGGCAAGACTAAAGCCTTGCACCACGCAAGCAAAGGTCTGACGTAACCGCCTTGGTTCCGTACTTGTCCGTTGGGCGTTCCGTTATTTGAGCTAATCGGCATATAAGCGGGCCGTCACTGGCTGACGGGCCGCCTGTTTTTTGGTCTACAGCCGAGCCGGGGCCAAAAAGAACGCATCAATTTTGGCGTCGCTCTTGCCCAGCGGCGCAAAGCCGGTCGCCATCATTGGCTTAGAATAGATCAGGCCCGGTTGCGTACTGGACATTGCTCAAATAGAGATGGGACAAATCAGACAAAAGGACCGACGCATTGACAGAAGAATCCGACCGCCGCGCCGCCGAACTAGCCGAGCTTACTGCGGAGATTGTGTCCGCCTACGTAAGTAAGAACCCTGTACCGGCTACCGGCCTGCCTGAACTAATCGCATCCGTGCACAAGTCTCTGTCCGCGCTTGGTATGCCGATCGCACCTATCGTTGAGCCGCAAACTCCCGCGGTCAACCCAAAGAAGTCGGTGACGCCAGACTTCATTATCTGCCTCGAAGACGGCAAGAAGTTCAAATCCCTGAAGCGGCACCTTAGCACGGACTTCGGTCTGACGCCGGACGCCTATCGCGAGAAGTGGGGCTTGCCGCGCGATTATCCGATGACGGCTCCGAATTACGCCGCTCAGCGCTCGCAACTGGCGAAGTCCATCGGGCTTGGGCGCAAGGCTGAACCCGTCGCACCAGCCAAGAAGGCACCCGCGAAGCGGAAAACCAAAGTGACCGCCACCACCTGACGCGACGTAACGACTCAGCTATGTCAAGGCGCGGCGGATCCCAATCCCGCCCGGAGCCGGCGCCATTCGGATCAGCTCCAGCGAGGGCGCCGGCCTTTGTTCTTAGCGTGGCGGAACTCGCCGGGCGAAGAAACCCCAACCACCTCAAGCCCGGCGAGCCTACACCTGATCAAAGTACCCGATCAGGACCGGGACCCAACCGGCACCACGACCGAAGCAAGCGCAATGCCAGCACTTTGGTCCCGAAATGGGACAATGCCGGGTTCCCTCGCTAGCACCCGGGTTTCTCTTCAGAAAAACCAACGTAGAACAAAAACCCTGTGAGCTTTCGCCACGGAGCCGCCGCGCCAAGGCAGAGAACCGTTCCGCTTATCGCCATGCCCCGGTCTACGTCGCAGGGGTTGAGGAAAGGAAAACTTAGGAGGAATTAAACCCGCTCGCAGATCGGGCGGGCCGCTGACGCTGGCGCTCAACCGCGCCGCTCGCGATCCCGGCCGCGTCGTCCTGCGCAGGGCTGTTAGCCCCGCTCGGCCAGCCGGGCAGGGATGCTCGGCCGCAGGTGCACCGGCCCGCCCGCTCCGCGGGCCGGGGGATGTCTTCAGGAAGAAGACGAGGAAGGACGCAGCGATCAGCGGTGTCCGCAAAACCCTTGAAGGAGCATCCCCATGGAACTGAAATTTGTCGACCCGCGCGCGCTGAAGGATAACCCTGACAAGGCGCGACGCTCGAAGTCGAGTCCGCAGGCCGACGCGCTGCTGCTGGCTACGATCCGTGCCGTCGGCATCGTGCAGCCGCCTGTCGTCGCGCTGGAGACCGATGGCGGCAATGGCTACGTCATCGATGCCGGCCATCGTCGGGTGAAGCAGGCGATCGCGGCCGGTCTCGAAGAGATCGCCGTGCTGGTGATCGAGAGGGCCGAGGATGGCGGCGCCATGCGCTCGCTGGCGGAAACGCTCGCTCACGAGCAGCTCAATCCCGTCGACCAATGGCGCGCCATTGAGCGGCTGGTCGCGCTCGGCTGGACCGAGGAAGCGATCGCCGTCGCTTTGGCGCTGCCCGTCCGCCAGATCAGGAAGCTGCGCCTGCTGGCCAACGTTCTGCCGGCCATGTTGGAGCAGATGGCCAAGGGCGACATGCCCAACGAGCAGCAGTTGCGCACCATCGCCTCGGCTTCGCTTGATGAACAGAAGGAGGTCTGGAAGAAGCACAAGCCCTCCAAGGCCGATCCCCAGGTGTCGTGGTGGAGCGTGGCGCAGGGCCTGACGAAGCGCCGCATGTACGCGCGCGACGCCAGCTTCGGTGACGATCTCGCCCAGGCCTACGGCATTGCCTGGGTCGAGGACCTGTTCGCTCCGGCCGACGAGGACAGCCGCTACACGACGGATGTCGAGGCCTTTCTTGGCGCCCAGCAGGAGTGGATGGCAAACGCTGTGCCCAAGCGTGGCGTGATCGTGGAAGCCGGTCAGTGGGGCGAGCCGAAGCTGCCGGCCAAGGCCGAGCGTCTGTACGGTAAGCCGTCGAAATCCGATCACACCGCCATGTATCTCGACCGCGACGGCAAGGTGCAGTCGGTCGCGTATCGTATGCCGGCGGTCAAAAAGTCCAAGGACAAGAATGGCGCTGATGTCGAGGCCGATGGCGATGATATGGTCGTTAAGGCAAAGCCGCGTCCGGACGTGACGCGCAAAGGCATGGAGATGATCGGCGACCTTCGTACCGACGCACTGCACGAGGCGCTGTCGCGCGCACCGATCGAGGACGACACGCTGATGGCGCTGCTCGTTCTCGCCTTCGCCGGCCAGAATGTGACATTGGCATCTGGCGCCCGCGACATCTCCTATTACGGGGCGGCAGGCCTCGGCGAACATGCCGCGCGCCTGTTCGACCAGGAGGGCAAGCTCGCGTTCGACATGGACACGCTGCGCATTGCCGTGCGTTCCTTGCTGATCGACGTTCTGTCCTGCAGGGAAAATCGCTCGGACAGCGGCGTGGTCGCCCGTGTCGCCGGCGACGTCATCGCCGCCGACAGCTTCCTGGCCAACATGGGGACGGAGGATTTCCTGTCATGCCTGTCGCGGCAGGCATTGGAAAGCGCCTGCGCGGATACATCCGTCCTGCCCCGTCAGAAGGTCAAGGATACCCGTGCGGCCCTTGTCGAGCATTTCAAGGAAGGCCGCTTCGTCCACCCGTCGGCGCTGTTTGCGCCCACTCCGGAAAAGCTGACCTCCTGGCTGAAGAACAACGAGGCCAGGGAACAGCCTGACGACGGCACGCCGGAGGACCAGGACGAGCTCGACGGCGATGCGGTTGTCGAGCCCGCGCATGACGACGTTGGCGAGGACCCCGCTGCGCAGGACGAGGACCTCACGGACGAACAAATCGAGCCTTACAAGGTGGCCGCCGAGTAGGCGGCTGCGCCTTACCTTTCCCTTCGAACGATCATTCCGCCGCCGGCACATCACCGGCGGCGGTTCTGTTTCCACCATGAGCACCACGGAGAAAACTATGTCCGCCCAATTGATCTATGACCTTGTTCCACTCGCATCCATCGTGACTTATTCCGACGGATCCCCACGCCCGCCAGAGCGGCATCGCAAGAAGCTCGCAGCCTGGGAAAATCGCAACGGTGGCGGCCGCCTTATCCGCAAACAGGTCGAGGCCCGCATCGGCAGTACGATGCTGCCCGCCTCGATCACCCTGCACAAGGGCGACTATGGCAGTCAGGGAACCATTGTGCTGCGCGTCCACCAGACGTTTTCGGTGAACAGCGACCTGGAGTTTTCGGTCAAGCAGCGGCCCGCAATCGGCTCCGTCCTGGTGCTCGACCGCGCCGGCGACGATGCCGAGCTTGTCCATCTTGCCGCCAATCGCGCGGCCGCCGAGGAATGGCTGACCCGCCACGGCTATCCGAACGCCGTGTTTCAGCAGGTCGTGGCCGACACCGTAGCGGCGGACACCGTAGAAGGGAGGACGGCAGCATGACTGCGCGAACTTCTGAAACCCATGTCGTCGAACCCCCCGGTTCTCCGGAAGTTACTTTTGGCCGAAGCGCCGATGGGCTTTGCGTTGCCCTTGTCGGTGAGCACGCCTTCGCCATGGCTCCGGCCCGCGATGGCCGGCACTATCTTGTCACGGGCTGGCGTATCCGCCGGCACATGGCCGAATGGACGCGCAGCGATTTCTACGGCCATGCCGGAGAGCTTGCCGACAAGGCGGCGTTTCGCGCGCATGTCAAGGAGAACGCCCTTCACCAGCGGCAGCGCGCGGCTCTCGGACGTCGCGAGATCCACTCCCGAGCCCACACGCCATGGGGAACGTCGCAGGGAGCGACCGTCTATGCCGAGGGCGTCGTGGCTCACTCAACGGCAGGCGATGGCGGGTTCCATCTGTCGGCGGAGCGAAATCGCAAAGTCCATCAGATGCTCCGTGCCAATGATGGCTGGTATGAAGAGGACTGCCATTGGGCGGCCGTCGCCCAAGCCTTCCCCCAACTCTTCACGGACTTCGAGAGGGCTTGTGCGGAAAAGTCGATACGCGACTGGTACCCGGATGCCTGGGAGGCGATCCACGGCAGGGTGCTCGAACCCGGCCAATCCGCGAAAAAGGACGAGCGGGCATTTTTCGAGAAGCATACCGATGCCTGGGTCGTGGTGTCGGCGATCCGTTCCGGGCACCAGGCCGGTTTCACCGAGGTTATCGCGACCCCTGGCGGCAGGCGCGGACCGGGCACGGAGGAACGTCGCTTTCTCGTTGCGACCGACGAATACCATGTCGGCCGCTTTGGATTCGTCATCGATGTTGCGCGCCACCGTGTCTATGGCGGGCCCTCGAGCTTCATGGATTGACAGGGGAGGGACACATAATGTCTGTCCCCGATCGCCGCGCACAGCTCTTTCGCATGGAGGAGGCTCGGCGCCAGACACAGCGCCAGCTCGAAATGATCGACCGGCAGATCATGAGGCGGATGACGGCGATTATTCCGCAGCTCAAGCTCCAGCGTATTGGCCACCGACGCCGAAACCCTGCTGATGCCAGGACCTTTCTGGAACGGTATCGATCGAACCTTGCCGCGATCACACAGGAAAGGCAGCACGAAATCGATGCGCTCTCACGCAAACTGGCCAGGCAGGACGCTGCAATCGCAGCACTGCGTGACAGGATCCCGCAGGACCTGCTGCGTACCTAATACTGGTGTCTGCTCAGCGCTTGCGGACGAACTCCGTTCGCAACACCAGCCCCTTGATCGCATCATGCCGGCAATCGATTTCTTCGGGGTCGTCGGTGAGCCGGATCGACTTGATCACGGTCCCCTGCTTCAGGGCCTGGCCGGCACCCTTGACCTTGAGGTCCTTGACGAGGACGACGGAGTCGCCGTCGGCGAGCACATTGCCGGCGGCATCGCGCACTTCAATTTTCCCGGCAGAAGCTGCAATGGCAGCCATCTCCGATGCTGGTCGCCATTCCCCTGTCGTGTCGTCATAGACGTAGTCGTCATTCTGATCGGTCATTGCTGCCCTCGTTTCGGAGTTGAACACGCTACGCTATCAGCCCGACATGGGAGCAGGCCAAAGAGTTGATCCGCAGCGGCGGACCGGCGCAGCTCATCTATACCGGCAGGAGCCGAAGTTCAAACGCTGACGTCCCTCGCGCAGCCTGGCGGGCAGGCGGATTGGCGGCGGGAATGAACACTGCATTTCCTCGCGCATGCCGATGTCCGAATTCATTCCTTGCCGGTCTTCCCGGCGGGTTTGCTGCGGTCTGAACCGGCGGCTGTCCGCTTCAAGGCCGCTATCGCGCCGCGGGGCGGCCGGATCCCGCCGATCTCGGCAAGGCTGGCCCGCGCCCCGCGCAGGGCCAGTGAAGAACTGACCCCGCTTGTCCGCAAGCCAACCTCGCTCGCCTGGCAGGCTCCGGACCCTGAAGCGTCCAGCTTCCGCCGGTTCCTTTTGACCGCACCCGCAGGAAAGACCGGCAAGGGCCGGAACACCTGAAGGGCATCGCTAGAAAGGAAAGCTCAATGTCCAGTTCAACCCGCTCCACCAAGGCCAAGGCCCGCGTCGTCCAGCTCCGCAAGGGCACAACCCTCGAAATGGTCCGGCTCTGCTGCCCGGATGGCCACCAGGCCACCCTCATTTCCGAAAGCTTCGGCCTCTCCATCCTCGACAGTGACGGCATCCGTGAATTCCATGAGCGCAGTCTGATCGAAAGCGCCGATACGCTCTCCGAGGGCCTTTCCGAAAAGGCCATGCAGATCCACCTGCAAAGAATCGTCGGGTCCCATGTCGGCTCCGCCTTTGGAGCAGGCCAGTTCTACTCGAAGGCCGTCACCGAGGCGAAGGATGCCACGGCCAAGCTCGCCAATGACACCCGCGACGAGGACGTTGATGGTCCGGTCGGCTTCGACAGCAAGGCCCAACGCAAGCGCGAATTCGCCGCCGAAATGGGCCTTCAGGCGCATGCCCTGCGCATGGCCGCCGAGGGCGCCGTTGCCGCCTACGAGCACATCGTCGGCGAGAGCTGGAAGCCCTACGAACGCCAGACCGAGAACCCCGGCCAGACCGTCAACCGGCAGGCAGCCGATCTCCAGATGGCGGCCCTTGGCTAACTGCCATCGGGCGGAGCATCGGCTCCGCCCGATCTTCTCATACTGAGGCTGGTGTCCGTTCGGGAGCCGGCCTCTTTGCTGTGCCAAAGGCACCCGGCTCAAAGATGGACACGGCAAGTGATTAAGACCGCGCCAATCGCGGCCGTCACGAATGATGGTCCTGCTCCGGTCCTCGTCCCGCGAAACGGCTGCGCCGTCCTCCACTGACGTTGCGGCCCGCAAGCGATGGTTCTTAGCTTCCTCATCGATCCTGCGCGGGTTCGCGGACCTGCGGTCCTGCGCGTGCGGACCTCGTGACGGCCGCGATCGGCGCGGCCTCGAATGGAGGTTTGAAATGGACAGGAACAACAACAAGCCCCGCGTCGACATCTACGCGAAAATCACCGATCGTATCGTCGCGGATCTGCAGAAGGGCGTGCGTCCCTGGGTCAAACCGTGGAGCGTTGCGAATACGACCGGTCGCATCACACGGCCGCTCCGTCACAACGGCCTGCCGTATCAAGGGATCAATACACTGCTTTTGTGGTCGGAGGCGGTCGCGAGGGGCTTTGTCTCTCCGGTCTGGATGACGTTCAAGCAGAGTGCGGAGCTCGGGGGTCATGTTCGCAAGGGCGAGACTGGCTCCATGGTTGTTTACGCCAGCCGCTTCACTAGGACCGAAACCGACGCGCATGGCGAAGAAGTCGAGCGAGGTATTCCGTTCCTCAAGGCCTACACGGTGTTTTGCGCCGACCAGATTGAAGGTCTGCCGCCGCACTATCATGCGGCACCAGAGCCTGCCGCCGATCCTATCCAGCGCATCGAGCATGCCGACCGTTTTTTCGACAACACCGGAGCGGTTGTGCGGTATGGCGGAGACAAGGCCTATTATTGTCCCTCTTCCGACCATGTGCAGTTGCCGTCACCGGAATTTTTCCGTGACATGGCTTCATTTGTCGCCACGAGAGCGCATGAGACCCTGCATTGGACATCGGCTCCTCAGCGGCTGAACAGGGACCTCAGCCGCTACCACAAGGATCGCACGGATCGGGCGCGCGAAGAATTGCTCGTCGAGCTTGGTGCCGCGATGCTCTGCGCAGACCTCGACATCGTCCCTGAGCTGGAGCCGAGGCCCGATCATGCCGCCTACATTCAGGGCTGGGCCAGCCTGCTGGGCAGCGACAAGCGGGCGATCTTTCAGGCGGCCGCCCACGCACAACGCGCGGTCAATTATCTCCACGAATTCCAGCCCCAGGCGGAAGAAATGGCGAGTGCGGCCTGATGTTACGCGCTCCGCTGTTGCAAGGGGAGAGCGCCGAGCCCTCCCCGATCCGCTTTCGCGTCATCAGTTTGGGCGCGGGAGTGCAATCGACCCCTTCGTCCTGATGGCGGCACACGGTTATTTTTGCCATATATTCGCCGATACTTGCTGGGAAGCGGTCGTTGTCTACGACCATCTTCGCTGGTTGCCTCGCCGAATGTGCTGCCCTTTGCGCGAAATCTCCCCAACGTCGCTGAGGGCAAGCATCGGGCATCGATTCCCGCTTTACCCCCGGCACCGTCGACCGGGATTTCCATGCGGATAAGCCGAGCCGCGAGACCATAGAGAAGCGCATAACTCGGCGGGATTGCCTCAACTAGGTCGACATCTTGACGTGGCCGGCTAGGGCCAGCTCGACCTTTTGCCAAATGAAGGATGTGCGGCGTGTGATGGTCCAGTTTGGCAAGCGTCGTTCGCTCGGCAGAGCACATCAGGGTGAGCCCCGCCTTGCGGCTGGCCCCGTTCGGGCGGTAACCCGAGGCCGAACCCTGATCAGCCGGCTGGTGCCGGCGTCCAGCCCAAAGATGCCTATCGATGTCCGCTATGCGGCCGCTCCTGCTTGAACAGCAGATTATCGGGCTCCTGGGACTCGCCTCGCGGCCCGTCATCGTTCGACCGATATCAGGAGGCGGGTGCGGCTCTTTCCGAGCTGTCCGTCGTTCTACAATGACGCGTGACGGGGACGGCCAGGCTTGATGGTGCCTGACGTTAGTCGAAGTTGCGGTGATCATGCCGATGGGAGCTCGACCGTCGTCTGGCCGGCGGTTTCATGGAAAGGCCCACCACCTGCGTCCTCGATGGGGCTGGTCTGACCGAAGGCCGTCTTCGCTGCGCTACGCCTCGTTCTCAAACCCGCAACAGCCGGTCGCGACTTTCTTCCCCTGACGGCTGCACCGTCATTCCGCGCGGAACAAGAAAGCCTCGCCCTGGCTGCCCTTCACTGTCGTTGCGGCCCTAAGGACCACCCCATTGCGCACACGCAATGGGGACCCCGGTGGGTGCGGGCCGATCGCCTCCGGTCCATCGACCGCCATCGAGGTCGCGGTGGTCGCGGCCCGAGAAACTCACGGAGACGACAAATGGCTACCATCGGCACATTCACCTCAAACGGCAACGGCTTTTCCGGAGCCATCAAAACCCTCAACCTCAACGTCAAAGCCAAGCTGATCCGCGTCGAGAACCCTTCCGACAAAGGCCCCCACTTCCGCGTCTACTCGGGTAGCGTCGATCTCGGAGCCGCTTGGCAGAAGGTCTCCAACGAGGGCCGCGACTATCTCTCGGTCAAGCTGGACGACCCGAGCTTCCCCGCTCCGATCTACGCCACCCTGATCGAGGTGGAAGGCGAGGAAGGCCTGCAGCTGATCTGGTCTCGCCCCAACCGGGACTGATCGCCTCGACGAGGGCTCCGCCGCAAGGCGGGGCCTTCGGCCGTTCCCAAACCAAGCCCGCAGGCGGAACGAGAAAGCGTGACGAAGCGATGGCTGCGGAGCAGGGGCTCGGGTCCCGTCTTCTGGTCGCGTCTCAGCTGGGATCAGTCGTTGTGAGGAGTCCTGATCGCCTTGGCCGACCCGAAGGCCTCCTATTCAGTTTCAGGCGAAGAGGCTTCAAGCGCCAGCACATCCAGCCCCTCAATCTCCTGCATCACTTTTCCGGCGATACCCTGCAAGTCACCATACATGCCGACAGTCGACTCGATCACCCCTTGGATCTGCGCCTCGCGCTTGGCCCACAGGCGTGTTGTGACCTTGCGTTCCTTGGCGAGGTCCTCCTGCATATCCGAGAATTTCTCTACGATCGCCTCGACACGGTGGCGGAAGCGCGGACCGGTCAGATAGCCGTAGACCTGTTCCGTTTTTGTGGCCTGGCCGTCCTGGACGAGGCGGGAGTTCGCCAGTTCGATCAGGGATTGCCGAAGCATGATGGCGATCGGGATCGCACACTTGGGATGGGCGACATAAACTCCGTCCACAAGATCGAAGGTTTCCACGCCGGGAGGCAGCGCTTCCGAGATCATCAGCGCAATATCCGCTTTCGCGGCTCGTTGATCTCCTCTGAGTTTCCCAAGCCAGCCCTGGCTCCAGTTCTTGGTGCGTTTCGATTCCCACAAAATGGCGCCGCATGGCTGGCCGGCGGGTCCGACCACGCGGTGCAGGACATCTCCGCCGAACTCGCCCTTGGCGACCGGTTCGATGGTGTCCATCGGGAACCGGCTGGCAATGAGGGACTCGAGCTCAAGCTCGAGGACCTCGCCCTGCAGCTGCTGAGAACCCTGTTCCGCACGGCGCTTCAGCTCCTCGATCTGACGCTGCATGCCGGCGATCTGTTCTTCTTTTTCCGCAACCTTCATTTTGAGGCCGTCTTCGGCTTCGGACCTCGCCTTTACGCGAACGGCGTCCAATCCCTCCTGGATCTTCCTTTCGATGGTCAGCGCCATCTCGCGCTTTTCATCGTCAAGCGCACGCTGCTGTTTGAGAAATTCCGCCTGTTGCTGCTGGGCCTCGGCGAGCTTTTCGTCGCGCGCCTTCAACGTCGCCTCCAGCTCGGCTAGCTTGTTATCCCTGTCCTCCAGATCTACCGAAAGCAGCAATTTTGCCTTGCGGGCTTCCTCGACAGCGATTGCGGCACGCTCAAGCTTGATTTGCTCAGCCACCTGGTTGCCGATGTCCTCTTTGGCGGCGTCGATCGCGGCCCGCTCACGTTTAAGCTCTTCCTCCCGGGCCGCCATGGACGCGTTGCTCTGCTCCAAACGCCGTTCATAGTCCTCGCGAGTCGCGGCAATCAGCGGCGCCGCGAGCGACTCGTTGAGCTTGATCTCCGTTTTGCAGCTCGGGCAGCTGATTGTCGGTTCATTGAGAATCCTGGGCTGCACAGTCATTTGGCGCGCTGACTCACTGAGGGCTGATGTAGTTTCAGACTATATAATACCGCTCTTTTTTGGAAAAGAACAAAGAGCGAACAAGGGTGTTATCCCCAGCGTAAGGACGGAACGCCGATTTCGTCGTCGAATTCCCGGCAAAACGGCACGGTGAATCCGCCGTCTTCTACGAATGATTGTTTCTCTTTTGCGATCTGATCGGCATTCTGCGGGGACGTGACCCGAGAATGAAATCAAACACGGCTTGAGGCTGACCCAGCGCTGTCGCCTGCAAGGCTGCCGGAATCCTTGCTGCGGCTTCGGCCTGTTCGGCAAGCACGGTAAGTGACATGCCGAGCGCGCATTCGAAGGCGCGATCCGGCGCGTTCATCAGCCGACGAAGGAGCGCCGCGGCGCGTCCGGCATGACGCAGCGCCGCCGCATGCTTGCCCTCGCGGATCTTCACACCGGCCGCCGATAACAGGATCAATCCCTTGAAAAGCATCCGAAGCGGAGCGCCTCGATCTGCAACCTGCCAAAGACCTTCCCAAGCCTCATGGGCTTCCCAGTAATAGCCATGATTGAAGAGGTCGATACCCCAGAGGAACATGTCCGAGTCAAGCGACGCCTCTTCAGCAATCTGAATTGCTTCGCTGTGATAGCTGTGTCCTGCAGGATCGCGCACGGGATGCGGCTGCCGGCCGGGAAGATACGCATAGGACGGAAAATTCTTTTCCGGTAGCCAGCGCGGGCGCAACGTCGAACCAATAGCCATCAAAGACGCATTTTGTCACTTGGCAATCAATTACGATAGAGGTGATTTGGCCGCGACGGGCGGGGCCCGCAGGCCGGTCGCCCCTCGTCCGGTACTATGGAACAGGAACGCCTTGCGGGTTGTCTCCAGGCAGTCTCGTGTGCCCGCGCGTCTACCGCCCAGCGCAGCTTGAAAGGGTGCTCCCGACCGAGCGGCGTCAGACGGCTGGCCTTGTGACAGCCCCGACGCACAGCCCGGCGTACCGCGCGGCAACTTCGAGAGCATCTCATCTAACCCCCACATTTCTCCGCTATTCCGGCGATACATTCCTCGAGACGCTCCAGGCGGAATTTCGCAATGCGAAGTTCGTTCCCGGCTTCGAAACGTCGATGGCGTCCCTGAGGTGTGGTCGCAATGAGGTTGCGCTCAAGTTCGGCAATGTGCGCACGCACCTGTTGGGCATCGTCCTGACGCAACGCCTTGATCCATCCACGCCCGCGCATCAGTCTTCCTGCCAGTACCCCGAAAGTCATGCCCGAGTTATGCCACCGAGACCCTAATTTGCGGCAAGCCGAAACAGTCAAAATTTAACTTCCGCTGACGCGATTATATTTTTGACAAGGCGTTCATCCGGTGGAACGGGACCAGGCTCGGTGAAGAACCTCTACCGGCCTTGCTCGATTGAACTCGTGCCCTTGGGCGCGAAGAAACACGTCCATCTGAACCTCTGGTAGGCCTCGAACTTCATATGCGGAATGATCGTTCGATAGAACGTCATCAATCGCTCACAGAGATGATAGTGATCATCGGGGGAGGCTTGGACACGCTCCCTAGGGATAAACCACTCTGGCTCTTGTGGCTCATTCAGATATGAAGGGCGAGGCAGGCTGACGTAATAGCCGTCTTTCGTCTCCCTGACATCGCGAGGGTCTATCGGATGGCAATCTTTGTTGCCGCAGCAATCATAGAGCAGGACCGGGTCTTTTTTGCCGGTATACCAGTCGTGAGCATCCGCATTGCCAGTTAAGACAAGCCACGCCAGCGCGATACGTCTTCGTGGCTGTCTCATGACACCTCCCCCACATGCCGCATAGCATATATTAGCGAAGTCTAATTGTCATCCTGGAGCCGCATGCGGTCGAAGCCGCCAACGGGTTTGTCAAATATACAATCGCCTCCGCACACGCGAGGAAAACGAAACAGTCCGGCAAGAGAGGGTGGCGACAGGGTTTTCGTGGGCCTTGATGCGAGGGCACCTCAAACAGTTCTTGCTCTCAGCCGCAGGCAAGACGGTGCTTTCGGGCCGAGGCGTGCTCCATGAAAGGGCCGGAGAGTTGGGCTGGTATGTGGATAATCAGCGCTGGTGTCTTGCCGATTGCGCCAGCCGGCGCGCACTCTCGCCGCCATGGTGGCGGAGCATGTTGAATTGGCCTTGTTTGAGCAGTCGCTCGGCAATATCGAGGGCCTCAATCGACCGTTCTGTGATCGTGTGGCTGACGCTGCGGAAAAAACCGCAGGGTCGGTTCTGTTCGATGTTCGCGTCGACGGCGATGTCTGCGTACAGCGGATGGCTGCGATTGGATATGGCGTCACCGGCACTGCGGTAATCGTGATGGAGAAGAACGGACAACTTAGATGCGCATCGATCAACGAAGACACTGCGCTTCTGGTGGCGGAATTGGCTGCCTGGAATGCGTCTCCGCTGCGTGAGCAAGCGAGGGTTGACCACCGCGCAACGGCCAGCATCCTGCTAGCCAAGCTTCGGAGCTCAGGTCACTTCGCCCGTTTCTAGCCGGCTCAGCGCTGCTCGTACCGGCGGCCAAATTGCTCCTCGGCTCACACAGGACCGGATGGCTGCGGTATAAGCGCACGATGGAACTGGCCATATAGTCCAAAGGTCTCCCGATGGCGTTGATTGTGGACCGGCGGCTGCGTCGCTTCGATTGAGGATAGCCCGAATCTGGCTGACCTTTCAGGCAGGAGCGTGTTATGCGACCTCGCCTTTCACGCCCCACGAGCGGGTCGTTCAATCCACTTGGTCAACGTAGCCTAATCGCGTACCAAGAACTCGTGCTCATCCAGTTGGCGCGCCTTGGTGCACCAAAAATGCCAGAGAAGAAAATTCCCCAAAATGCTCTACAAAACCTATGATGCCGCCACGGTCGAACCGAAGATCGCCCAAAAATGGGATGAGGCAGACGCTTTTCGCGCCGGTGCGAACGCCAGGCCGGGCGCGGAAACCTTCACCATCGTGATCCCCCCGCCGAACGTCACCGGTTCGTTGCACATGGGGCATGCGCTGAACAACACGCTGCAGGACATCATGGTGCGGTTCGAGCGCATGCGCGGCAAGGATGTGCTCTGGCAGCCGGGCATGGATCATGCCGGCATCGCCACGCAGATGGTGGTTGAGCGTCGCCTGGCCGAAAAGCAGCAGCCGGATCGCCATAGCATGGGCCGCGAAGCCTTCATCGAAAAGGTGTGGGAGTGGAAGGCAGAATCGGGCGGTGTGATATTCAAGCAGCTCAAGCGTCTCGGCGCATCCTGCGACTGGTCGCGCGAGCGCTTCACCATGGACGAGGGTCTGTCGAAGGCCGTTCTGGAGGTCTTCGTCACGCTCTACAGGCAAGGCCTGATCTATCGCGACAAGCGACTGGTCAACTGGGATCCGAAGATGCTGACCGCGATTTCGGACATCGAAGTCGAACAGCACGAGGTTCACGGGAACCTGTGGTATCTGCGCTACCCCCTGGAGCCAGGCGTCACCTACCAGCACCCGGTTGCTTTCGACGAAGAGGGCAAGCCCACGGAGTGGGAGATGCGCGACTATCTCGTCGTCGCCACCACCCGTCCTGAGACGATGCTCGGCGATACCGGCGTTGCGGTCCATCCGGATGACGAGCGCTACAAGGCAATCATCGGCAAGCACGTCATCCTGCCGATCGTCGGCCGCCGCATCCCGATCGTCGCCGATGAATATCCGGATCCAACGGCCGGAACGGGCGCGGTGAAGATGACCCCGGCGCATGACTTCAACGACTTCGAGGTCGGCAAGCGGCGCGGCCTGCGTGTCGTCAACGTCCTGACGCCTGATGCGCGCATCACCATCAAGGACAATGAGGATTTCCTCGAAGGTCTCGATCGTCCCGCCGCCCTACATGGCGCCTGGGATGAACTGGAAGGCAAGGACCGTTTCGAGGCTCGCAAGATCATCGTGCGCATCTTCGAAGAGGCGGGCCTGCTGGACAAGGTCGAGCCGCATAAGCACACGGTTCCCCATGGCGACCGCGGCGGCGTGCCGATCGAGCCCAGGCTGACGGAACAGTGGTTCGTCGACAACAAGACTTTGGGGAAGCCTGCCCTGGAATCGGTGCGCGAAGGAAGAACCAGGTTCGTACCGCGCAACTGGGAGAACACCTATTTCAACTGGCTGGAAAACATAGAGCCGTGGTGCATTTCCCGCCAGCTTTGGTGGGGTCACCAGATTCCGGCGTGGTACGGACCGGATGGCCACGTCTTCGTCGAGAAGACCGAGGAAGAGGCGCTGCAGGCGGCGATCGAATATTATCTGGCGCTGGAAGGGCCGTGGAAGGCCTGGGTCGAGGACAAGCTCGAGAATTTCCAGCCCGGCGAAATCCTGACCCGTGACGAAGACGTGCTCGACACCTGGTTCTCGTCGGCGTTGTGGCCGTTCTCGACGCTCGGCTGGCCGGATCAAACTCCGGAACTTGCACGCTACTATCCGACCAACGTGCTTGTCACCGGCTTCGATATCATTCCCTTCTGGGTCGTTCGCATGATGCAGATGGGTCTGCACTTCATGAAGGACGAGAATGGCAAATCTATCGAGCCTTTCGACACGGTCTATATCCATGCGCTGGTGCGCGACAAGAACGGGCAGAAGATGTCGAAGTCGAAAGGCAACGTCATCGACCCGCTCGATCTCATCGACGAATACGGCGCCGATGCGCTGCGCTTCACGCTGACGGTGATGGCGGCGCAGGGACGCGACGTCAAGCTCGACCCGGCGCGTATCGCCGGCTATCGCAATTTCGGCACCAAGCTGTGGAACGCGACGCGCTTCGCCGAGATGAACGAGGTCGCGCGCAACGACGATTTCTGGCTGAACGACGCCAAGCTCGCGGTCAACCGCTGGATCCTCACAGAACTGACGCGGGCCGCGCGCGACATCACCGACGGCATCACCTCATACCGCTTCAACGAAGCGGCGGGCGCTGCCTACCGCTTCATCTGGTACCTGTTCTGCGACTGGTATCTGGAACTGCTGAAGCCGGTGTTCATGGGCACCGACGAGGCCGCCAAGGCCGAGAGCCGCGCCTGCGTCGCCTTCGTGCTCGACGAAATCTACAAGCTCCTGCATCCGATAATGCCGTTCATGACCGAGGAGCTGTGGGAACAGACGGCGGGCGAGGGCAAGGAGCGCGGCTCGCTGCTTTGCCATGCCGCATGGCCGTCGCCGGACTTCGAGGACGCGGATGCAGCCGCCGACATCAACTGGCTGGTCGACCTCGTCTCCGGCATCCGCTCGGTGCGTTCGGAGATGAACGTGCCGCCGGCGGCGATCGCGCCGCTGGTCGTGGTTGGCGCCAACGATGTGACGCGTGAGCGGCTGGTTCGCGAGGATTCGGCGATCAAGCGGCTGGCGCGGGTCGGCGACATCTCGCTCGCCGATACAGCCCCGAAGGGCTCGGCGCAGATCGTGCTCAACGAGGCGACGATCTGCCTGCCGCTTGGCAGCCTGATCGACCTATCTGCCGAAAAGGCGCGTCTGGAGAAGGCGATTGCAAAAACCGAGCAGGAGACCGCTCGTATTTGCGGCAAGCTTTCGAACGAAAAGTTCGTTGCCAACGCAAATCCGGATGTGGTCGCCGCCGAACGTGAGCGTCTCGGCGAACTGGAGGGACAAAATGCCAGCCTCAAGCTTGCGCTGGCCCGGATCAGCGAAGCGGCCTGAGGAAGACGCTAAATTCAAAAGTTGGCACGCGGCGATAGTCGCGTGCTGTTGCAGTCCCAGGCTCCGCCAGCACAGGAACAGCGGTTTTCCTTCGTTTGTCATGGACAGTTCGACACGGCAGCTTCAATCCTGGAGCAGTCGATGTGTCCTCTGCAGTCGTGTTTTATAAACAACTCGCGGCGGCTCGGCTGTCGATGCTCTTCAAGGCGGGCCGATCGATCGCACTCGAGCCTGTTGTTCTTCTCCGCCACTGACCGTCGAATCTTGGTGGCTCGTCCGCCTCCGCCCCGCACCATTTGAGCGCGACAGGTAAGCGATCGCTGATGTCCCAGATATGTGCAGGCCGGGCTTCAATGACGGGGATGGCGAAAAACTGAGTGCTCGGGCTTGCGGGCCGAGCTTGTCGGCCGCTCGATGGAAAGTGTCATCTGAGGCGGGGACTCTGCCGCGTGCAGCTGGAAGACTTGTTCGTCCAGTTCCTTGTCTACTTCCGTGAGACGATGATTGAGGCGAAGGTAGTCTGTCCAGGTCGGCGTGCGGAACGTTTCTGTCCATTGCATAGGCTTCTGAAGGTTGCGCTGGAGCGTCCAGTTCCGCGCACCGACACGGCTGTGTACATGACGCCGCTGCCGCATGAGGTCGAGGAAGGCCTCGAGATTTCTCTCGGCTATCAGATATTCGACCTTGACCACGATCGGGCCGCTTCTCGGCTTCAGATTGAGAGCGACAGCTGGGGCGTCGAATTCGCCCAAAGGATCGGGTTCGGATTCGCGGCGCTCGCGAAGAGGAAACAGAACGCCGGCTGCGGCGACGAGCAACAGGGCTGCAGCGGAGCCCTCCAGCGCCCAGGTCAGCGAATGGTTCTGGGAAACCGTGCCCCACACCCAGCTGCCGAGCGCGATGCCACCATCTATCAAAGCATAGTAGATCGAGATCGTGCGCCCTACGACCCAGCGCGGGCTCGCCAGCTGCACGCTCACACCGACCCCGGACCAGGCGGTGACCCAGCCGGCGCCGCCCAAGGCGAGTGCAATTGCCGCCACCCCGATCGACGATGTCATTGCCAAGGAGAGAGAACACGCCGCGCAGGCGACGCAGGAGAGCCTCATCAGCCTTTCTTGCGACAAGCTCCGTCTGAACAGGCTGTTGGAGAGGCCAGCCAAGACGGCACCGGTGCCGAAGCCGGCCATGAGCGCGCCATAGGCGAGCGGGCCTCCTCCCAACTGGTCGCGGACAACCACCGGCAGCAGCGCGAGTATGGCGATGCTCGCCAGGCCAAAGAGGGTTCCGCGCGCGATCGCCGCCTTGATTTCCGATGACATCGCGGTGAAGCGCAGCCCATCATAGATCGCCGTCCTCATCGGCTCACGCGGCAGAGGCGAAGAACGAACCTTCCACTTGCAGCGCCATATGGTGGCCAGAGGGACCAGGTAGGTGAGCGTGGTCACGGCGAAAGCCGTCATAAGCCCAAACGAGGCAACCACGATGCCGCCGAGTGCCGGGCCCACGGTCCGGACGGTGTTGAAGCCAACAGAAAGCAGGGTGACGGCAGCGGGAACATCGCGTCGGTCCACGATATCGCCGACAGACGCTTGCCAGGCGGGATCGTTGAGAGCGCCACCAGATGCGATCAAAAAGCAGAAGCCGAGGATCATCCACGGATTGACAAAGCCCAGCGCCACGGACGCGGTCAGCATCGCGGAGGCAATCACCATAAGACAGCGACCGGCGAACATGACCCGGCGCCGGCTAAGATTGTCGGCGAGAACTCCGGCGAACACGGACAAAATGAAAGCGGGCAGGTTCGATGAAGCCTGCACCAGCGCAACCATCAGATCGGAAGTCGAGATCGTCGCCATCAGCCAGCTGATGGCGACAGTCTGCATCAACCAGCCGAGAGAAGAGACCTGGGTGGCGAGCCAGATCGAACGAAAGGTCGGCTGCAAAAGTGGCCCAAAGGTCGTTGGTGCAGCCAAATCTTCGTTTGATCCAGCCACCCTACTCATTTTGCGAACCTTTGCTTTCCGTTATTGCCGTTTCCCATGTAATCTAGGCTGAACCGTGGCGGCTGGAAGAATAGATGGAACCCATTTGCCTCCGACAAATGTGGCCACAGTTGCTCCTGACCAGTGGTCGGGGCGGCCGAGACGCAGACGTGGGCCAGCTCACTCACCTTCGACGACATCACCTGGGTGAAGCCCGGATTCATGCTTGTCGTTTGACGCGCCATGCTTCATCAACGGGCACTTTGCTGAGCGATGCCTTTTCGCGAAACGCTACCCTGTTTTTTCGCTGAAAGCTCGCTCACCAACGGCGTTCGATGCGTTGAGTGTGGCTTGGGAGAGTGAGGACGCTTGCAGATCTTTGACAGGATCGATTCCCTGATAGACGCAGGCGATTGTCGGGCCGCGATCCAAGAGGCGCGCGCCTTGCTACTTCAATTCGAACAAAGGTCCGATGCGCTCACACATGCGATCGACGACTTTCTGCTCGATCTCATGACACTGGCTTTCATTGTTGAATGTTATGGACGCGGCTTTGAACTTCTGGCGCGAACGCTTGCCCGTAGAAGACTGGCAAAGGTCAGGCTTTTGTCGGAAGGGGTCAATTCTGCCAGGGAGAAATGACACCCAAAGCTTGCTGGCTGAACCGGCGATCGCGCCGCGTTCCACACAGTGACGAAGGCAATCAACGACGTTCGGCCGCCAAAAAAATAGGGCCATCGGTAAACCGAGGCCCTTTAGGTGTGAAGGTCAAAACCTTCAGAGGGGAACAGCTGATACGATGGAATGGGAGGAAACCATCGCGTGCATCAGCTGTAGGCTTAATGGCTAAAAGTTGTGCAATGCGCAAACACGTTTTGTGCAATGCAGCTATGCAAGAACGGAGAGGGTCCCTCTCCACCCCCAAAATTTGGTTTGAATGTTTGTGCTGCTCGCAGGTGCTGATGAGGGAGATCCTGACGCTCGTGCACCTCCGGCAGGAGCAGAGACGATCATCGCTCGATCGGCGGTTTCGATCTCGAATGTGAGGGTCAGCGCTTCGGCGGGGAGCTACCGTTACAGCACCATGCCGATGCGGACCGGCGTGGGATTACGATATCGAGCTCCCCACGACCGTGACGCCGCTTGGGCCGTCCCGCCCTCGAGCCCGCCCTCGACGATCTAGAGGGTGAACGGGAGCGCTTGCGCCAGCTTTTTGCCCATGCGCCCGCAGGCTCGCGTCATACCAGTCGCGTGATAGTGGTGACTTTTGCGTTCACCGGCGATCTGGCCGCGAAGCGTCGTCAATTCGCCGAGGTGGAGGCAACCGACATCGATCGCGGTGACGAAGGCGAGGTCACTTGTACGTAGGGCGCTTCCGATAGCGGATGAATTTCGCTTGGGTTTGGACGGCTCGAATTACTCACTATGCGATCCAACTTCCGCGTCGCGAAAATTCCCAGTATTGTTTCAAATGATAAGCTGACGTTTGCTACGCATCAACCTTAGGAGTGCTGCGACAGGGCGAATACGTTCATCGTCTTTTGAAACGTCTCAGCCCACAAGTCATCGGTCAACGCACAATAGCGCGCGAGAAACAGCAGCGAGCGGACTTCAGCAAGGCCCATGAAAAGGGGCAACACGTCGAGTTCAATCTTGGACAACGGGCGGATCTTTTCATATCCGGATATCAATGAAGCGACCATCTCACCGGAATTGGGGCTTTCGGCGCGCGCTAAGTGCCATGCCGCCGTGCCGAGGTCGAGAACAAGAGGGCCGTGCCCAAAATCATCAAAATCGAAAAAGTGGACCTTCCCCTGGTGAACGCGAGTATTGCCTGTCCAGGCATCGCCGTGACACAGGCCGGCTGGAAGGGAGTGCAACTCAGATCGCCGCAAGCATGCCAGGTAGTCGTGCTCAATCACTCCCGAGACTTCGCGGCTCTCAAGGATGGGAGAAAGTGCCAGCAACGTATCTTGGACTATCGCTATCGGCTCAAGGCTTCGGATGTCTCCGCCAATGGCGGTTGGCATAGCCAGGTGCAGGTGCGCGATGGACGCTCCAAACGGCGCCATTGGTCGCCGGAGACCGGGCGTCTTTGCCGGATCGGGCAAGCCGCTTGTGGTGTGCCCGCCGCCATCCTGACCTATTCTGACAGACAAAAAGATCAAAGCCAGAACGGCGGCGACGGTGGCATAGCGGAACAGGGATCGTGTCAGAACATGGCGGGAACATTTTTGGCCCAGCGCATTAGTGAAGTTCGCATGCGCGATGTCGTCACCATGCTGGTCGAGGGCAAAGTGGCTGCCGGGTGAATTGTCGAACGTCTCAACGGTTCGCCGGGAATTCCGTCGTGCTCCGGACAATCTTCGCTGTCGACTCCACTCGACCTATCGCCTCACAAGTGCCCGCCGACATCTTGCCACGGTGTCAAGATCACTGACTTCCCACTGGCGACATCGCGCCCGCACCCGGTACACGAAGCGACTTTGTTCCAAAACCTGGCTCCCGTCGCTCTACCGGCTACCTGTCAAGACGGGATCGCTGCTGCGCGTCGGGCGGATCGCGGCTGATAGCCGCGCATCCGCTTGGCGCGCAGCAGCTCGAGGAAAAGGGCGACGGCTTCGCCCTCGGTATCAAAGGAGTGCTGTACCGTGCGGCCGGTGGTTCCGATCCGGCCCCAACGCCGGACCAGGCAGGTCTGGCCGAACAGGGTCTCCTCGATCGACAGTGCATAGAAGCGCGCCATGTTCCGATCCGCGTCGCGGCGTTCGATACAGAGGCGATAGAGTTGCGCGATCATTGCGGACAGAATCGCGCAGTCGGACGCGCGCGTCCAATGAATGGTTTGAATCGGCGGACGCAGATCGATTCACCCTGGTGATGGATGGAACCGAACGTCAGTCGTTCAGCACCGTCTTTGATGGCCTTCCCCGAAGAGATGTAGCCAATCCTCGTTGGGCCATAGTCTGGGCGGTCGGTCGTACGAAAATCGACGCTGATAGCGCGTCCGGCTACTTCGGCTGCCCGGCAAGGAATTCCGTTATCAGGCCCTGCACCACCTCCTGCATGGTTGTTCTATTGCGCGCGCAATGGACCTGCAGCTCGATCATCTGCGAGACCGGAATGCGTGTGTGCAGCCGGGCTGTCTCGCCGTCTGCCTTCGGCCTTTCGAGCTTCGCTTTCGCCGCTCTGGCAGACTGGGTTCTCGTCTGCTGCTCCAGCCTGTCGGTTTCGCTGATGCTGGATTCCACTATGGCAGCCATGTTGCGCGAGAACGGATCATCCGAACGGGCGCGGGGTTTCAAGGCAGGCAGCGGCAGCTGGTTTGCGGACCGATCGCTTTTCTCATTCATTGCGGGGTGGCTCCGTTCAGTTTGCGGATGATCTCGGCGGTCAGGGCATTCGTCTGGTCGCGAGCGTCCTCGACGGCCTTGTTCACGGGCTGGACTTCGTAAAGCGTCCCGGCGGTTGCGATTGAGGCGAAGGTCGGCCGTTGCGACAAAAAGGTCTCAAGCACGCTGGCGTCGGCCTGCCGCAGCAGCTGGATCGCCGTGCGGAAGGCCATCGTGTTGTGTTCGATCCCCGAAACCATGTTGAGCATCACCGCGTAGGGAATTTCGCGGTGGCGCCCTCCAAGTGAGCGGATGTGCCGGATCAGACCGAGGCATTGCTTGACATCGAAGACGTGCGCTTTCGTCGGAATCAGCACGAAGTCGGCGTTGGCGACGGCCGGGCCGAGTGCAGCCACGGCCGTGCCCTGGACATCGACCAGCAGCAGGTCCTCGGCGTCGGATTGCGCCAGGCGATCGATCAGGTCGTCGGTCGAGCTGATGGGGATGACGTCGATGTTTGAAAGCGCGTACCCGGCGCGGCGACTGTTCTTGCTCCACTCCATAGCGGACAGTTGCGGATCGGTGTCGAGCACCGTCACCCGATGACCGGCCGCGGCGAATTCGCCCGCGAGCAGGATGGTGGTCATGGTCTTGCCGACCCCGCCTTTGGGAGAGGCCACTGTGATTTGCACCGCGCGTTGTTCCGGCATTGTTTTTTCCCAATGTTGCGTCACCTTGGCGTCAAGGCGCATAGGCGATTTGGTGCCAAAGCGACTTCCTTGCATTGTACCTATGTGCCGATGCAACAAAGTGCCGAGGCTCATAAGTGCCTGTGTGATAATATGAATTTGCACATCGGTGCAATGTCCCAGGATGCATGATCGGCTCTGGTTTAATGTGTCGGTGAGTCAGTATAATGTTTCGTATTGGATTGACAAGATACGCAATTTGGGTCCAAATTGGCTGAGCAGGTCGTCGCTTCGCTTCGACCTGGACCGTCTTCGACGTGAGGCCCATCCGCCATAGCGAGGAATTTTGGACACCAGCGCCGCCCACAAGGACACCCGAAAGCGCTCCCGGATCGATATTGGGCCGGAGGCGGGCGCGCTCCTGGATGAGGCCTGCAAGGTGTTCCAGCTTGACCGAGCGGAGACGTTGCGGCGCATTATCCGGGCCAACCTGGATGTCGGTCCCGCTCTGTCAGCTGACAATTCACGCACGGTCGCGGCGTTGGCCTCACAAGTTCGGATGGTCGGCCGAAACCTCAGCCAGCTTCTCCATGCCATTCATTCCGGCCACGCTGCCCCCATGGAGGCGGCGTTGCCGATATGGGAAGCGCTGGATGAGAGGGTGAAAGCTGTCGACGCCGAATTGACGGCGATGACGATCGCCCATGGCCTGAAACTTCGGAAGGCGGCGAATCTGCTGGATGGTGAGGGCGCGTGAACCTCGACCAGTCTTCCATACAGGCCATAGCCGATCGGATTCGCGCGAGCGCGGCTTTTGAAGAAGAGAACCGCAAGCGCCGGCGTCGGGCACTGTTGTCCTTTGCTGGAAATGACGATGATGGGTTGTTCAAGACGGTTCGCGGCCGGAAGGGGGAGGGCGGTCTCGGGGCAAGCCAGCCACCGGAACCGGCCGTGCCGCGCTCGTCTCCCGGGGAGCTGGAGCCGCCGCGCGGTAAAGCCGGGCGCCTAAACCTCGCCCTGCCAGCGAAGCGACGGAAGCTCGCCGGCGGACCTGCGCCGAGGGCCGCTGCCGACAAGCTGGCGGCCGGGTATCAGCCGGCCGTTTTGAAGGTGATTTCCTACGGGCATGGCGTCACAAGGGCAGCCGCCATCGGTCAATATATCCAGAAGGAGGGCGTCGCGCTCGAGACGCATGACGCGCGGATCCTGGCAACGCAGGAAGCCGTTGCCGCGGAAATGAAACAGTGGGGCAAGGGTTTCGACAAGCGGCGGGAGAGCGAGGATGTGGCGACGTTTCGGCTTTCGCTGGCAGGGCAGGAGAATGCCGAGCGCCTTTCACAGGCAGTTCAGGCAGGTTTCGCCGGCCACGGTTTCGCCTATCGTATCGACACACTGCAGGACGGATCGAGCGTCGCGCGCGTCGTCGCGACCATGGCCGGACACAGCGTCGTGCGGGGTGAGAACGGGGACGACAAGGTGAAGCATCGGTTTCACTTTTCGGATCGACGCCAGCAGGATCGCCAGTTCTCGGCACCGACCCGGGCCATGATCGCCTCGCGGATCTCCGAGGCGCTTGGGGTCAAGGAGGATACCGTTTCGGTGAAGCCAATTGGGGAGCCCAGCCACGGCAAAGCCGGTGTCGTGTTCCAGCTCGCGCGCCTTAGCCATGACAGAGCGGCGATCGGCGCCGACGGCGCCGCGATCGCGTCTGAGGAGGCGGTTCGGCAGACCGCGCAGTCCTGGGACAAGACCCTGAATTCCTACAAGCCTCGCGACACCATGCACATGATCCTGTCGGCCAAGGCGGGCGAGGACAGGCAAGCTCTGGTGAGGGCCGCGCGTGGGTTCCTGCATGAGCAGTTCCCCAATCACAAATTCGCCTTCGGCATGCATGCCGATATGGCGGAGGAGGGCGGTCATATTCATGTCCACGCCATCGTTGCGGTGAAGGGTGAGGACGGTGAGCGCTTGCGACCAGGTCCGGCCCAGCTTCGCGAATGGCGCGCGCTCTATGCCCAGCACGCACAAGCGCAGGGCATGAGAATCGTCGCGACCTCCGCGGCCTATCGAGCGTCATCACAAAGCTATGGTCCGCGCGACAAGGCGATTGTGGCCACGGCCGAAAAGCCGCGGCCGGGCAGGGAGGCGCGTGACCGCGCCTATGCCCGTGCAAACCCGCACGTCATCGAGAAGGCCCGCCAGCGGATCAACCACGCAAAGGCAAACCCGATAAAGATTCCGATTTCGGCGCGCCAGCTGCAGGCCACCCAGGCAAGCCTTCGGGACTGGCACTCGGTTGCTGCTTCCCGGCCGGATAACGCGATAGCGAGTCAATTCATTGATCGAATGACGCAAGCTTCCCGATCCGGTACTGTTGTGGTCGCTATTCGAGATGGAAAGGGTGTTCAAATGAGTTCAGATGCCACCGCGGACCAGATGCGGGAAAACCTAAAACAGATCAACGAGACCGTTAACAAGACAGCGGCCATGATGAACGGCCAGACGAAAGCGGAGTTCTTACGGCGCGCGGCGCCCACCATGGAACTGCTGGCGATCCGGACGGATCTCAAATCCCTGCAGGAAGGTGGCGTCACGCATGTCAGCGAAGACCAGGCCCATCGGATTGCCGGCGCGCGCGCCGAAGCTTTGGTCCATCGCGCCCAGGAGATCGAGGCCGCTGAGCGGCTTGAGGCCGATCGCGCTCGCGAGATACGCAATCGCGCCATCGAGCAGGAGATCCGCGACGAACGAGCCGGATCGGCTGATCCGACCTCGCTTGAGCAGGTTGCGCAAGACCGCGAAATGGTGCGCAACGCCGAAAGCATCGCTGCGAAGGAAGCCCGCGAGGCACAAGCCGCAAGCGAAGCCGCGCGTTCATTGGCGCAGAATCCAAACGAGCGGCTTGATCCCGAGATCGTCAAAGGCGAACGGCTCGAAGAACTGCAGCGCCTGCAGTCGAGGAGCATCAACACCGCTCCAGTCGAAGGCGAAGAGCCGGATTCACAAAAGCCGCAAAAGCAGTAGTTGCCTCGTCATGCACCACTGCGTGGGCTCGTTGTTCCCTAAGCCGGGCTCTGGCAGCGGCTCCGTTCGGCACACGCTCGCGTCCAAACGCAAGATGTGCTCCGAGGAAAGACGAGATTTGACACCTCGTGATTATGCAACCTCCTTCACCCGGATTTCTATTTCCAGGTGAGCGGAGGCGGCGATGTTGACGAGCGCGTCAAGCGAGAACTTGGCGAGCTTACCGCGCAGCAGATCATTGACACGAGGGCGCGTCAGGCCGAGCCGCTTGGCGGCTTCCTCCTGGGGAATGCCCCAACGCTGGACTGCCTTACGGATTTCGTAGAGCAGCGCCGAGCGCGCCTTGAGGTTTGCTGCCTCCTGTTCGGTGTCCGCCAGGGCGTCCCAGACGTTATCATAGATTTCTACGTTCATCGTTCTGCCTTCCATCGTTTTAGCCGTTGAGCCGCCAGATCGAGGTCTTTCTTGGATGTGGCCTGTGTCTTCTTCTGGAACGCATGAAGCACCAAAACGCGGTCCTCCAGCGTTGCCAGATAGATGACGCGGAACGCTCCCGATGCCTCCCGGACCCTGATTTCCCTGACGCCGGCCCCCACGATCTGCAGAGGCTTCCAGTCGGGATCGTCGCCGCGCTGGACAAGTTCGAGCTGCCAGCCGGCCTCTATCCGCGCATCGTCAGGAAACGCTCGAACATCCGCCCTGCTGCTTCCAAGCCATTCAATCACCTTCATCGGGGTGCACTGTATCGGTTTTGATACAGGTTGGCTAGGGTGACAATCAATCGCATTTTACGGACCAGCAATCAGCTCACGTCCCCACCAAGAACCGGGAGCCGCAACGAAACGGTTCGATGCGCCTGCCATCGATTAGGGACGCTTCGTCTTGTTCTCACACTCGACTTGGGCACCGCAGGCACAAATCGCTCATTTGTGTTCAACTGAATTTCACGTCCTAGCGATCGCCATGACGTCTAATTTGATCCTGCAGCGCCTCAAGAGCGGCCGACGGTCCCCCGTCGACATCTCCGCTATCCACTGACGGTGACAGGGAACGAGCGCCGGCCTCTACTTCCTGATCGAGCGATGCGAGCAGTGCGGCGATCGACGTGGACTTGTTTCCCGGCCGGACTTGGAATCGCAAGACACTCGCCTTGCCTTCAGACGCACTCGGGTCGGACGTCTTTGATGCTGCCGGCGCCGATCGCCGGCCAAGGGTGGGAAGCGGCCGCGGCGCATCATCAGCTGTCTGATCGGCCCGCTTCGGCTTCAACTCCGGAACTTCAGCGGCGACCTCGCTCTTTGCTTCAGCCTCACCGACCGTTGGAAGGCCTGAGCTTGGCAGCACCTGTGGTGCGTCCGCGCTGTCGCTCTTTACTTTCGGCTTTAACGCGACGGGATCAGCCCGTTCAGCCGCAGTGGCACGCGGCACCGCATCGGCATACGCTGTATCGCCCGAAACCGGCGCTTCGACGGTATCGGGTTCCCCCAACTCGAAAGGTGCCGCCGGCGCGTTGTTAGCCGCCGCTTCGACCTCCGCCATGGAGCGCAGCGGAAGATCCTGCCATCGGGAGAGAGGCGGTACTTTCAGGCGTCGGTGCCGAAATTCCTGGTAGGTCGCTTTATAGGGAGCGTCCTTATAATAGGTGATCTTGCGCACCATGAAACCAGGGGGGCTCGAGCCCAGAACCACGGCCTGCTTCGCCGGCAGTTGCCGAAGCTCCGCCGCCGTTCGGAACGGCCTTTCCTGATAACTTAAACTCTTGTCTAAGCCACCAAATATACCTTGACCAGCCCTGATGATCGGTGTGGGCACCTCGATCGTGGTCGGCCCCAGCATTACAGAGACATGTTCCGAGGTCTCCACGTCGTTCATGCGGATGAAAAGCTTCACCTGACACGCGGTCACCGTGGTGTGCCGCGTCGCTTTTCCATAGACTTCGTCAAGCTGGGCAAGATCCTGCAGGATCAGGACCATGCGAAAGCCATAGCCCGCGTTGATCGCCAGCTTGGAAACGATAGACTCCATTTTGCCGAGCTGGCGAAACTCGTCGATCATCACCAGGACCTGATAGGGCTCGTCCGGGCCTGGCGAGGAAGCCATCAGCACATCATGGATTTGCTGAACCAGGAGTTTGATGATGGGCCGGAACACGTCGAGCTGCGCCACCGAGCAGCCGATGAAGAGAGCCGTCGGGTCCTTGCGAAACTTCGAGATATCGAAATCGGTCGACGCCGTAGCGGCTGCAACGAGATCATTGGTCCAGGGGTTGAGAGCCGCCGTCAGGTTCGCGAGGCGCCTTCAGAGGGCAGCGCGGGAGTCCACCGCCATGTCGCCACCAGCTCGTAGGCCAGGCTCCAAAGGGCAAAGAAGGCGGCGAGGCCGATGAGGCCGAGGAGAAGCCTATAAGCGAATACGCGAGACATTCTGGGGAACCTTTCTGGCGGCTCTCCATTCGGTCATGCGGTTGAACCAGATCGCCGAAGTTCCGCGCCAGCCGCCCCGGCGCGTTTGTTGGATCACGATCGGCAGGACCGACCGCACGTAATCGATGATCTCTGCCTTGCTCAGCCCAAGCCCAGCCTGCATGACCATCAATGCTAGCTGCTCAAACGCACCGGTCGGGCTGTCCGCATGGATCGTCGTGATCGATCCGGGATGACCTGTGTTGACGGCGCGCAAGAACGAATAGGCTTCCGCTCCCCGGATCTCGCCCAGGAAGATTCGATCCGGCCGCAACCGCATGGCGGCTTGCAGCAGCGTTTCAACGGTCACGTGCGCCAGGCCCTGGTCGCCCTTTGATGCGACGAGGGGCAGATAGTTGGGCTGGTGTGGTTTAACCTCTCGCGTATCCTCAATGGTGAGGATCCGCTCATCCGAAGGCACCTCGTGCAAAATCGCGTTCAGAAACGTCGTTTTGCCCGACGATGTGCCTCCTGAAAGCAAGATCGAATACCGTTCCCGCACGGCCAGGCGGAGGAAATCCTCGATCTTGCCGGCGTCGAGATATTCGCAAAGGGCGCTGTCGGTCTCGCTCAATTCGCCGGGATCCTGGACGGAGATCGTATCGAACGACCCCCGCCTCCGGTAATCATCAAGGCGCATATCCTTCACGACCTGCTTGCGGATCGCGAAGGCGCCTCCTGTCGGCGTCGCCGGCGCAAGCACGCCCTGGAAGCGTTCGCCGCCGGGGAGGGCGGCCGAAAGCAAGGGATTTTCCTCGCTGATCGATTGCGAGGATGATGCCGCTATACGTTCCATGAGGTAAGTGATCGCGGCGCGGTCGAGCTCGGGGACGTCGAAGGGCTCCATATGTGTCGAGCCAACAATTTCGACCCACACAAGCCCAGGCCCGTTTGCACAGATTTCGACCACGCGATCGTCGTGGAGCCAGCGCCGCACCGGCTCCAGCGCCTTATTTAGAAAGACGGTTCTTTGCTGCCCGCTCACGTCGTATCTCCCTCAACGCCTCGCGTACCGGGTCCGGATAGAACTCCGAAAAATCGAGGTCCCGGCGGACGAACACCATGATGCGCGACCCCTGATCGACATGGATCGTGGGCGCGATATTGATCGAATTTCGAAGCGCCTCTTCGGCAATGCGGTTGAGGCTTTGCGAGACCTGTTGCGCGCCGATCTGGCGGGCGCTCTGCAGGTATTGGTTGGGCTGCGTCTGGATTGTCACCGTCTGTCCGGTCTGCGGGTCCGTGTAGGCCTGGTTGGTGTTCGACCCATTCTGGTCGTTGCCAAGGTTGGCGATGAATTGCGTCGCACCGCCCACAACACTTAGAAGGATCGCCGAGCCGAACCGCTCGAAATAATGGTTGTCGACCTCGCCCGGCATGCCGCTGCGACCGAGCTCGTCGGTGCCGGTCGAGCCGAGCTGCACCGACATGCCGTCCGATCGAAGCAGGCGTGTCCACACTATGAACACCCGCGTTTGGCCGGTTGCGAGGCCACTGCGATATTCACCGATAAGGCGGGAGCCAGCGGGGATCAAAACCCTGCGACCGTCGAACGACCACACATCCTCCGACACGACGGCCCGAACCATACCGGCAAGATCGCTCTGGATCGCGGTCTCGAGCACGCCTTTGATCATCGTCCCTTGGGCGACCAGAGCGTCCGTGCGCGGGTTCATCGTGGCTTTCGATGTATCCGCTCCGCTCTGGCTCGCCCTTGCCAAAAAACGCCGATTGGGGTCCTCCTCGCCCTCGCCTGCGTTTCCGGCCGCCGCTGCATCCGCTCCATTGCCGCCCAGCGCTGATGCACTGCCAGGCGCATCGCCGCTATCGACGACGAGCTGCTTGGCGCGCAAGCGCTCCCATTTGCGGCGCTCCTCTTCTTCTTTCTTGCGCCGTTCTTCCTCAGCCAGACGACGGGCCTCGGCATCATCCTGCACCTGTGGTGGAGCTGCAGGCGGTTGCAAGGCTGGTGGAGGGGGAGGCGGAGCCTCGACCGTCGACGGCGGCTCTGCCGGCGCCGCCGGCGGCTCCTCGGGAGCCGTCGGGATTTTCAGGGTGCCGTTATCAAGCTGGGGACGCGGCGTATCGAGCCCAGGTGCGGGAAACTGTGTGGTGTGAAACTCCTCGCCATCCGACGCAGTCAACAGCGGCTTGTCTGGCGCACGCGTCGCCGCATAGATCATCCAGCCGGCGAAGACCACCGCACCCAGCGGCACCACGATCTTGAAGAATGTGCTCGCCCCGAATTTTGGCGGGGCGACCACTGTTCCTTCCTCGGCGAGCATTCTGTACTCATTGGGAGATGGCATCAGGCCCCCTCACTTTCCGAACAGTCCCACCGCCGACACGCTGGGGCTCGTAAGGTTCAAGCCCGGTCGGTTCGTTCACATTGTTCAGTCTCAGATTGAAGACGCAGGTTGCTTCGTTGCCGTTGCGCAGCGTCCACTGGTAATTGACCTTGTCGACGACGATGTACGCGCCCTCGCGGCGATAATTCACAAGCGTCTCATTGCGCTCGCTGTCGACGACATGGATCGCCGGCACTTTCCTTGCCGGATCGAAGCGGAACCAGGTCTTCACGCCGTCGTCGTAGATCACGAGCGGCTTATTTGCCGACGACCCCTTATAGGCATAGGACGAGTTGGCGTTTTCGGCCTTGAAACCCTGCCGGTTCGGCTGTGCCGCCCGGGCCTGGGCTTCGTCCATCAGCGCCGCGTCCGACACCTCTTCGGGATAACGGAACTTGATCGCATAGACTTGTTGCGCAACCGGCCGAAACTCGCCGTTGAGGAAGAACACATAGCTGCGCTTGTTGGTCAGGACATTGAGATTCCCGCCCGCATTCTTCTCGATCGGCTTCACAAACAGCACATTGCCCTTCTTGTTGGGCTCGATGCTCCAGGCCGGGACGTCGCCAGCGCCGAGTGTTTCGATTTTCTCGTCATCGCCGAATTCGATCATGGTCGAGGCGCCATAGCTGGCCGGCACCGACACCACATCGTCCTTTTGATACCAGACGAAGCGAATGCGACTGTCACGAGATCCCGCCCGAGGGGTCTGTTCGGCAAGGGCCGGCTGAACCGCGCAAACGCCGAGCCCGATTGCCATCAGGATGGCGGCGACCTTCATTGCGGTGTCTCCGCGGTGGGTGCCGGCGCCGTCTCCTGATCGCGCCGATATTCGAGCACCTGGAAGCCGAGCGGATTTTGAAAGCGGATCTCGTTTTTTGCCGGCACGCCGGTGTAGCGGAACCGGATCAACGACACCCAATGCCGCTGCACGGTGTTCGCCTGGCTCTTTTCCTCCGTCATGAACCGGACCAGGGCGGTCCTCTGGTTAGGAAATGTCACGGACTTCACGGTCACCGCCACGACGGTGTTTCGCCCATAGAGCACGACGGGGTTCGTCACCTTGTTTGCCGGGCTGAAAAGCTCGACGAGCTCCCTCGAGGCATCGCCGGCGCTCAGCAATTGCGCGAGATCGAAGTTGTCCTTAAGCGCCTTCGGATCGTAGGTCTCGCGAGCCTTCACATAACGGACGATATCGAACATCCCCATCGACTCGTCCTGCTGCAAAGGCCCCTCAGCCAGCGGCCGCTTGACCTCGACAAACCCGGTGGATTTGTCGACCACCACCATGTAGGGCTCATAAGTCTTGAGCGGCAGCGCAAGGATCAGCGCGCCCACCGCTGCAACGGCAATGACCGAGGCGACGCTCGCCACACACCACGCCAGAGATCGCGACCAGCGATTGCGCCGCGCGATATCTTTTTCCCAGATTGACGCATCCACGTAGTACGGCAAGGGAGACTCGGTTTCCTTCGCCGGTCCCCCAGCGCTTTCCTTCACATCGCTCATTGGTGCCCCAAACCTATGCGGGATCCGTCAGCTTTCGGGAAAGCCGTGCATATTCCGCTGAATCCTCATACCTTCTCTGTGCGAGGCTCACGCGCGCCCGCTCGCGACCCGCCAGACGTTCCTGCCGCGTGCTCCAGCCCAAGCGTCCCATCAGCCTGCGCTGACCGGCTTGGCCCATCGCTGCGAAGGCGCCGCCGTAGAAGCGCCCGAACGAAGGCGTTCCAATACCAATTCCGC
Source organism: Mesorhizobium sp. M0816 (assembly GCF_040320005.1). Lineage (NCBI taxonomy): Bacteria > Pseudomonadati > Pseudomonadota > Alphaproteobacteria > Hyphomicrobiales > Phyllobacteriaceae > Mesorhizobium > Mesorhizobium sp. M0816. The sequence continues at coordinate 21,864 of NZ_JAMYOT010000030.1, read as the reverse complement.
CCGCGAGCGAGGCGGCAACGTTGGTGATTTGCGACAGCAGCAGCACGCCGACGAGGCAGATCAGGATCAGCGGCGCGGCTTCGGTCAAGGTCGTTGTCGCAGCACCATTCGACCGGTTGACCGCGTCGAAATAGGTCTGGGTAATCGAGATGAAGAAGGCACAGAAGGCGTAGACCAGAATTTGCACGCTCATGTACTGCACGATCGCGGTTATCCAGCCGGCGAAGAACCGGGTCGTGTAGCCGAACAGCATAAGAATGATGAACACTGGGGCGAGTGCCAGCAAAAGCCAAAGAAAGATCTTCGACAGGATGATGAGGAAGATCGCATAGCCGATGAGCAGCGCGCCGACGACAAGGATGATCGCCGCCAGTACGTAGCCGCCGAAGTTCAACACGCCAAGGCTCTTGATAAAGGCGGAGGTGGAATTGGCGAGCGAATCCCAGATGTTTTGCAGGGCCGTCTGCACGGAGTTGACGGAGTTCAGCCCGGCCGATGTCCCGGTCACATTGGCCGAAACGCTCGTCAGAAGGCTGTTCCCGATCACGGAAGGTGTCTCATTCGCGAACGAATAGGCATATGTTTGAAAGTCCCCCCAGCTCGTCGCCAGAGCGTAGATGACGAAGGCGCGGAACAGGCGCCAGACCATCTCTTTTCCCGATCCGGTCGAGGTTCCCTGCCAGATGCTGATGGCCCAGAATATCACGTACAGCGTCAGCATCAGGCCGGCGACACCCACCTGTCCCCCGCCGGTCAGGGCCGACGCGAGGTTCTGGTAGGCTTGCGATACATAGTTATTGCCGAACTTGTCGACCTGCTGCAGAAGCGTCGTGATATTGAAGTTCATTTTTTCGCCGTCCCACCTGGAAACAGAGATGGATCGCTATTGAGTGCCTTCATCGGACCGCACTCGAATGGCTTCTTCGCTTCTGTTCTTGGTTCGGGCGCCGCGAACGCCATCGATTGCATCGATCCCCCGTCGCGCGAGCATGGAGCCTTGAGCGGCTTGTGGCCGCACCCCGAGGTCGCGACAGCGCCAATGATGGCGGCCGCTGATAGAAGAAAGCGCACCGTCATTGGCCGGACTTGTATTCGAGCCCCCGCGAGGCCTGGGTGATCAGGTTCATACGATCGATGTTTTCCTGGTTGGCGGCCGCCGTAGCGGTGTTCACCGCGCCGATCAGCTCGTTCACGGTCAGACCCGTTTGCACCATGATCTGGCTGTTCTGATCGATCGAGCCCTTGATGTCCTGCGCCGTGCCGATCCGCTGAGCGCCCGACTGAAAAGCGCTGGAACGGGTCTTCACCCCATTTTGCGAGGAGTCGACCAGCCCGGTAACCGTGGCCGCGACGTTCACCAGGGCGCTGTAGTTCTTATCCATCTGCGTCGTCTGGCCATTGATCAGGCCCGAAATGGTTTTCACGAGCTGCAAGCCATTGATCATGTTCGAAACGATGCCCTGCGATCCATTGCCGAGGCCGGCGAACGACAACGAGCCGCCCGAGATCACGCTACCAAGAGAAGGCGCCTCCCCCATGGAGAAGCCGCCATTGCCCAAGGCCATCTGCGCGAGCTGGCCGGCCTGGCTCGACCGGTCGCCCGTGACGGCCTGCAGCGTCTTTTGCGTATAGTTCATGATGTTGCGGTCGGTGCTGAGGATCTCGCTCGTGGCCGATGCAATCTGCCGAGCCTGTTCCAGATTAGCCTGGTCGATCGTCGGCACCTGCGCAAAGGCGAGGCCGCCCAAGCCAAGGAAGAGTGCCGCTGTTAACGGAATTCCACGCATAGCGCTTTCTCCTATTGAGCCTGATATTGCTTGACCGCCGACATCAGTTCGTCGGTCGTCATTGTCCCGGGAGCGCGATTCGCGTCCCTTTGGATTTGCGAAAGCACGGGCGAGACGTTTTCAACCGTGTCGGTCGTGCGCGGCGCCGTGCATGCGCTGTCCGCCCACGGGCAGCACGGGTTGCCGGCCGTGCCGCCGCCGCTGGTACTCCCAGGGCAGCTCGTCGAGCCACCCGAGCCAGGCGGCGGGGACGCGGGAGTGGGCACCACCAGGCCGGACGATCCCCGACTTGTCAGTGTGGCAGTGCCAATGTTTCGCACGTTGAAAGCTTGGGCGAAGAACCCCGTCGCCTGGATCACCTCGTTGAAGGTCAGCCCGCCTTGGGCGCGGATTGCGCTGTTGCGGTCGAAGGCTTCCATGACCGTTTTGTCAGTCCCGATATCCTGACCCATGGTCTCGAACGACTGCCTATTGGGGGCCACCGTTGACATGCTGCCATTCATGCCCCCGAGAACCTGACCGGTGATATCCAACTGGCCCCTTTCGCCGGCATTGCCGCCGACAGCGCCCGATCCCGACCCGGTCGAGGCGAACGCCGAAGAGCCCTTGATGTCCGGATTGGCCTGTTCCAAGGACGCCTGGCCACTCGCCGGATCGACCGAAGCCTTCGGGCTCTTCACGTTCTGCGCCTTTTTGGGTGTCGTTACCGAGCAATTGACGCCCTGCGTGGCGGACTTCGTGTCCTCCTGGATGAGCTTGATTTGAACCTTGTCGGCCTTGTCCTCGCTCCGCTGCGACAGAATAGGACTGTCAGAAACCGGCACGGCCGCCATGACCGTCGATCCCGCGAAAATCGTCACAAGGGCGGCCGTCGCGCCCATAATGGTCTTCATTCCGGGTCCCTCCCAAGAAAGATTGGCAACCAAACCTGCGGATCGTCGCCGACGCGCGCGCGCAGCGCGTCGAGCTCCTGAACCGTCTCAATTCGACCGGAGAGGATCTTGATCGCGTCAGGCATCGCGCCCAGATTGAGGCGCGCAATGACGCTGTCCTGATCATGCTTGATCAGGAATTTGCGGGCTTCGGGCGGGGTTTCGCGGATCCATTTGATCTCGCGCTCCGACAGCCCGAACGCCCTGTGCGATTCCTCGTCAGCCTTCGGGTTGGGGAAAAAAATATTGGTCGGCGTCTGTTCGATCAGCGTGTTGGCGATCGATGACTTCACAATGTCCGCCGCTGACTGCGTGCCGAAGCCAACGATGCCATTCAGCTTACGAATGGTTTTCAGCTTGTCCTTGATGAAATAGCTGAAAATATCATTGTCCAGCAGCTTCCAGCCCTCATCGAGGAAGATCATGACCGGTTGCCCGTCAAGCAGCTCCTCGATGCGATGGAAGATATAGAGCAAGGCTGCCGTGCTGGTCGTTGCGTCGCTCAACAGGCTCGTCATGTCGAAGCCGAAAATGGACGACATCGAAAACGAGTCTTCCGCGTTGTTGAACAACCAACCGCGCTGATCGGGCCTCATCCATGGCTGCAAGCGCGAATAGAGATCGTCATCGCCGGCGCGCATCGCACCGCGCAACAGTTCGGCGAACTCCTCCATGGTTCGACCTTCCGGCGGCGCGCTCGCCACCTGGGCGATCGCGTTGCGGATGACTTGCTCCTCGCGCGTCGAGTGGGCGTGTCCGTCGGATCGACGCAGCATGAAGCTGAAAAGCTGGAAGAGGAATTCCCGGTTGCGCGGCGTATCGGGCAGGCGCAACGGATTGAAGCCGGAAGGCTCGCCGCCCTTCAAAACCTCATAGCGGCCGCCAAGCGACCGCACGAAGATATCCAGGCCGCGGTCCTTGTCGATCATCACCAGCTTGGGGCGCGGCGTGATGCGCTGCGCCTGTGCCGCGAGAAAGCCGAGCAGCACCGTCTTGCCCGAGCCCGAGGGGCCGTTCAGAGTGAAGTTGCCGAGGTCTCGAACATGGAAGTTGAAGAAGTAGGCCGTTTGCGACGTCGTCTCGAGGACGCTTATCGGTGTTCCCCAATGCACCCCGCCAGTCCGGCCGCTCGGATAGTTATGAAAGGCGGAGAAGCCCGCCATGTTCTTCGATGAGATCATCGACTTGCGCGCCACATAGGCGAAATTGCCGGGCAGGGTGGCCCAGAATGCAGGTTCACAATTCAGGTCCTCGCGAACCCACAGGGCGGACACCTCGGTCAGCGCCGTGCCGACATCGGTCACGCAGCGCGCCACGTCGTCCATGGTTTTCCCAAGGCACAGCACCGTCAGATGATGCAAGCCATAGAGCGCTTCCCAGGACAGAAGCTCATCGCGCGCTTCACCGAGTTGATCGGCCACGATCGAGCCGGCTTCATCCGACATGTCGATCTTGCGCCCGACCCGCTCCATCTGGGTCAGCGCCTGGGGCTTGTCAATGATGGCGAAGGATTGCGTCACGATGAATTCGTGCGGCACCTTCAGCATGGGGTTGAGCATCCCCGGTCCCGTGATGGAGGGGTACTCGCCTACCGAAATGATGGCCCCGTATCGCGTTTCGCCAGGGAACGCCCCGCGAATTTCCAGCGCATTCGGGCCGAAGAACAGCCGCTTTGTCGCTAGCGCCTCCGCGAGTTTCATGCGCGGCAGTGCCATCGGCCGCGGAAATCCGCCATTGACGAGCTGAACCAGGAATTCCAGCGGCTCGGAATGCCAAACGTCACCGCGCTTGACGACGGTGAGAACCCGCGCGCCATAAGCCTGCAGGCTCTCTTTGACGGCTTTCATCACGTCCGTGAGTTCGATCAGCGCCCGGTCCTCGCTCGAAGAGCGACCGTCCGCAGCCCTTCGTCCCAAAAGCTTGCGGATCACGAGATCCGCCGTCCCGACCGTGCCTTGCAGCTCGCGCCGCACGATGGTCAGGTAGATATCGTTCACAAACATGCGCTGGGTGCGCAGGGCCGCCGTATAGCGCTGGTCCAGCTCTTGGCAGAACTTGTTCTCGAAGCTCGACTCGATCGCGGGCTTCACCTCGCGGCGCACGATATGCGAGTAGATCGCATAGCGGGAATTCGCCAACCCCCGAATGAGATCGTTGCGGCCGAGCAGGCGCGAATTGATCTCGGCGATATCGATCGTCTCGAAGCACAGTCCGCTCATGTGAACGAAGGACATCAACATGCCGTCCTGCGTCTTGATCACCTCGTCGGACACATGCCGCGAATAGGGTATATGGGCCGAAACCGGATTCTCCCGACGAGACACGGCCCCGAAACTCAGTTCATCGCGAAGAGCCCGCGCGATCGCCACGGTCACACCCGATAACTGCGCGCACCCCAAAAGCTGGCGCTTCGGGGCGGCGTCTTGCGTGAACGGATGAACATGATCTCGATGAACATGGGATCGCGCATGATCGCGATCCTGGCAACCGCATAGAGCGGCACGCAGATAGAGAGCATGACCAGATTATGGGTTGCGAGGAACACGACCGCCGTCAGCACGCCTATGAACCCCGCAAGCTCGTAGGGAATGCCGAGCACCGTCGGCGCTCGGGTCAAGCCCTTGACCAGCGGAGTGATCAACAATTTGGGCTCGCCAGGATCGATCCAGCCGTCTGCCATGCCGATCACCTGCCGACCGCGGATTGAAAGAATTCGACGATCTGGGCCGAGCCGAAGACCAGCACGATACCCAAGACCCAGCTTCCGGCCACAAACCATGACAGGCGTGCCGCCCAGGCCATGAAGCCCATGAAGATGCAGAACAGAACGGCCAAGGCGGTCGCGATCGGACCGGTCAAGGTCTGCACCAAGGTCTGCAGCGTGCTTTGCACCGGCTGGAGATTTCCGCCCCCGGCCATCGCCTGCGTCGCCAAGAGCATGAGCGGCATCGCCACACCAGCGCTGCGTGCAGCAATCATCTTCCACAAGGTCATCAAAGCATCTCCTCAGTCAAAGTTTTGCACCATCCCGCCCTGCCAGACCGGCGCCGTCGCTTCGCGAGACGACATTGTGCCGCCATTGCGGGAGTTGGCGCGGGATGTCGGATCATTTCGTTGATCAGCTGCGCCGGCCGCAGCCTGTTGAACGCCGGCCAGGTCAAGGCTCACCGCCCCGGCGGGCATCACCGCCTCAGACCCGACCGATGGCCATTGGTAGAAATCGTTGATGACGTTGGCGACGTAGCCAACCGTCTCGGAGTAGGGCGGGACGCCCTTATATTTGAGAACCGCGACCTCGCCGGCATTGTAGGCGGCGAGCATGTATATCGGGTTCGGAAATTTGCGATGCAGATCCTGCAGAAAGCCGATTCCACCTTTCACATTATCCGCGGGATCGCAGATATCGACCCCGTAGCTTACCGCCGTGGACGGCAGAAGCTGCATCAGGCCATAGGCTCCTTTGGGCGATAGCGCGCCGGAATTGAAGCGGCTTTCGGCCCGGGCAACCGCGAGGACGAGGGGCGGGGCAAAGCCTTGCTTGCGCGCGACCGTTTCGACGATCCGCTGTCCTTCTTCCTTCGACAGGGCAGCGACGCCGGGGCAGGGGTTGTCAGCCAAGCTCGGTGTCACCGTAGCGGCCGCGCTGTCAGCACCTCCCGCCGCACTGATCCGCTGCACGTCCTGGCTTTCGACCTGGTAGGCCGGCATCACCCGGCCTTTGGCGTCGACGGCCGCATTGACGATGCGACCGGTGGGTGACGTGACGCTGCCCGGGAAGTTCCGGGAAGCTTCCTGTGCAGACGCCGCTTGGCATGTCACCAAGATCGCACCCGCTGCCAACACCGTTTTGCGGGATCGAATCATTAAAATAGTCCTGCGCCGTTGCCGATTCTGGAATGCTGAATTAATACAATGACTCGATGAACTGCAATCGCGAAATTGAGGCAGACACAATGAAAATGAGCAAGGTTCTTCCCGTTGTGGCGTTTTTGCCGACCTTGTCGGTTTTGTCGGCGGCGCCGGCCCATGCTGATGATTTTGGCTGCAAGGTCTTGCTGTGCATCCTCAACCCGCGGGGTTGGGCGAGCGTCGGGGAATGTGTGCCCCCGGTCGAGCGCGCTTTCCGTATGGTCGCGCATGGGGAGCCCTGGCCCCAGTGCACCGAGGCCGGCAGTTCCGGTCGTATCGGATATGAGAAATTCAAACCCTGCCCGGACGGCACGATCGCCGTCTCGCCCGAGACGGAATCGAGCGGGAGCGACAACAGCTCTCGCTCACAAACTGTCTACAAGCCCGACAATAACGGCGCTTTCTGTGCTGCGCGGAATGCAACGAATGCCTCTTGGGGCACGAACCCGAGAGGTTCGGGTTACGATGCGCGTCCAACATCGGCGGTGACGCGGCGCGAGCAGAGGACGGAGCCAAACTATCTCGATCTCACGACGACCGACGGCAAACAACGGTTCTGGTTCAATCTGAGCAGGTATCAATAATGAAACCTGGCTTCGCCGCCGCCGGCATTCTCGCGGCCGTCCTCGCCAGTGTTCCGGCACTGGCCGAGGACAGATCCAATCCCTGGTTTCCGATCCCCGCCACAGCATCGTTCAGCACCGGCGACACCTGGACCTATGCCGGTGAGACCCACCGTCTCTACGGCGTTCAAGCCTGCCTGCGAGGCACATATTTCACAAATAGCGCAGGGGGGCATGTCGATTGCGGGGAGGCAAGCCTTGCAATGCTCGTGTCTCTCATCCGGGATCTCAAACCTCAATGCTACACGGCCGCTTGGCAGGCCGCGACCAAAACGCGCTTCGTCGTTTGCGTCGCGCAGCCTACTTCAGGATCCGCGGCCGGTTCTCGCATCGATCTCGGCACGGCGCTGATCTCGACCGGCTGGGCGTTCGCGGCCGTCACTCCGAACGGCGCTCCGGTCCATGCTCCCTATATCGTCGCGCAGGAGGTCGCTAAAAAGCAGCACCTTGGCCTGTGGCAGTTTGCCGACGTGCCCGATCCGAATGCCATCATCCTCCGCGATATCCGAAACGCATCTAACCAGGCTGGCCAGTCTTCGAATCCGCCTGCAAATCGATAACTGGTCCCCGGCGCGTTGGATCATACTGTACATTCTGCTGAGGCCATCGCCGGACCACGAACGCGACGGCAAGCGCAATCGCCGAAATCAATCCGAGAACAATAGCCGCGACCAGCCCCGGCTCTCGCCAAAACGATAGACTGTCCCACTGGTTCAAAAGCCGGGCGCCGGACAGCACCAAAATCAGGACTGCTGCGATGACGATGCCCGTTCCCGGATCCATGTCGAATTCTTCAGCATCGCTTTCTCCTTTTCGCACTCCCTGGTCACGGCCCCGATCAACGATCGCTTCCAGCGCAAACGCCGGCGCCAGACGCAAGCTCAGACGTAGCCTGCCCTACGGGTGCGCCAGCCGTCGTCCGCGCTTCGTCGCGCTCACGGACCCTCGCCAACCGCATCGAATCATTGCCCTCATCTTGTCTTTCGCTTGTTCACGATTTTTATGTCCTGGCTGGGTCCAATTACAGCTGCAGCCTCGCACGCGCTTCGGCTTTTCAGTTGTTCGGTCGATATTCCAAAGCCTGCCTGCCGGGCGGAGGCGAAAGCCGCTGCTGTTTGCCCGGTAGCGCCGGTCGGGGGCCGCTTGCGTCCCAGCGCCAGGTCTCGAGCTCGCAGCTTGAAATCAGATGGTCGAATTCCGCCCGTACCGCCTCGTTAGCATCGTGCGGTACGACAAAAAGCGCGGTTCCCTGTTGGTCAACGTCGGTCAGAAGACCGAACGCCATCGGTACCGCCGGCAGCACGTTGTAGCGCAACGTTTTCACAAATCGCCGATGCTCCCCGGTCAGGACCTCGATCAATTCCTTTTCGTAGTTGTGCTGAAACGGAATCCAATTCTCCGTCACGTTCATAAAGCCGATTTCGTCGATCGCCAGAATGCCGGACGGCATCTGCATGACCGTCGCGATGGTGATCAGGTGCGAATTTTCGTGCAGTCGCCACAGGTCGAATTCTGCTGCAAAGCGCTTCGGCACTGCCCTGAACATTTTCTCATCCATGAAGAGCTGCGCGTCGGGCATATGCTTGACCGACAGCTTGCCGCCAAACCGGGCAGGATCGAGCGATTTCACAATACCGATCACAATCTTCTTGTGCTTCGCCTTGGCTGCCGCCGCGAAAGCCCGCTCCCGATCCGCTGCCAGGCGATCCTTGTGCTCAGGGGAGTACATTCCCGGCATAAACAGCAGCTCGCGCAACTGGAACTTCTGGCTCGACTTCGCATCAGCCGCGCCCCAAAGAAATTTCCGGACCAACCCCCAATTTCTTTTTCCCACAAAGCCGGGTGCCATTAATGTGAGCTCCGCCTCTTCCCAGAGATAGTCGAGCAAGCCTCGCAGCGTGAGCTTCTTCGGATCGGCCTTCACAGTATGGTGGGAAGCCCCCTCGCCGGATGATCCCTGTCGCGCCTTGCCTTGTGTCAGTGCGAAGGCCAGCTTCAGCCGCGCCGCCTCCGATGCAGAATCCTCGATGATTGCTTGACCCAGGATCTCCGCCTTTCCCGACAGTGCAAGGGGCAGTTCATAGCGATCACAGTCAACCGCATGGTCCTTGCCGGTGTTCGGCATGCGCTTGATGATCAATTCCTCGCCGACGGCGGCGATGTACATCGGCACCCCGGGATGCCGACACAAACACAAGACGCGAGCCTGCTGATCCCGCGCCTGACGCAAGAGCGTCTGAATTTCCGGGTGCTGCGGGCCAACCGTGCGACCCAAAATAGCAAAGTCACTCATAAGGTGCCATCCGGCTTTAGATCGTTCGGCTTATGATTAAATCATTGAACCGATGTTTCGTTCAACCCATTGGGTTCAACGATGCTTCCCATGGATTGACAGTGGTTAACCCAGCAGACTCGAAGGGGCTGATGTTTCAGGTAGGCGACCATAGAGCCGCAAGCAGCGGCTGTGGCGGCGATGTAGCCGTCCGCGGCGTGATCCGCCTGGGATGGTGAAGCATGATGACAATCCGTCAACTTAGACTGTTTCATCAATGGCGTGCATGAAGAGCACGCGGTCATGTCCTCGTGCCAGATGATCCGACGAAGCTACGCCACTATGGTGACCTCTCAAGACCGGAACCGCGCGCTTGTGACCTTCTGTAATGTGGCGCACAAATTTTTGCCGTTTTATATGTTCTTTGGAATCCCATTCGTCGCCAACGCGTTGAAATAAGATCAAACAGGTAAAATCGTTCGATGGTTTCCTCCCATTTCCACCGGACGGTGTTCCTCCCTGAAGGCTTTAACCTTCTTTGGCCGGGCCGTATCCGAGCCCGGCCATTCTTTCTTCCGGGCTTCCTTGTTCAGCGCTGGCGGAAACGCGTTTTTCCCGGTGTCAATCATTCGCAACCAAGGCGGTTCGCACTCGCCGCCTTAGCGCTTTTCGAAGGGCTACGCAGGCGAGTGTCGGTGGGACTGATGCTGCTGGCGGGCGCCAAAGGCTAACGCGTGGCAGCAAGGATCGCAGGGTGATCGGATCGGTTCTGCTGACGCAGGGACTTGCAGGGCGCATCATGTGAGGCTATATTGTGCCTCACATGAATGGAGAGTGGAATGCTGGCGTTCGGAAATGTAGCCGACGTGTTGGGGCTGCCTGCTAAGGAGGTGGCGGCGCGGTCGCCATTCGGGCTGATCTCCCGGATCGAGAATGGACTTCCCATTGGGGTGGTCGAGCGCGTTGCCCATCTCGTTGCCCCGGGAGATGCTCAGTTCAAATACCGGCTGATTCCCAAGGCAACCTATGAGCGGCGCAAGACGGCGCATCGCCTGTCGTCGGATGAGGGCACACGATTGGCCCGTGTGGCGCGGGTCTGGGGGCTTGCTGTCGATGTCTGGCAGAACGAAGAGGAAGCACGCGATTTCTTGTTTCGGCCGCATCCGATGATTGAGGACAAGCGACCGATCGACATCGTTATCCTCAGCGAGTTCGGCGCCGAAATGGTAGTCGATATCCTCGGAGGTCTGAAGTATGGCAGTGCTGCGTGACGGCGCAGACTCTCGATCGCACCCTATTGTCCTTTCGTGTCGGCGATCCGGCCGGCACCTACCCGATCTTCGACGCGACAGGCTCGACAGTCGCACCAGGGCGATGGAACACGCCCGGAAGTCCTATCATCTACACCAGCGAGCACTATTCGACGGCCCTCCTGGAAAAGCTGGTGCATGGCAGTGGCCGGCTGCCGCCCAACCAGCACTACATCGAAGTCACAATTCCGCGCGGACTGAGCTACGAGGTTTTTTCGCAGCCGTCACTGCCCGGCTGGGACACGATGCCGGCGACGGTAAGCAAGGGATTTGGCGAAACCTGGTGTTTAGAACGGCGCAGCGTCATCCTGCTGGTGCCGAGCGTCGTGGCGCGTCTCGATAGCAATGTGCTGATCAATCCAACGCATCCGGAGTTTTCAAGGATCCAGACGAGTCTCCACCAGCCTGTTTACTGGGACCGGCGGCTGTTTGGCGCGTAAGGGGAGGGGCTTTCCGTCCCTACTACTCCAGAGCTACCGCATATGGCTCAAAGCGTTGAGATATCGTCGTTTCATGCGTTGGACCGATCGCGCTTGAGCATTCCTCAGCGGTTTTTCTTGCCCATCCCGCCGGGTTACCACACCGGCCAAAAGAGATGGGCTAATCCGTTCACTTCCGTCAGTGCAGGCCGAATTTGCGCAGCAACTCTTCACGGTAGCGCACGAACCGGCTTTCGCTGCGCTCGCGCGGGCGGGGCAGGTCGACATCGATCAACCGCGCCGCCCCGCCTTTCTCCCTGGGCAGGATCAGCACCCGGTCGGCGAGATAGATCGCCTCCTCCAGATCGTGGGTGACCATCACCATGGTGACGTTTTCTTCGCTCCAGATGCGGGCCAGTTCCTCCTGCATGCCGATCTTGGTCATCGCGTCCAGCGCCCCCAGCGGCTCGTCGAGCAGAAGGATCTCGGGCTGGACAGTGAGCGCCCGGGCGATGCCGACGCGCTGCGCCATGCCGCCCGAGAGCTGCGCGGGATAGGCATCGGCGAATTCGGCGAGACCGACCAGCGCGATGTAGAAGCGAGCCCGTTCCTCGGCATCCTTCCTCCGCTTTTGGCGGTTGTGAGTTCTCGTTGAGCGACTGTGCAGCGAGGTAGGTTAGCGCCTTCACCGAGTGGTCGACAGTATCCTCTGACGGAAGACTTCGGCGCCGGTCTTCTGAAGCCAAGGCATGGGTGTCGAGTAGAGATAGGCGCGCATCTAGTGCCGGTTCTAGATGCTCGAAGGCACCCTTCGCCAGAACAAGTGGTGCCAAATTCGTGATCAAAGTTGATGGTAAGTTGGCCCGCCGAGAGATTCAGGTGTCTGCGCCGAGTGTTTCGCGCAGCAGAAGATCCAAGGGTAGGGTCTCGGGAGTCGGATCGTCCTCCCACAGCTTCGCGAAATCCCGGTCGTCGGGCGGTCTGTGAATGAGGACCTGGCGCTCAGGGTTGGCTTCGCGAACGCGTTCGGCCGCGCTGAGGCCGGGCTTGTCCGGATCGGCGAAGACGACGATCCGCTGTACGAATTCGGGCAGCTGAAGAAACGGCAAACGTGGTGCCCCCAGTGAGCACCAGACGGGCAGGCCGTATCGCAGCATTACGGCATGGCCGGTCTCATAGCCTTCGGCAATACCAAGGACGGCGGCCGCTGGGGCGAGCCGCAAGGCAAAGCCCCGGCTGGGGCCGATGATGCGGCGCGGCTCGTCCAGCCCTGCCTTTTCTGGCCGTGTCGGGTGCAAGAGGGTGAGTTGCACCGAACAGATTGAACGGTCTGGGGCCTGCAGAGCAGCCACCACCGCGGGAAAGCGGTTCTTTCCCAACCGATAATCCGGCAGATAGCGCAAAGTTGGCAACGTCGCCGGCAGACGGCGAGAGGCAAGATAAGCTTCGCCGTGCGTACCGGCGAGCGCAGTCGCTCTCGACCAGAGCGCGAGCGCGTCCGCTGCCGTGGTTTTGGGCGCCGCCGGACGAACACGACGCAGAGGCACGGCCGCGCGCTTCGACAAATCCAGGTCCGCAATGGCGATCTGGATGTCGACGGGATCGCAGCCTGCAAAGCAGTAGAGCATAAGACGATAATCCCCGTCACGAACAGAGAGGGAGGGATGGCGGTCGCCTTTCCCCTGCCCGTGACTTGGTACTGGGCAACGGCACAAGTAGCTGCCGCGCGCCGGGTACCCTCCTAAAGCGCGATATACCTGCGCAGCGCTTGGCCACGACACCTTTGTCATGGACCTGATAATGCCGCCAACTCTCTATCGGATCAATAGAATGATTCAATAGCGCGTTGAACATTACCTGCGAAATAGCCGGGGCGGTTCAAGGGCCAGGACTTAGCCGTCGTGACGTGACGGCAGGATCGCCTCGGCCAGGTAGCCCAAGCCTGCATCGCTGAGAGCGCCATTCGCAAACACTCGAGATTAGCGATCAGGAGCCGTTGCATGAGGTAATTACGAGAACCATTTGCGCGCGAACGCGCAACCTGACCTTTAGACGATCGGCACCTTTGTGGCGTTCCTGGGAGGCTCGGTCGGGGCCTTTTGGGAATTCGGGACGCTGCGTTGCGCAAGCCTCGAATCATTTGGGGCTACCGTATCAGGAGCTCGCAGACCTGACGGAACAGCAGGATCGTCTGTGTGCGTGATTGAGCAGATCCTGGCGCGCAGAGCCTGTTAGAGTTTGAAGCGGCCAAGGCGCTGATCGTTGACGCGGTACTGCCAGGCCAGTTTCAAATCCTTGGGGTTGACGCCCGACGTTGACCAGGCGGAGCGCTCGACCTTTGCAGCATCATGCAAAGGAAGATCGTCATCACAGCGCGACTGTTGTAACGACGACCGAAGACGATAACGTCCGATACTGCGGGTTAGAAATTCGATGACACAGACGGCGGCGAGGGACAGGATCAAGAAAGCAGTGGAAAAGCTGAGCATGCGAAGGCCGGCTTCCTGATCGGGCAGGGCGAAGAAAGCAAGCACGCCGCCGGCGAAAATTGCGAACGCAAACCTCATGAACATGACAGAGTGTCTCCTATTCCGATGCTGATCAATATAATGTCACAGATTGATCGTCATTATAATGATCACTGGAGATAGGATGGCCCCTCATGGGATCAAGCGTTTTGGTGCCGTTTTTGGCGGTATCGGCTTCAGAGTATTGCCCGGCGCCATTTCCATCTCGAACAGGCATAGAGATTGGTTCCGGGGCCAAGCCTTGCGGCCCCGCCTTGAGTGTAATCGCCAGAAGCACCGGCGTCGAGGTCTCGCTTCTGGTCGACCTGAACCAGGTCATTCGAAGTGGTCGGGCAACGATTGCAGGGCCTGCCTGCCGCAAGGGCAGAGATCAGGGTTGTCCGTCCGGATGAGGTGGCACACGACAAATTCATTAGCAAGGGACCCACGAGATCCAAACCGGATTCATTTAATTATACATTTCCAACAGGGCATGCCAGATCGTCAAATGGCTATCGTGCATCTGGAACGATTTAGCGGGTCAAAAGCTGTACGCCGTCACTTTGCGGAGTATGGGGAGGATGCCTCCACACTTTAATAGGGCAATGAGTTATCGTTTCGGCTACAAGCCCTGAGCACTAGACATTCTGCAAAAAATGGCCGTCATATTCCGACCGATAAGCAGGGGGGCAGCTGTGCCGATATTTAAAAACAAGACAGAAGACAGCGATGGTTGGCTTTCGATCCTGCTCGCGCTGCGACTTCGCCAAATCGAGAACGAGTACCCGGACTATGCGAGTTTTGCCGACGCTACGGGGCTATCGCGCGGCACGCTCTACCAGTTGCGGACGGGGAAGGGGAACCCGACATTCGTCACCCTGGAGCGGCTGGCGCGGCACCTGAAGGTTCCGGTGTGGACGCTCATTGGTCGGACTGGTGACGACGACAGCGTGAAGCGGGACATCGAGACGTTCGGCTTCAGCTTCACCGAGATTGCGCGGCATATTGAGGCCACGCGTGCCGTGAAGCGCTCGATGACGGAGTTCAGTGGTGTTCCTTCTTTGAGAGAGGCAGCCAGCCCCGCTGGGGCAACCTCCGAGAAGAAGCGGCTGCCTCCGGCCAAAAAGGGACGCAGGACAAGCCAGTAGATACAAGAAAAGTAGAAGATGCTAAACAATCAGTGTAGATTTATTTGCTGCGATAGGCAAAAAATCTATCTTATATTTCTTTGACTAGCATCAGAAAATCCGCCAGCGTCGATGCATTGGCATCATTGCTGAAGGGTTCACGATGCAAGCGAATATCTGGCAAGTCGCAGGAGACAATGCGCTCTATAGGGAAGCGGCGGCGTTCGTCGATTGCCACCCGAAACCATCGGTGGAAGAGGTTTCGGAATTTCTACGGGAGAAAGGCAAGCCCGAGACGATCACGTTGGTGATCGGACAGTTCATCGTGGCGGCTCTGTTCGAAGGACGACACGCGGATCTGCTGTACTGGTCGCTGGTTGCCGCCGAAGTGAACTGCGTTGGGATGGAGCAATGGCCTGATGATGTGCGCCAGGAGCTGGCAAGCCATCTGAAACGGGGATTTGGAAAGCTCTCGTCGCGCAATCTCTCCCATTGAAGGCGGCGGGCCAACGGCGTGGCCCTCAATAGGAAGGCGGGGTTACACCTGACCAAGGGCAACGTTGATGTCGCTGCCGGCGGGACCGGGAGCGGATGAAGCGAGTTTTGTGTCACCACCATTGGGCGTCGGAAAGTCGCCTGGTCCCATTTGGCAGACCGCTTGCGCGCCGCATCCCTGAGGAATGGATTGGCCGGCCGAATTGAGGGCGGCATAGCGGCGGTTTACGTCGTTCGTCCAGTTACGGCGCTGGCTTTCAGTGCTGCCGTTGTAACGATCGGCGAGGCAGCGAATACTTGACGTGCCGCCGCACGATTTGACGGCATCGCGAAGCGTCATTACGCCGCCTTCAATGTTTTCGGACAAGATGCCACGATCCATTCCGTAGGCCCGGCCGGTCGCCCCCGTAAGCTGCATCGGTCCAAGAACGCCACTGAAGGAGCCGGCACATGCTGACATCGCGCCTTCGTGAGCGGACACGGCAAGAGCGAGCTTGGGATCAACACCATACTTGTTGGCGGCGTCGACAATCATATTGGCGATGTTCGGGCTGCGCTCCATCATCTCTTGCGTGGGCGGATAGCTCGGCAGACCCGCTCCGTTCGTACAAAGGGAACGCAAGGTTGTGTTGTCATTGAGGTCGCAAGAATTTGCATCCTGGTCAAAGGAATTCGCTTGCGCAACAGGCGCTTGTCCAACGACCAGGAGCGCGGAAAGGAGTATTGGGAAGGGACGCAGCATCTTACTTCCCCGGGCAGAAATTATAGATGGTGCCATTGATGGAGAGCGCGTCGCTGGATGGGCGCGTAATCTTCATCGGCGTGATGACCGGGGAGCTGCTGCCACGCTCTGTACATGAGGCTTGGAACGCATCGTCTGCATGACGGGTGCCTGCTATCTCGCAGGTGCTTGCGCCGACGGTGATTGCGTCGCCGTCGAATTCGGCAAGTTCGAGAGCGCCGACGCCATGGTCGAGATCGGCACATGTGTGCGTGGACGCTACATATGATCCCTGCGGAGCCTTGAGCGGATCAAGTTCTTGCGCGATTGCCGGCGAGATCAAGACGGCTAGAGTTGCGAAGATTGTCCGGTTGGCCATGGCAGATCTCCGGAACATCATCCCGCCGTGGCCGCCGGCAGGAGCCGCGGTGAAGGCCGCGCATCGCGCGCCGTCAGGGAAGCATTGATCCGTTGGCGATGGCCGGTGGCAGGCTGGTGTCCTGAATAACGTCAGGTTCTCCGTGTCGATCATGATTGCGCTCCTTGGGGATATCGAGGTTGCCGAAACACAACGGCGTGGGCTGCTTCCTCTAGGGTTGCGGGACAGGGATCCGGAATTGGCATTCCTGGGCGATTTCACCTTGGAATATGATGCCGGCCCGAATGCTTTTGGCCTGAACATCATATGCACCCATCGCACCATTCCGAGCGAGGTCGGGGCGGACGTTATTCGGTTGCGCGCCATATTCGATGAAACAGCCGGAGCCAGCGTCAGCGACCGTTGATCGGCCGTTCTGGTAGATCGCCAAGCGCATGGGACATCGTTTCAGCGTGGCATTGCCGACAGGATCGGTGCGGATCGGCGAGCATTCGGTGAGCGTGTGCAGGACCGAGAGGACGACGGTTTTGGTCGGGCTGCGAACGACGATGTGACTCTCGGAAGCCGGCGCGTTGGCGACCGCAAAGCGTGTATCACCTTTGGCCACGTAGGCGTCGTTGTTCTTCTTCAGTCGGTCGGCCCATAGGGAGGCGTAGGGCACGGCTTCCGAGTTCGGGAGCTCGAGATCGGCATAGGCGACGGCGCGCCAGGCGTTCGGATCATGCGTGAGCGACTGGGCCGAAGCGTGGGGCGCCAATCTAAGGGCAGCCGCGACTGCGACAAATGTCAGGCGTGCATGCATTCCTTGCCTCGCTTGTGTGCCCTATGATTAAATCAATGTTGTAATGATTGTCGAGCGTGATATTTGGATGGGACAAAAAGCCCGCCTATCGGGGCTGGATGAATTGCGAGGCCTGGCGATTGGGCTGGTGGTGCTGTCGCATGTCGGGCCGGTCTTCGGAGAAGGCGGGACGGTCGCCGCTCTGCTGTTTGCGCCGGCGTGGAGCGTCGGGGTCGACCTGTTCTTTGTGATTTCCGGCCTGGTGGTGGAACGCTCATTGCGAAGCCTGCGCCTCGAGCGCGGTGCGCTCGAGGCGGCCTCCGCCTTCTATGTCAGGCGTGCTATGCGGATCGTGCCGCTGGCCTGGTGCGTCGGCGCCATCCTCTCGATCGGGTTGATCATCCCGGGAAGCGGCGTTGAGCCTGCAGACGCGAAGGCGGCATTCGCCTTCATCTCGAATGCGCATTGGGCACCCTGTTTCGGGGGCGCCACAGGATGCGGGAACGCCTTTGCGTTTGGGCCATTCTGGTCGATTGCCGCCGAGATGCAATTTTATCTACTGGCTCCGCTCCTGGTGTTCTTGCTACCGCGGCGGGCGCTCCTCGCGCTGGCCGGACTCGTTCTCGTGGTCGGGACGTTCACGCTGCGGCCCTGGGGCGGGACGCTTTGGACGTTACGCATCGATGCAATCGCGGTCGGGCTGGCGATCGGAGCAACCATGGGCACAAGCGCATGGCCCCGTCTGGCGGAACACCTGCGGGTGATCGGCAACATGGAAGCGGCGTTCTGGATGTCGATCGCGGCCTTCATGTTGGCGATCTTGCCGCCGGCGATGCATGGCGTGGCGACTGCCATGCTGGCGCTGATGTGCGGGTGGATCGTGACAAGGGCGACCTTGCGGGATGATTCTGTGAACTGGCCGGGGCGGATGCTGCGCCGCTTGGGAGGCATCTCCTATGCCCTCTATCTGATCCATCTGCCGGTGCTGGCGCTGTTCAACTGGTCGCTTGGCCAATTCCTGGACGCTCCGGCGACGGCAACGCTCTCGATCGCGGTCGCGATCGGGCTGTCTCATGTGCTGACGGTGGCAATCGGAGATCCGCTCCGGCAGCTCGGCCGCCAATGGTCAAATCGAACAGTCCGGGAGGTGTTGCCGTGACGGAAGAAAATCGTCAGTGGTCGCTTGGTGGTGAAGATGTCGATCAAATTCCGCGAGGAGCGAGGGCGCTGGCGGAGCAGCTTTTGACCGAGACCGACGGCGATGCCGTGGCAGCGCTCGTCGCGGCATGCTGCGTCATTGGAGCCATGCGCTCGGCGGTATCGAGGGGTATGGTGCGCAACGGATCGCCGTCAGGGGTCGATATCGCGCTAGTGCTGGACGTGTTCGTGCGAAGCGAGCTCCCAGCAGAAGAGCAGAACCTGACCGGTAGATGACTTCGGCCGCGAAGTAGCTACCATGTTGGGGGACTGTGCGGCCTGCCGCTCGATCCCCCGGAATGCTGAATGCACGATACCCGCAGTTTGATCTTCGTGGACGACCTTCAGCAATGCCATGCACTGACACTGATTTCGCCAGGAAAGAGATTGAACTAAAGCCTTGCGAAACGCTTTGGCCGAACGACTGATCGGTCTCGCATAGGGACGCATGATTTTTCGGCCGGAGGTGAGCGATGCGGCCTCCATGCGTGAAGGTCGCCATGACTGCTGGCGCGACCACACGCAATACGCTCGAAGTCGCCGAAGACGGTCGTCGCAATCTTCGAACTGGGATCTGCACGAAGAGACGCGATGGTGAATTGGCACGCTGCGTGACGACACATCCGGAGCGTCGTAAAAGCCGCTCGCAGCGTACCTCTCATACGCCCGCGGACAAATCTTGCCGACGCCGGCGCCGTTGGTTTGGCCGTCGGCTTCTGTGCGCATCTGGCCAGCCGACACGCGGCAGTGTGACGGCCGCCGCTTAGTAGCGGTCGCCGAACCAGCCCTTGCTCTTGGGCGGCGAGGGTTCCTGATAGGCCCACGGGACAGACTTGTAGGACGGCCTCGGGTCTTGGACGCGCCAAGCCTTCTGCCAGTAGTAGAAATTGAGGGGTACTCGGGCGAGCACGCGACCATCGGCAGACAGGAGGTCGGAAGCGCAGGCGACGACGGGGCCGTCGTAAAATTGCACGCGGCCAGTATAGCCGTTGAGCGCTCCTGGCCGGCAGGCAAAGACGCGAACGCCTGCAGCGATCGTGTCCGGGGCTTCCGCGGGGACGGAGATCGTCTTGATGCCTTCCTTGGTGATGAGCGTGCGCACAGGCACGGAGTTCCAATGCGAGCGGCGCAAGGCGTTATTCGCCTGAGCTTCGGTTGGGTAGCCGGCTCGCCGGGTAATGACCGGCGGGAAGCGCCCCCAGTCTGGCGCATATTCTTGCCGGCTGCGCCTGACCCGATCAGGCTTCCAATAGGAGTCCGTGGCCGAAACGGGGCCGGCCGAATGTGAAGCATCCGGCACTCGCTCGGCGCAACCAGCGAGCAAGGCCGCGGATGCGACGAGGTGGAGGATGTGACGAAAAGAACGCATATCGTGCTCGGGGGTCATGGGTTTGCAGGTGAGAATTTCCGGTGAAGCCAAGGCATCTGGAAGGTGCTGGCCCAAATGCCGCGATGGGTTTTGTGAGCCTGACGCTCGATCTGGGCGTAGAGGGGGATGCGACGATCGAGTTCATCGGGGAGGGTGACGGCTACGCCTGCTTTCCGCCTTTCGCCGGCGACGTCGGCCATTTCGCTGGCTGCACAACGCCCTCGTCTTTCCGGATCGGCAGCAGACAAGCCATTGTTTCAAGGTGGCGGTTACGAGCCATGCCATGGCGACAACCCCACAAGGCAACGCCTGCTTTCCCAGCGTCGCGGTCTGGCCCAGGTCGCAGCTGTCGACGCCGCGATAGGTGCACGAAGCAAAAGTTGATTGCTGGTTCCCATGGATCACTCCTCGTCAGATTCATTGAGTCAGTAAACTATCTTGCAAATCGCTGTGCAAGTGTCTCTGAATCATATCCCGCGAGGGGAGGAGGGTGCTCGTATCCGGATCCGCGCCCGATGGGCCGGGTAGGGCCTCGGTGTCGAGTTGACGCGGGGCCATCCGGCAATCGATACTCGGAATGCGCGCTATGCCGTGGCGGTCCCAGCGGCATCCGCTGGAGGAACTCAGCGGCTTCGTGGGTGGCCTTGCCTGATATCGCTGCGAGCCTTTCGAAGCCGCTGTTCGAGCGCTAAATAGCGAGCCGTAATCGAGTTCAGCTTTGTGAAAAACTGCCTGCTCTGCGCAGGGTTGCCCGGCGCAGGCGGGGGGAAGAAAGCAAAAAGAGCCTCCCGATCAGCGTCTAATTGTTTTAGCTCCGAGCAGAGACGGCAAATTTCGTGGTCGTCCGTTCCGGAGCTCCGATGTGATGCACGGCGCGAGGTACGCGTAGGGTTAGTCTGCCGACCCACATCGTTCGACGAAAGTAAAATCGTATCCAAGGCGTTTCCTCCACGCCGGGTTGTGGTCATCCAATCTGGAATAATGCGGGTTGCAACCTATGTATACTGGCGGTTTTGCCTGTCACTTTTGACAGGTCGTGAGACGCTGGAATCCAGCGAGGAGCAACCTAGTTCGATAGCCGCGCGAATGGCTTGGAGAGGCGCGTCGATAGCAAGGAGGTAAGCTGGATATGGCGAGATTTGACTCAAACTTTCACGACGTGACGGAGGGTATTCACGCAGTTGCCTCTCCTGCGGACGCGGCGGACCTTCTGAACACAATTGTCGAAAGTTACGGTCTTGAGACGGCGGCCTTTCTTACCCTCAGGCCGGTTTACGAGGAACCGAGTAAGCCGTTCTATGTGACCACCTATTCGCCTGACTGGGTGAAACGCTACATCGAGAAGGATTTTTTCGACATCGATCCCGTGCTTCGCTATGGGTTGCGTGCTGTGAAATTGGTTGATTGGAAGGAGATCGACCTATCGGACAAGCCCGTGCGCACGTTCTTCGGTGAAGCGAGGGAACATGGTGTCGGGAAGCATGGCGTCACGTTCCCGGTTAGGGGTGTCGACGGCGACCGCGGCATTCTGACCGTGACGAGCAACGAGAACGCAGCGGCGTGGCAGACGTTTCTCAAATCCGAGGTTCGCGACTTCCAGCATCTCGCCGGTGAATTTCACAATGCTATCGGTCGAATCCAAGGAAGGCCACGCCATCCGACGGTCTGCTCCGATAGAGAGATCGAATGCCTGAAATGGTACGCGAGGGGAGAGAAGGTCAAACGGACCGCAGAGATACTGTCGCTATCCCCTCGCACGGTCCGATTTCATCTTGATCTGGCACGGGCCAAGCTTGGTGCCAAAAGCTTGGCCCATGCGGTTGCGATCGCGGCAGAGCGCGGCCTTTTCTTTCAAAGACTGTTCTGATCGGTAGCCAAGCGCTTCGCGGGAAGCCGCCGGCAAAACTCGTTCCGTTTCGTGAAGCTGGGAATGCTAGAGCATGTCCTGTGATTGATGAATCGATTGTGATGTGACGGATGCGTTCTTTGCTGATTCAACATCCACTTTGACGGAGGT
The DNA here is from genome assembly GCF_040320005.1 of Mesorhizobium sp. M0816. Classification (NCBI taxonomy): domain Bacteria; kingdom Pseudomonadati; phylum Pseudomonadota; class Alphaproteobacteria; order Hyphomicrobiales; family Phyllobacteriaceae; genus Mesorhizobium; species Mesorhizobium sp. M0816. The sequence continues at coordinate 19 of NZ_JAMYOT010000030.1, read as the reverse complement.
GGATGATGGGAAGAGCACT
>NZ_JAMYOT010000029.1:0-68552 GCF_040320005.1 Mesorhizobium sp. M0816 | reverse complement strand
ATACCAAGCCGTCGAAAACTGCTTTCCCGGCCTTCAAAAAAGCCCCATTAACTCACCAACCAGGATTTCGCTTCCCGTGCAAAGCCCTCACAAGGGGAGAAGGAAAGACGCGCTATGGCTCCAGAAATGGCGACTAGCAAAGGCTCCGCGACCGGCCCTAGCTTCGGCATCGCCTTTGGCGGCGGCGGGGCGCGTGGGCTGGCGCATATCCATGTCATCGAGGCGCTGGACGAGCTGGGCATAAGGCCGGCAGCAATCGCCGGCTCGTCGATCGGCGCCATCATGGGCGCCGGCATGGCCTCGGGCATGACCGGCAAGGACATCCACGACTATACGCGCTCGATCCTCGGCCGCCGCGCCGAAGTGGCAACGCGCATGTGGCGGGCGCGGCCCGGCACTTTTGCCGAGGCGATGCAGGGCGGCCTGCGGGTCAGCCAGTTCAATGTCGAGCGCATCCTCAAGGCGTTCCTGCCCGACGCCATTCCCGAGACCTTCGCCGAATTGAAGATACCGCTGAAGGTGACGGCAACGGACTTTTATGGCCACAAGCTCGCCGTGATCGACGAAGGCGAGCTGCATTCGGCACTGGCCGCCTCGGCGGCGATCCCGGCGGTGTTCCGTCCGGTGATGCGCGACGGCAGGCTGCTGATCGACGGCGGCATTTACAATCCCGTGCCGTTCGACCTGATCGAGCTCGACGCCGACATCATCATCGCCGTCGACGTGGTCGGCGCGCCGGCCGAGGCCGGGCGCAAATTCCCGACCTCCGTCGACCTGATGTTCGGCGCCACCCAGCTGATGATGCAGTCGATCATCGCCAGCAAGCTGAACCAGAGCCGGCCCGACATTCTGATCCGGCCGGCCGTCTCGAAATACCGGGTGCTCGATTTCATGAAGGTCGAGGCGCTGATGGCAGAGACGGTGGCGATCAAGGACGAGCTGAAGCGCGAGATCGAGAAGGCGGTCGAGGCCCGGGCCAAAGCCGAAGCCAGCAAGCGCACCAACCGTCTCGGTGGATGACCGTAATCAAGCGTCCGGCGTCAGCGCCCGCTGGACCATGAGCGTATCCTTCGTAAGTGGCGCGGATCAGTTCGCGATTGGCGGCCATCTCAGCCCCACTTCATCTCGCCGGTGGCAACCTTGGAGCCGATGTCGAGCGCGACGCCCATGCCGAGGCCGGGGAAGCGGGCTTCCATGGCGCTCTTCAGCGCGGCAGCGTCCTTGGCCTTGGCCAATTCTTCCTCGAAGGCGACGAGATAGGTTTTGGTGTGCTCGACGCCCGAAAGGTCCGTAGCGGCCTCAGGCGTCATGTGCCCGGGCACGACGATTGCCGGCTTGCGCGCCGCGATCTTTTCGAGATTGGCGAGCCAGGCGGCGCGCAGTTCCCTGGTCGGCGTGTCGGCGGTCCAGACATGCACCCCGGCAAAGATCATCACCCCGCCGAACACCGCATTCAGCGACGGCACGAAGAGATAGCGCCGGTTGGTGAGGCCTTCCGCGGCGACGATCTCGATGGTCTCGCCATCGACGCTGAGCGTCTTGCCGTCGAATGCTTCGGGGATGACGACGTCGGCTAGCGCCTGCGGGCCATTCTCCTTGAGCTGCGGCCCCCAGACGGCGAGCTTCTTTTCGACATTGCCGTTGATGGCGGCCACCGTCTCGGCTGCGGCGATCACCCGTGCCTGCGGGAACGCCTGCTTGATCGGCTTGAGGCCGAAATAATAGTCCGGGTCGGACTGGCTGACATAGATGGTGGTGAGCGTCTTGCCGGTCGCCTTGATCGCCTCGGCCACGGCCCGGCCGTCGGGGTAAGTGAAACCGCCATCGATCAGCACGGCTTCGGCGGCGCCGGAGACCAGCACCGGGGCGCGGAAGAAGCCGTTTTGCCCGGCGGGGAAATGTTTCCAGGAAAGCCCGCCGGCCGCATGGCCAAGCCCGGCGGGAGCAAAGACCGCGGCAGCGCCGGCGGCGAGGGTGGTTTTCATGATGCTTCTCCGTGTGAACATGGATGTCTCCTGGGATCCGGAATTCGGCGGCCTCGATGCCCGCAAGATGGCAAAAGCGGAATGCGTATTGAAGGCCGACAAAATAGACGTAATGTATGCCATTGCCTGACAATGAGACTGCCTCTGCCATGAGCGAAGCATGAACCTGAACCGGCTGGCCTATTTCGTGGCGGTGGTCGATGCCGGCTCGTTCACGCGGGCCGCCGAGCGGCTGGGCATCACCAAGGCGGTGGTCAGCCAGCAGGTGGCGCGGCTGGAGCGCGATGTCGGAACGACGCTGCTGATCCGCACGACGCGGCGCGTCCATCCGACCGAGGCCGGCCGAACGTTCCATGCCCGCTGCCTGCAGGTCCTGCAGCAGGCCGAGGATGCCTTCGACGAGCTTGCGCAGGCCGCCGCCGAGCCGACCGGCACGCTGCGCATCGCCGCGTCCAACGACTACGGCACATCGGCGGTGGTGCCGGTGGTCGCCGCCTTCAGCGCGCGCTATCCCGCCTGCCGGGTGGAGCTGACGCTGGGCGACGAGACGATCGACCTGGTTTCCGGCCACATCGACGTGGCCATCCGCGTCGGCTGGCTGGCCGATTCCAGCCTGCAGGCCCGGCGCATCGGCACCTTCCAACAATTCATGGTGTGCGGCGCCGGCTTTGCAGGCCGGTTCACCGCCGGCGAACCGCAAGACCTCGCCGGGCTGCCCTTCGTCGCCAACATGGCGCTGCGCGAACCGCTGCTATGGCAATTTTCGCGCGGCGATGACGAGCAGCAGGCCGTGCGCATGCAGGCAACGATTTCGATCGACGCAACGCCGGCAGTGCTGGCAGCGGTCCGCGCCGGCGCCGGCCTGTCGGTGCTGCCGGACTTTTTGGTGCGGGACGAACTGGCCGCCGGGCGGCTGGTGCAGATCCTGCCCGAGTGGCGGCTGCCCTCCGGCGGCATCTACACAGTCTACCCCGCCGCCCGCTTCCGCCCGCCCAAGGTGACGAGGTTTGTCGAGATGCTGATCGCGGCCGAGCAGAAGCTGGAGGCAGGCGGCGGGGGCGCTGATGGGCGAAGCTGCGATCTCCCCCCTTGAGGGGGAGATGGCCGGCAGGCCAGAGGGGGTCGGTTCGACCGGGCGCGGCCTGCCTCTTGCGTCGGTGGGGGTTGGCGCATTACGCGAGACGCCCCCCTCTGCCCTGCCGGGCATCTCCCCCTCGAGGGGGGAGATTGGCTCATCACGACTTCCCAGCCGCATACTCCAGCGCCACCACGCCGTTGCCGAATTGCGTGGCCGAGATCAGCTCGAGCGGCAATTGCGCGCCGGGCGGGAACAGCAGCTTGCCCTGGCCGACGGCACCGGGGTAGCTGAGCAGCCTGATGCGGTCGACAAGGCCGTGGCGCAGCAATTCCTGCGCGACGCTGAGGCTGCCATGCACATAGATGTTGCCGCCGCTGCCTTGCTTCAGCCCTCTGACGGCGTCCGGCAATGCGCCCTGCAGCAGCTCGGCCGGCTGCCAGTCGAGCGCCTGCAAGCTGGTCGAGGCGACATATTTCGGCAGCGCATTGAACCGGTCGGCGAAGTCTCCGGTCTCCTTGGGCCACGAGCCGGCAAAAATCTCATAGGTCGTGCGCCCCAACAGCATGGCGCCGCTGTCGGCAAGCTCGTCGTCCTTGAACTTTTGCATCTCATCGTTCCAGGCCACGCTCGGCAGCTTCTCGACCTCGGCAATGCCATCGACGCTGATGAATTCGGTGATGATGAGTTTTCTCATGGCGGGTTCCTTTCTGGCAGGGCCGAATGGCGCGGGCCTTATGCGACATGCGCCGTCAACTAGCGCGGCGCTTTTTCAAGGGGAGGGTTTTCCCTGTTCGCTTCCAAAGACCGATACCGTGGGAAAAGCTTCTCCGACCTGCCCGTCGTTCGGTCATGCCACAAGGTCCGCATCGGGGGCCGGTCTTTTTTCTGTCCCCGATTGGCTCTGGTTCGTAGCTACCGGCTGCCTACAGGTGGGCAATACCGGCTTTCAGCAGTCCTTCGCGGACGTGCTGCACATCAGACTCCTGGGCAAAGTGCAGGGTGGCGATAAATGAATCGAGGTCGAATTGGGGATCGAGCGTTCTGATCTTGCCTAGATGCGCCGCGGCCGCGATTTCGTCGCCGAGCCAGCCGTAGCAGGCAGCGGCGAAAGCGTGCTGAGCCGAGTCCATGGTTGACAGATGCATGAAAGCTTCGATCGCCTCGCCATACTGGCGCGCGGCGAAATGCGCCTTTCCCAGATGGCTCCAGAACCTCTCCGGGTGGTGCGGGTTCAACTGCATTGCCTTGCGAATCCATTCAATTCCCTCTTCCGGCCTCCCGAGCCACGTCAATAACTCGCCTTGCTGCACCACCACGAGGTCGTAATTGGGATTGAGGGCCAGCGCCCGCTCTTGATGGTAGCGCGCAGTGGTCAGCTCATTGTTGTTCACGTTCACTGCCGCGAGAATGCGGTGGACATCGGCATCGTTGTTGTCCAGCGCCAGCGCCCTGTCCAGCGCTGCCATGATGTTGTTCCAGATGGCATCCCTGTCTTCGCACCAGTTATGGACCCAGGCCTGGCCAAGAATGCAGGCCCGCCAGGCATGGGCATGGGCATAATCGGGGTCGAGCGTGACGGCCCTTTCTATCAAGGTTTGCGCGCGTTCATTATCCGCAATCGTGCTTCGGTGATGCAGCACCTTGGCAGCAAGCACACATTCATACGCGGCCATGTTTGCAGGTTTCGCCCGCGCGAGCTGGTCCCGCTGAGCCGCCTCGACGCGACCGGGCAGCGTGGCTGCGATCGCCGCGGTCACCTCATCCTGAATCGCGAATATGTCGTCCAGCTTCCGGTCATATTTGTCTGCCCAAATATGAGCGTCGTTCGCCGTGTCGATGAGCTGAACCGTCACGCGCACCCTGTCGCCGATCTTGCGGACGCTTCCCTCCACCAGATATTGGACGGTGAGTTTCTCGGCCACCTCGCGCACATTCACGGCGCGGTTCTTGTAGACGAAGCTGGAATTGCGCGAGATGACGAACAGCTCATGGTGGCGGGACAGTTCGGTGATGATGTCCTCGGTCAGTCCGTCCGCGAAAAATTCCTGCTCGGGGTCGCCGCTCATGTTGGTGAATGGCAGCACCACTATCGAAGGTTTCGAGATGGATCGCTTTGCCTCGACTTCCGGCAGGGCAGGACTGTCAAACCCGATGCGATAGAGGCGAACCGGGCGGCTGATGTTCTTTAACGTCTTCTCGCCCAGGTCCTCCATGGCAATTTCGAGACGGTCGGCAATTTGGGTCGCCACCGCTGCGGTCACGCAGATGCCGCCGACGTCGGCGAGTTGCTCGATGCGCGAGGCAATATTGACGCCGTCGCCGAAAATGTCGTCATCGTCGAAAATGATGTCGCCGAGATTTATGCCGATCCTGAATTCGATACGCCGTTCTTGCGGCACATCCGAATTGCGCCGTTTCATGCGCTGTTGGATTTCCACGGCGCATTTCACGGCATCGGTCACGCTCTGGAACTCAACGAGCATGCCGTCTCCGGTGGTCTTGATGATCCGGCCCTTGTTCTTCGCGATGGCGGGATCGACCAGTTCTATGCGATGGGTCCGAAGGCGTGCGAGCGTGCCGGATTCGTCGGCCTCCATTAGCCGACTGTAGCCCGCCATATCGGCAGCCAGAATTGCGGCTAGTCTCTGTTCCATCGCTGAACCACAAACCAAGCTTATCCTTCCAGAGCTGCCAAATCCAGCAATTTGGGCTTGTGGCTGAATCAAGAAGTCTTCCTACCGCAACAGCAAGAAAGGGCGGATCAGAACCTTCCGCCTTGTGGCTGCGAACTCGATCGCATCAATCGCGGGAGGGATCCGCGCGGCGTCAAGCTCGTCAAGGCGATATATTTCGGCAGCGCGTTGAATTCGGTCGGCGAAGTCTCCGGTTTCCTTGGGCCACGAGCCGGCAAAGATCTCATAGGTCGTGCGCCCCAAAAGCATGGCGCCGCTGTCGGTAAGCTCGTCGTCCTCGAATTTTTGCGTTTCATCATTCCAGGTCACGCCCGGCAGCTTCTCGACCTCGGCGATGCCATCGACGCTGATGAATTCGGTGACGATGAGTTTTCTCATGGGGTTCTCCTTTGTCAGAGGACGGATTGTGCTGGTCTTTTGCGACACGCTTCGTGAAATTGGCGCGGTGCTTTGTTGTTTTTAGAGATATCAGATGCGAGCGTCGACCTGATGTTCGCGCCAATTGATGACGCAGTCGAATCACCGCCAGCAAGCTGCAGCAGAGCCGGCCCCACATCCTGGTGCGCTCGGACGGGGTCGAAACACCACGTGCTCGATTTCATGAAGATCGAGGCGCTGATGAGCGAGGCGGCGGCTATCAAGGACGAGTTGAAGCGGGAGGTGGAGAAGGTGGTGGAGGCAAGGGGCGATAAGAGTTTGGCCCCTTGGGCTGCAGCTAGAGCCAAGGGATTTTTGCTCTCGCGTGATAGGGTCAATTCCGAAGTCCACAGCCTTCCGCGACCCGGCTAGAAATCTTAGCCAGTGAGACGGTTCGCATAGTTGTAGATAGTGTGTTTAAGTAGTCTTCAGAAATTCAGCTATCTCGATTTCTTTGGCTTTTGGAAATATCCAGCCGCCAAGTGTTCCATTCCATCTGCCTCCCATTTTCTTCAGTTCTTCTTTGATAGATTTTGTGTCTCCTTTCACTATAAAGGATTTTATTACGCCATCCTTCTCATAGTCCTCTATGAAGACGCGGCCTTTCTTAATGATTTTATTTAGCTCGACCGCCTTTTGTGCTACCGCTTTTACCGACGGTTTATTAGCCGGCGCTCCTGATATAAGATGCTCAATGTTTATTGAAATCTGGCGGAAAAGCTTTTCACGAAAATCGGTTATATTTTCATAGGATCCAGTTAGTCCCATTTTCTGCATCTTTTCTTCAAATTGGCGTAGAGATCGATACTGATCCAGATCCAACTTCTTCGCGTCAACCGGCTTTGAAGAAAAGTATAGCATTAACGGTTTTCCGTTCTTAATAAACCATTCGATCTCTTCTACCGTCCCGCTCTCACTGACGCCTGTAGGTGAGCCAATACGAGTCCAAAAAACTCCGATTAGCATGTCGCAACCGCGTACGACCTGTTCGTTGATTATCGCCTGAGGTCTGCCACCCATCATTGGAGCTGAGTGGGTTTCCCACTTAATAGGGAGAAGGACCACCTTCTTCGCGTCGGCATTTATGTGGTTCCATTCGGCGATCACCTCAGGAATTGCGCGGCGCTCATCTTCAACATCACCAGGGCTGGCGACGAGGATTTTATATACTTGAGCTTCAAAAGGCATCTTGAATTCTCCCCCATTTCTGTTTTTCGCCGCATCAATTTATCGATGATAATGGACTCTAGAAGATATTAGTAGTATATATGCGTATGTCATCTATTACGCAAAATATGCAGACGCGTGTCGAGTTCAAGCTGCATTTAGGAGTTGCTGCAACGTCGACGCCTCGCCATCGCTAATTCGAAGAATGACTTGCGGTGGGTGAAATCCTCTGCGGATCAGTCGAAGCTTTTCGATCGAGATCGGACGCCCGCGCTGCATATCCGCCAAAACCAATCCGATAGCCTCCGGAGCGCCGTCGAAGTAGATGTCGAACGATTCACGGTCTAAGCCGGCCAGATCGCCGCCTTTGGTCCACACCTCTTCTGGAAGACCACGAATAATCCTCTTTACGGTAGCTGATCCAATAACCGCACCAACCGGCCTCGTCGCGTAAATCCACAGCCGAGTACCGATGCTTATCAGAGGGATTCGTCGACGTAGCTCAATCGTCTTCTGGCCGGATAGAATCGCTTCAGCGAATTTGGGGCGAATCGAGATGATTGCTTCATTTGATTTTGCCACCGGGCCACCCGCAAGTGAGAATGAAAGTTATCTGCTCACTTGAAAGCGAGACGGCTGATACAAGGTTCGCACCACCAACGGCATCGAGCTTCTTCAACGTCTCGAAGCCCACAGGGCTTGGAAACGCCATGAGATTGTCGAATGTGGTCAGGAGCACGTCATCGGTTGCTGAAAAGCTCTCGACGCTATCGATCACCAATCGTTTGTCCGATTTGGAATTCAACTGGGATTTCGCAATAAGAATCGAATTGACGATTCGCGCGACAGCCACGGCAGCACCACGCCCATTACCCTTCCGCTTCGATTCGTAAAAGACGATTGGCATGCCAGCGCGCATCTGCCTCACAGTGCGGGGCGCATTGATGTAGCCGCGCGTAGAAAGAAAGGCCGCGTCACGGTTAGCGACGAATCCGAGGGTAGCCTGAACGGCGGTTCCTAACAGTTCATCAGCATAGGCGCGAGTGATCGGAACAATCACGCCACCGCAGCCTGGCCAAACGAATATCGTCGGACCTAACAGGTCTTCCAAAGCTGCTGCGCTAATCCACTTGGATGCTCCCGTGCGCGCCCGGATTTTGATTTCGCCGTTAGACAACGTCGATGCTGTGTCGGGAAGGACTAAACCTGTTCGACGTCGAACCTGTTGAGTCACCGTGGACCACGTATCCGCTGTGAGTGGTCTGCCCACAGCAATCTTGGAAAAGGTCGATGCATTGGCGGTTCGTTGAAAGCCGCGAGCGGTGGCCAGCTTGTTGACAATCGACTGGCCTGACAAATGGACCAATTCGACGGTCACAGGTGCGCTTTCACAAGAGTCACGAATGAGCGTGTCTAGAAGGTAGTCCGCAAAGAGTTCAGCGCCTTGGTGCTCATGTCGAACTTGCACGAACATCCGCGCAATAGGTTCAATACCTCTCGGAAGAAGGACAACTCCCGCGCCGACAACCCGATCGTCGCATCGGATCGCCCAACGCCGCACGCAAGCTGATGGTGATTGAGGATCGGCGAATTCCGAGGCGAGGGTACTTGGGGCCTTCACTTCTAAGAGATAGGCCGACAGTTGCGAAGCATTGATGGAGCCGGGCTCAAACCCTTCGCCACGAACCGACATCGAATTCGAAGTGAGAGGTTCTGGTGGGAGAAGGTCCAGGACCTCCTCAACCGTAGCTATGTCGATTCCGAACGTGGCTAGTAGTTCATTCCGCGCGTTCAAGATTGGGCCATCGCGAATGATGAATGCCGAAGCCCGCGAAATCATGGCGTGCGCGACGTGATTGGCATCACTTCTAGCTTGGTCGGTTCCCACGCCCTTTGACTTAGGCTTTTCGAACACGGTATCGTAGATGCGCGCTGCCAGGGTCTCTAGTTCCGACGCATCGGGCTTAGGCAAACGAGGGAGTTGAAGCGCCATCTGAAGGACGGGATCCGCTGAAGTGCTGTTTGACGTTTTCCGAAGTTCAGCAACGAATTCATCTGCAACGGCAAGGCGGATCGTGTGACCAAGGGCTTCGCCAAAAAGTCGGCGAGCATGATCCGACTGGTGGCGTTGCCTCACAAGGTCGAAGTACACATTCAAGTCAAAGGCGAAGACCGGCACTTCACCGGGGCCACGCCGTCGAACGCCAAGATCGATGCCTGTTCCGGATTGAGCCGACGCGAGCGTAAAAAGATTGTCTGTTTCGAGCTGGCGCGAATGAATGATGATAGTTCGGCCGCGTGCCAAGCCGCCGGAGCGCTCGCGAACCCGTTCGAACCCGTTTTTCGCGTAGAAGGCCAGCGCTGCGGGCAGATTCGAGGCCACATCAGCGCGGAGAGACAGAAAGCCAAGTCGCTCAAGCTCTGAAACAAACGCCTTCATCAAAGCGGACGCCGCGCCATTCTTCCGAAAGGCTGGGACCGCAGCAATCTGTTGAATCTTGGCGTTTGGGAACACTCCGCCATGAAGGAGATATCCTGCGAAGGTTCGGACACCGCTGTCTTCGACCAACGCGGCGATCAATCGTTGTCGCCCAATAGCCTCTTCGAAAGCCCTCCCTGGAAGGAAGCCAAGCGCGTCCTTTTCGGAGTCGGCCAATGCTTGAATCGCCGATAGAAGTGGCGTCAGCGCTTTCGCATCGTGTTTGATGACGAATTGAAAGTGGCTCACCGTTCAATTCCGAGTTCAGCCGCCTTGTGGGCTCCTGTCGCGACGTAAAAAGTGTTTTCAGCGGAAGACTGTTGGGAGTTTAGATGCCGCGTCCCCGCGCCATATTCGAAGAAAGCGGCGACAATGTTTTGCATCTCGAACCTTGTCCGCGAATCATATCTTGCGCGTAGCCGCGCACCCCGCTCAAGTCATCACATTGATGACCAATACGAAAGATGTAATTGTTAGTATTTAAGTAACGTTTCGCCTGCGACATTGGCGCTAAGCGGGTGCCATGAAAAGGCAGCGCTGCGCACCTGATCAGAGATTAGGGTGGCCGTCCCCCCCGCATCATCCCTCTTGCCTTACCTGAATTCTCATCCTAATCTCCCTCTGAGAAAACCTTTTCCCAAATCGCCCCGCACCCGCTGACCTCACCCCTCAGCACCCCGCGGGCCGGTAAGAGAAAAGCTTTTCTCAAATGGGAGGATCGATATCCAGATCATGGCGTCCGATGCGCAGCCAACGCCTGTTTCCGCCAAGCAGCCCGTCACCCTCCGCGAGGTGGCCGCGCTCGCTGGCGTCAGCGTTGCCACCGCCTCGAAGGCGCTGAACGGGCAGGGGCGGATGACGGCCGAGACGCGGACGCGTATTCGCGAGACGGCGCAGCGGCTTGGCTTTCGCCCGAACAGCCTGGCGCAGAGCCTGTTGCGGCGGCGCTCCTTTACCGTCGGCCTTTTGACCAACGACACCTATGGCCGGTTTTCGCTGCCGCTGATGGCCGGCGTTTCCGATGCGCTGGTCGATGCCGGCGTCTCGGTGTTCCTGTGCAATGTCGAGGACGACCCGCGCCTTGCCCAGCTGCATGTCGATGCCATGCTCGACAAGCGCGTCGACGGCATCATCGCCACCGGCAAGCGCATCGACCGCCATCTGCCGGTCGATCTCGCCAATCTCGGCATTCCGGCGATCTATGCCTTTACCCAGCCCGATCCCGGCGCCATCGCTTTTGTGTCTGATGATGCCGGCGGGGCGCGGCTGGCGGTCGAGCACTTTTGCCGGCTCGGGCGGCGGCGCATCGCCCATGTCAGCGGTCCCGCGAGCTTTGCCGTGGTGCATGCGCGGGCCGAGGCCTATCGCGCGGTGCTGGCCGAGAACGGCCTGCCGGTCATGGAGCCGCTGCTCGGCCCGTGGTCGGAAGCCTGGGGGCATGAGGCGGTCAAGAAGCTGTTCGACGGCGAGGGGTTCGACGGCACGCGCGAAAAGCCCGATGCCGTCTTCTGCGGCAACGACCAGATCGCGCGCGGCGTCATCGATGCCTTGCGCGAGCGCGGCATCGGCGTGCCGGACGAGGTCGGCGTCATCGGCTTCGACAATTGGCAGATCGTCGCCGAGGCGACACGCCCGCCGCTCACCTCGGTCGACATGAACCTTTCAGCACTTGGCCGCGAGGCCGGCCTTGCCCTGCTTTCGCTCGTCGGCGGCGAACCCGCTTTGCCGGGCATCAGAAAACTGCCGTGCCGGCTGGTGGTGCGTCAGTCATGCGGCCGTCCGCCGGACGGCTGAACGAAACGGGCCGTGTCGATAGTCACCCGCTTGGGGGCGCGGCTAAATTAAAACGCTAAATTAAAACCATGTGGAGGAGAAGCATGAGAACCACCATTACCGGGCTCGCCATCGCCGCGAGCATATTGGGCACGCTGGCAACAGTCGGCTCGGCCGCCGCCGACACCGCCAACATCTGGGTGCGCGCCGACGGCTCGAACTTCATGCCGCGCGTCGTCGATGCCTTCAACAAGGGGCATCAGAACCAGATCAAGCTGGACATCATCCCCAACGCCGAAATCATTCCGAAATACGGCGCCGCCGCTGCCGGCGGCACGGCGCCCGATGCGCTGTCGCTCGACCTGATCTACACGCCGTCCTTCGCCGCCGCCGGCCAGCTGGAAGACATCACCGACTGGGCGAAATCGCTGCCCTATTTCGCCAGCCTGTCGCCGGCGCATGTCAAGACCGGCACCTATAAGGGCCGCATCTACGGGCTGCCGTTCTCGGCCGATAGTTCCGTGCTGATCTGGAACAAGAAGCTGTTCAAGCAGGCCGGCCTCGACCCGGAAAAGGGCCCGACCAACTGGGCCGAAATCGAAGCCGACGCCGAAAAGGTCAATGCGCTCGGCGGCGACATCAAGGGCTTCTACTTCTCCGGCAATTGCGGCGGCTGCAACATCTTCACCTTCACGCCGTTGATCTGGGCCTCGGGCGGCGATATCCTCACCGAGGACGGCTCCAAGGCGACGCTGGACACGCCGCAGATGCGCGGTGCCATCGACCTCTACCGTTCGATGGTCAAGAAGGACCTGGTGCCTTCAGGCGCGCAGACCGACACCGGCTCCAACTTCTTTGCCGCCTTCGCCACCGGCAATATCGGCATCTCGCCGTCCGGCGCCTTCGCCATCGGCGCGTTGAACACGCAATATCCCGACATCGACTACGGCATCACCTTCCTGCCGGGCAAGGATGGCGGCTGGTCGTCGTTTGCCGGCGGCGATAATTTCGTCGTCACCAAGGGCACCACCAAGGTCGCGGTGGTCAAGGAGTTCCTCGATTTCGCCTATTCGCTCGAAGGCCAGACCATTCTGGCGAAATACGGCAGCCTGCCGGTGCGCGGCGACATCGCCAATGAGGCGCTGAAAGACCTCGACCCGCGCTACAAGGTCGCTGCTGAAGCTATGGCCAAGGGCCGCACGCCCTATTCGGTGGTGTTCAATGACCTGATCAACTCGGCCAACGGTCCGTGGAACCAGATGATGAACGAGGTCTTCTTCGGTGAAGACGTCGACGGCGCCATCGCCAATGCGCAGGAGACCATGCAGTCGATCATCGATTCGGCGCCGCAGAAGTAGCGCCGGCGCCCACCTCCCCCTCGAGGGGAGGTCGGACCGAAGGTCCGGGTGGGGTCGTTGCGGCAGTGCTCGACGTTTCTGTCGGCGCACTTCGCAGAGGACCCACCCCCGCAGCCCCTTAACCTCCCCCTTGAGGGGAGGTCGGACCGCAGGTCCGGGTGGGGTCATCGCGGCAGTGCTCGACGCTCTTTTGATGTCGGCGCGCTTCGCGGAGGACCCCACCCCCGGCCTTCGACCGGACCCTCCCCTCAAGGGGGAGGGGGACGTAGCGCTAACGGAAGACCACGGCATGACCACCATCACAGCAATCTCCGCGCCAGCGCGCGCATACAAACTCGTCGGCGCCGGCCGCCGGCAGTGGATCGGCCTGCTCTATGTCGCGCCCGCCGTTGCCCTTGTCGTCGTCTTCTTCATCGTGCCGCTTTGCATGACCGCCTGGATGTCGCTGCACAACTGGCCGCTGATGGGCGCGCATAGCTTTATCGGCCTCGACAATTACTGGGCGATCCTGCGCGACACCCGCTTCTGGAACGCGCTGAAGTTCACCGGCTACTACACGGTGGTGGTCACGATCGCGATCTTCGCCGTCGCCTTTCCGCTGGCGCTGTTCATCGAAAGGCCGCGGCAACTGACCGGCTTCTACCGCACGTCCTTCTTCATGCCGGCGGTTATCGGCTTCGCCTCGGCCAGCCTTTTGTGGTCGTGGCTGCTCAATGTCGATTCCGGACTGTTCAGCCCGGCCGCCTTCGAGCTCGGCCTGACCGAGAAGAAATTCAACCTGCTGGCGACCTTCCAGCCGGCCTTCTGGTCGATCATCGCCATGGTCGTGTGGAAGGTGGCGGGCTTCACCATGATCATCCTGATGACCGGCCTGCAGTCGATCCCGCCGGATCTGCAGGAGGCGGCGATGATCGACGGGGCAGGGCCATTCGCGCGGTTCCGGGCGATTACCTTGCCTTTGATGCGCCGCACGCTGGCGCTGGCGCTGATCCTGTCGGTCGCCGGCTCGATCCTCGCCTTCGACCAGTTCTACATCATCCTGCGCGGCGGCCCGCGCAATCAGACGCTGACCGCCGTCTACTGGATCTTCAACCAGTCCTTCGTGTCGTTCAAGCTCGGCTATGGCGCAGCACTTTCGATGGTCCTGCTGGTCATCCTGGTGGCGCTCAGCCTGATCCAGCTGCGGCTGCTGCGCAATCCGGAAGGGGTCGACTGATGGCGCAGGCAAGGAGCCGCAAACGCCGCATCGGCATGCAGATTGCCGAGCACTCGACCGGCATCATCGCGTCGATACTGTTCCTGGCGCCGATCGCCTGGACGGTGCTTTCGGCCTTCAAGCCGGCGCAGGAGGCGCGTCAGCCGCCGCTGCCGCCCTGGCCGACCAGCGGCATCTCGCTCGAGAACTACGCCACGCTCAACACCTTCGGCGACGGCCTCTGGCTGCCGGCGCAAAACAGCATCTACGTCTCGGTCATGACCGTGGTGCTGTCGGTGATCGTCAGCGTGCTCGCCGGCTACGGTTTCTCGCGCTTCCGCTTTCCGCTGAAGAACCTGCTCTTCGTCGTCATCCTGTCGACGATCATGATCCCGTTCCAGTCGATCCTGACGCCGATCTTCCTGGTGCTGACAAAAATTGGCCTGCACAACACGCTGACCGGGCTGGTCTGCGTCTACGTCACGCTGCAGCTGCCGTTCTCGATCTTCATGATGCGCAACGCCTTCGATGCGGTGCCGCGCGAGATCGAGGAGGCCGCGCGCATGGACGGCGCCAACAACGTCACCATGCTGCTCAGAGTGATGCTGCCGCTGGTCTGGCCGGGAATCGTCACCATCGCGCTGTTCGCCTTCCTCGGCGCCTGGAACGAGTTTTTGGCGGCGCTGGTGCTGATGACCGACCAGTCCAAATTCACGCTGCCGATCATGATGACCGCACTGCAGTCCGGCCGCTTCGGCGCGATCGACTGGGGCGCCGTGCAGGCCGGCGTCACCGTGATGATGGTGCCGTGCCTGGTGCTCTTCCTGCTGCTGCAGCGCTTCTACATCCGCGGCCTGATGGCAGGGGCCGTGAAGTGACCAATCGAACCGAACCGGAGTAAATTGATGACCGCATCGCAATCCGCCAGTCAGGGCGCCAAGCCGAAACTCGCCTTCCGCCCGCTGCCCGTGCCGCAGGTCGATGTGCGCGGCTTCTGGGGCGACCGCGTCGATGCCGTCGCCTCGAAGACCGCCGGCATCCTCTATGACCGCTGCGTCGAGGCGCGCATGCTCGAGCAGATCGATCCGGACCGGCCATCCCCGGGCGTCGTCATTCCGTTCCACTCACCTTCACCGGACGAGGCGGCGACCGCCGGCAACGAGTTCACCGGATCGACGGTGACGACGCAGATGTTCTGGGACTCCGATTGGGGCAAGACCATCGAGACCGCCGCCTATTCGCTCTACCGCCGCCGCAACGACGAGCTGGAGACGAAGATCGATGCCGTCATCGACATGTATGGCAAGCTGCAGCAGCCCGACGGCTATCTGTCGAGCTGGTACCAGCGCATCCAGCCCGGCCTGCGCTGGACCAATCTGCGCGATTGCCACGAGCTCTATTGCGCCGGCCACCTGATCGAAGGCGCGGTCGCCTATTACCAGGCCACGGGAAAACGCAAGCTGCTCGACATCATGTGCCGCTATGTCGATCACATCGCCGAGACGTTCGGTCCCGAGCCCGGCAAGAAGAAGGGCTATTGCGGCCATGAGGAGATCGAGCTGGCGCTGGTCAAGCTGGCACGGGTGACGGGCGAGCGCAAATACATGGAGCTTGCCAGATATTTCATCGATCAGCGCGGACAGCAGCCGCATTATTTCGACGAGGAGGCGCGCGCCCGCGGCGCCGACCCCAAGGCCTATCATTTCAAAACCTACGAATACAACCAGTCGCACAAGCCGGTGCGCGAGCAGGACAAGGTCGTCGGCCATGCGGTGCGGGCGATGTATCTCTATTCGGGGATGGCCGACATCGCCACCGAATATGGCGACGACACGCTGCGGGTGGCGCTCGACCGGCTGTGGGACGACCTCATGACCAAGAACCTCTACGTCACCGGCGGCCTCGGGCCGTCGTCGCACAATGAGGGTTTCACCGCCGACTACGACCTGCCCAACGACACCGCCTATGCCGAGACCTGTGCTTCGGTCGGCCTCGTGTTCTGGGCTAGCCGCATGCTCGGCATGGGCCCCAATGCGCGCTACGCCGACATTATGGAGCGGGCGCTCTACAACGGCTCGATCTCCGGCCTGTCGCTCGACGGCTCGCTGTTCTTCTACGAAAATCCGCTCGAAAGCCGCGGCGCCCACCACCGCTGGAAATGGCATCGCTGCCCGTGCTGCCCGCCCAATGTCGGGCGCATGGTCGCCTCGATCGGCAGCTATTTCTATGGCCTGTCGGACGACGCACTCGCCGTCCATCTCTATGGAAACGGCACGGCTCGTTTCGATATCGCGGGCCGGCAAATAGAGCTCTCCCAGACCAGTAACTATCCATGGGACGGCGCGGTCTCGATCTCTGTCGAACCGGAAGCTCCGACCGAGTTCACTTTGCACCTGCGCTTGCCGGCCTGGTGCCGCAAGGCAGCGCTCAAGGTCAACGGCGCCGATGTCGATCTGGCTGCCATCAGCAGCGACGGCTATGCCGCGATCCGCCGCGAATGGCGCAAGGGCGACCGGGTCGAGCTCGACCTCGAAATGGCCGTCGACCGCCTCTACGCCAATCCGCAGGTGCGGCAGGATATCGGCCGTGTCGCACTGGCGCGCGGCCCGCTGATCTATTGCGTCGAGGAGACCGACAATTCCAGCCAGCTGCACCGCATCGCTCTGCCGCGCACGGCCGACATCGAGGCGCATCAGCAGCCGAACCTTCTGGGCGGCGTCGTGACACTTTCGGCGATTGCCAAAAAGGAGGCTTTCGAAAACTGGGAAGAGGGGCTCTACCGCACCGAACCGCCGGCGGTCGAGGACGCGAAAATCACCGCCGTGCCGTATTTCGCCTGGGACAACCGCGACCCCGGCGAGATGCTGGTCTGGCTCAGGGACGAATGAAGCCCGATCGCAGCGCCCGACCGATCTCCTCGGCCACAAGTTCCTGCAACTGCCAGAGATTGCGGTCGCGGATGCCGCAGGCGTCGAGATGGCGAATGGTCTCGAACAGATATTCGGCGCCCGAACCCCAATGGCCGACGGCCGTGGCCAGGGTCGCCGCTATCGCTCGCTTTTCGAGCTTGCCGGCATAGCGCGGATTGGCGGGATCGACAACGAAACCAAGCGCTTGGCCCGTGCCGTCGCCCGTCCTGACCTGCAGCCAGCGCGGCACGTTGACGGCCGGCAGGATGGTCATCTCACGTCGCAGCAACGTTTCGAGATTGGCCCCCACTGGCTCGGCGATCTCGAATACCATGCCCTGACACTGGCCGCCGCGGTCGAGGGCCATCATCAGGCCGGGCTGCTCGATGGTGCCCCTGAAGCGCTGCACCGTAAAACAGAACGAACGATGCCAGCCCGTCGCCACGGCCCGTTCGCCACCCCTGACCTCGCCGGCCGGCTTCCACAGCAGCGAGCCATAGGCGAACAGCTTCACCGGCCCGCCCGGCGCGCCGGCCAGCACCTCGTCGCGAATGCGCGCGTAATCGGCATCGGTCATGTAGACCATGCCCGGCGTCGGCCCGGCATCCTCGACCGCACGCAAGGTGCGGGCGACCAGCGCCTCGGTCAGCGCCATCGGTGTCTTGCGCGGCGAACGCCGTGATGCGGCGGAAATGACCTTGCTCATCCTCATGCTCTCAGCCTTGCCGCCATGTTGCCGAAGGCTGGAGGATTCTCAAGGGCCGAGTACACCGGCGCGGATCAGCATCCGAACTGTCATGTACAACAGCTTGACTGGATTCGACGAAATACCCAGCGGGCTTAAGCGCGTCGACTGAACCCATTTCAGCGCGACGCGCTTCAGTGCGGAGGCTGATCTGGCCGGCCGCCACCGCCGTCAAGCAGCCGGTCGAATGTTCTGGTTCACCCGGAAGAGGTTGTTTGGGTCGTATTTCTTCTTCAGCGTAGCCAGGCGCTCATAGTTGTCGCCATAAGCCGCCTTGAGCCTTGCATCGCCCTCGTCATCCATCATGAAGTTCAGGTAGGCGCCGCCCAGATCGAACGGATGCACGGCCTCCCAGTAGGCCTTGGTCCAGCGCGTCACCGGCCCCGCTTTCTGTGGGTCCGGATCGATCCCGGCGATGACCATCGACCAGGTCGCATCACGGTAATTCCAGGGTGTCTCGTCTTTGCCGACGCGATGGACCGCACCATCGATCGGGTAGAGGTGCATGAGCGATAGCTCGCTCGGCGTCTTCGCCGCCTGCGCGAGATGGGCGTCGATCGCCTCGTCGGACAGCGTCTTGACGAAATCGCCCCGCCAGTACCACTGCATTCCCTTCGGGTAGAGCCCATCGAACATGCTCTGCACCGCGGGATAGGGCATCGTTCCCATCCAGTTGAACCAGGGCGCGGGCAGCGCATCGAGCAGCGGGGCCAGCGCCTCTCTGCCCTTTTCCTCCGGGCCGTTGTAGCAGCACATCAGCAGACACATCCGCTTTCCCCAAAACTCTTCCGGGAAGGGTGCGCTCGAGAGGACGGTCTTGAGCCCGAGAAAGATCCCGAGTTCTTCGGGCGCGTTCGGCAGGAACTCGCGATAATGCTGCATGATGGTGCGGGCGTGGCGCTGATCCCATGCGATCGGCCCCGCAAAGACCATGCTGACCTGGTGGAGCTTGAACACAAAGCTGGTGACGATGCCGAAATTGCCGCCGCCGCCGCGAAGCGCCCAGAACAGGTTGGGGTTCCGCTCCTTGCTGGCGGTGACGAAGCTTCCATCGGCAAGCACGACATCGGCCTCGATCAGATTATCGATGGTCAGGCCATATTTGCGCGTCAGATAGCCATGGCCGCCGCTCAGCGTCAGTCCGGCGACCCCGGTGGTCGAGATGATGCCCGCCGGTACGGCCAGGCCAAAGGCATGGGTGGCATGGTCGAGGTCGCCCTGAGTACAGCCCGGGCCTACCCGCGCCGTGCGGGCATCCGGATCGACGCGCACGCCGTTCATCGCCGACAGGTCGATCACCAGACCGTCGTCGCAGCTCCCCAATCCTGGTCCGTTATGGCCGCCGCCACGTACCGCAACCAGCAAATTGTTGTCGCGGCCGAAATTCACCGCTGTGATTACGTCGGCGACGTCGACACAGCGGGCGATGATCAGCGGCCGCTTGTCGATCATGCCGTTGTAGAGCTTGCGGGCCTCGTCATAGCGGGCGTCGCCGGCGCGGATGACTTCGCCTCGCAGGCTTGCTGCGAATTTGGTGATGTCTTCATCGTTCATGACATTCCTCCCTGTTATTGGACCTGTCGGCCGGCCGATGAAACGCTAATCCCGTCCGCTGTTCCCGCAAATGTCACATCGTCCATTTCTGTTGCCCGATCGTTCAGAGTAGGATTAGACCGGATGGATAGTTGCTCGGGCGGCCATATTGCCGGATAGTTCGAGATGCCTGGCGGAAAAACTCGTTGTCAAAGGGAGTAGCCGATCGTTTCCGGAGGTGTAGTGCATGGATGTCCTTTCCGATGTGCTCCGAGCCGTTCGCCTCACCGGTGCGATCTATTTCGACGTCGACGCCAGCTCTCCCTGGGTTGGCGAGTCGCCGGGCACGGCCGACATTGCCGCCGCCGTCATGCCGGAGGCAGAGCACATCATTTCTTTTCATGCCGTGATGTCGGGCTCGTGCTGGGCCGCGCTGGGAGACGATTCGGTGCCGCCGGTGCTCGTGAACGCCGGTGATGTCGTTGTCTTCCCCGGTGGTGTTCCGAACGTGTTGAGCTCCTCGCCGGGGGCGCGGGGCGAACCCAATATGGCGATGTATTATCGGCCGATAGACGAGAGCCTGCCGTTCGCGGTGATCCATGGTGGCGGGGGAGACGAGCGGACCCGGTTCATTTGCGGGTATCTTGGCTGCGATGCACGTCCCTTCAATCCTCTCCTGGCCGCATTGCCGGCCATCCTGTGTGCCCGCAAGCCCGCCGATGGAAGCAGCTGGGTTATCGACCTTTTTCGGCTGGCGCTGGCTGAAGGTGGCAGTGGGCGGGCGGGCTGTGAGACGATCCTCGCCAAGCTGAGCGAGCTGATGTTTGTCGAGATCATCCGCCGCCATCTCGAGACCCTCCCCGACGATTCGCGCGGCTGGCTGTCAGGCCTACGGGATCCACATGTCGGCGAGGCGCTCCGGCTCATCCACGCTCGCCCCAGGGAGGAATGGACATTGGACCGGCTCGCCCGCGAAGTAGGGCTCTCGCGCACGGCGTTTGCGAGCCGCTTTACCCACTATGTCGAGGTCTCCCCCATGCACTATCTTGCTCGCTGGCGTCTGCAACTGGCAGGACGCTTGCTCGAACGCCCCGAAATGAGCATCGCGCAAGCGGGTGCCGAGGTCGGCTACGAGTCGGAAGCCGCCTTCAATCGCGCCTTCAAAAAGTTCGTCGGCATTCCACCTGGCACCTGGCGAAAGGGACGGTCGGCGTTGCTCGAGGCTCAGAGATTGCCCGCTGGCGTCGTGCAATAGGAAAGAACTGGCAGGGCGTTGACGCTTCAGTCTGCGTGCAGCGCCCCAATGCTCGAAAGCCCCTGGCACAAAGCGGTAGACGATGACCGGCCGCCGCGACGCTTTCGGCGAGGCGTGTCAGACTTCGCGCCTCAATCCTTCGCGCGCTCGACATAGGCGCCATCGGCCGTCATCACCACCACGCGGGTGCCGGCGCTGATGTGTGGCGGCACCAGGGTACGCACGCCGTTGGACAGCGTTGCCGGCTTGTAGGACGACGACGCCGTCTGGCCCTTGGTCACCGGCTCGGTCTCGACCACCTCGAAAGTGGCGCGCTGCGGCAGTACCAGCGAGATGGCGATGTTGTTGTATTGCGAGATCTGCACGGGCATGCCTTCCACCAGATAAGGCGCCATGTCGGCGACCACGCTTTCCGGTACCGCAACCTGATCGTAAGTTTCCGGATTCATGAAGTGAAAGCCTTCGCCGTCACGGTAGAGGAAAGTGTGCTCGCGCTCCTCGACATAGGCGCGCTCGACCTGCTCGGTGGTGCGGTAACGCTCGGAAACCTTTACCCCGTCGGAGATACGCCGCATGTCGAGCTGGGTGACCGGCGTACCCTTGCCAGGATGAATGTTTTCGGCAAAGAGGATCACATAAAGCTTGCCGTCCTTTTCGACGACGTTGCCTTTGCGTAAGGAGCTGGCGATGACCTTCACGGGTTTCCATCCTAATAAAATTTGTTGGCGCAAATCGGCTGGAGAGGCCGTTGCGTGCGGCCTAGCGCATCTTGGCCGCAATCGCCAGCCCTCTGTGCAATTCCCCTGAAGCCGATGACCGCCGCCTCGCCGTGGTGGACGCCGCATGTCCACGCCGACCGCCGGCCGCGGCTGATCCTGCGCAATGCCATTGCCGCCGGGATGCGCGACTGGTTCGCCCGCCGCGACTTCGTCGAGGTGGAGACATCGGCCCTGCAGGTCTCGCCCGGCAATGAAGCGCACCTGTCGGCCTTTGCCACCGAGGCGATCGGGCCGGACGGGCAGCGCCAGCCGCTCTACCTCCACACGTCGCCGGAATTCGCCTGCAAGAAGCTGCTTGCCGCCGGCGAGGAGCGCATCTTCAGCCTCGGGGCTGTCTGGCGCAACCGCGAGCGCGGCCCCTTGCACCATCCTGAGTTCACCATGCTCGAATGGTACCGCGTCGGCGAGACCTATGAGAGCCTGATGCGCGATTGCGCCGAGCTCGTAGCGCTGGCGGCCGAACGGGCCGGAGCGAAGCGTTTTAGCTTCCGCGGCCGCGAGGCCGACCCGTTCGCCGAGCCGGAACGGTTGAGCGTCGCCGAAGCCTTCATGCGCCATGCCGGCATCGATCTGCTGGCGACGGTTGCAGCCGACGGCAGCACCGACCGCGCGGGGTTGCATGCCGCCCTGGTCCAGGCCGGATTGCGGACCGCGCCCGACGACAATTGGGCCGACCTGTTCAGCCGGGTGATGGTCGAAAAAATCGAGCCGGCGCTGGGGCAGGGACGCCCCACCATCCTTTTCGGATATCCGATCTCGGAGGCGGCATTGGCCCGGCCGAGCGCCGACGATCCGCGCACCGCCGAGCGTTTCGAGCTTTATTGCTGCGGCGTCGAGCTCGCCAACGCCTTCGGCGAGTTGACCGACCCGGCCGAGCAGCGCCGGCGCTTTGCCGTCGAGATGGACGAGAAGCAGCGCGTCTATGGCGAACGCTACCCGATCGACGAGGACTTCCTCGCCGCGCTCGCCATCATGCCGCAGGCGAGCGGCGCCGCGCTCGGCTTCGACCGGCTGGTGATGCTCGCCACCGGTGCGCTCAGGATCGACGACGTGATCTGGACGCCGGTGGCCGCTTCCTGAGGGATTGTCGATCTCGCTCGCCGTTCATCCGCCTGCGGCCTGCGGTTCTGTTTCGGCGCTTGATGCACCCGGTTTGCCCGCTTCTCCCATTGCAGAAGCGGCATCGGGACAATAGATGGTGCAGCAGCGGCTGCCCTTCAGCCGGCCGGAAATAACAGGATCATGCGCATGACCGATACGCTCGACGCAGCGAAACTGACCGATCGCGTCGCGGCCCTGGTCGAGGCTGCCAAACGGGCCGGCGCCGATGCCGCCGATGCCGTTGCGGTACGCGGCCGCTCGACCGGCGTGTCGGTGCGGCTTGGCAAGGTCGAAGGCACAGAGGCGTCCGAGAGCGAGGACGTCTCGCTGCGCGTCTTCGTCGGCAAGCGGGTAGCGAGCGTTTCGGCAACGGCGGCATCCGACCCCAATATGCTGGCCGAGCGCGCGGTCGCCATGGCCAAGGTATCCCCCGAGGATCCCTATCAGGGCCTCGCCGACCCGGCCTTGCTGGTCAAGAAACCGCGCGACCTCGATCTGTTCGATGCCACCGAGGTGTCGGCGGACCAGTTGAAGGAAGCAGCGCTTGCCGCCGAAGCGGCGGCGCTTGCCGTCAAGGGCGTCACCAATTCGGCCGGCAGTGGCGCCAGTGCCGGGCTCGGCGGCCTGGTGCTCGCCACCTCGCACGGCTTCGTCGGCCATTACGTCGCCTCGCGTTTTTCACGCTCGACCAGCGTGATCGCCGGCGAGGGCACCGGCATGGAGCGCGACTACGAATTCTCCTCGCGCCAGCATTTTTCCGATCTCGACGCGCCGGAAGACATCGGCCGCAAGGCCGGTGAGCGCGCCGTACGCCGCATTGGCGCGCGCAAGGCGGCGACCGGGCCTGTCGACGTGGTGTTCGATCCGCGTGTGGCGCGCGGCATTGCCGGCCACCTTGCCGGTGCCATCAATGGCGCCGCGGTCGCGCGCAAGACCAGCTTTCTCCGCGACATGATGGGCAAGAAGGTGGCTTCGGCCGCAATCACCGTCACCGACGAGCCGCTCCGGCGCCGTGGACAGGCCTCGCGCCCGTTCGACGGCGAAGGCGTCGAGGGCGAAAAACTGTTCATGGTCGACAAGGGCGTGCTCAACCACTGGTTCCTGTCGACTTCGGCGGCTCGGGAACTCGGCCTCGTCACCAATGGGCGCGGCTCGCGCAGCGGCTCGTCGGTCTCGCCGTCGTCGACCAATCTCGCCATCGAGCCCGGGGAAAATACGCCGGAAGAGCTGATCAAGTCGCTCAAGACCGGCTTCTACGTCACCGAAGTGTTCGGCCAGGGCGTCGACATGGTGACGGGCGAATATAGCCGCGGCGCTTCCGGCTTCTGGATCGAAAATGGCGAGCTGGCCTATCCCGTCGCCGAGGTGACCGTCGCCTCCAATCTGAAGACGATGTTCCTCAACATGGTTCCGGCGAGCGATCTCGACCGCAATTTCGGCACTGCCGCGCCCACGCTTTTGATCGAAGGAATGACCCTTGCCGGAGCTTGACCCGGCCGTCTCGGCCGGCGCTACTGAAGACCTGCAGCTGTTGCGCGATGCCGCCCGCGAGGCGGGGCTCATCGCCATGCAGTACTTCAACAACAATCCGCAGGTGTGGATGAAGGGCGGCACCTCGCCGGTCAGCGAAGCCGATCACGCCGCCGACAAATATCTGCGCGAGACCTTGCTGGCGGCCCGGCCGGATTATGGCTGGCTGTCGGAGGAAACCGTCGACGACCCGGTAAGGCTCGTCGCGCGCCGCACCTTTGTCGTCGATCCGATCGACGGCACGCGCGGCTTCCTCGAAGGGCTGCCCACATGGTGCGTCAGTGTCGCTGTGGTCGAGAACGGCCGAACGCTTGCCGGCGTGCTCGACTGCCCGGCGAAGGGCGAAATCTATTGGGCGCTGCCGGGCGAGGGCGCGTTCCTGAATGGCAGGCGCATCAGCGTGCGTCCGCCGTCGGAAACGGCCGAAATCGCCGGACCGCAGGCGATGATCGACCTGATGCCGGCGAAATGGCACAAACGGCTGAAGCGCGTGCTCTATATTCCTTCGCTCGCCTACCGGCTGGCGATGATCGCCGGCGGCCAGCTCGATGCCACCTTCGTCAAGGCCAACGCGCATGACTGGGACATCGCCGCGGCCGATCTCATCCTGCGCGAGGCAGGCGGCGCCTTGCTCGATCGGCATGGCCGCGCGCCGCTCTATGCCGGCGAAGTGATCCGTCACGGACCGCTCGCCGCCGGCAGCGGCGAACTCCTCGCCGTGCTCGCCGGCGTCATCGCCGGCCTGGACAATTGACCACTATCAATAGTTCCAAAGTCGGCGGCTTTGGTCTAGACCTGTCCCAAACTCACGATATGTGAAGGATCGACATGGCCGCTGAAGACGGAAAGAAACAGCTTTTGCACCTGGTGTTCGGCGGCGAACTCAAGAAGCTGGGCGGCACCGAATTCCGCGATCTCGACGCGCTCGATATTGTCGGCATCTATCCGGACTATCAATCGGCGCACGCCGTCTGGAAGGCCAAGGCGCAAGCTAGCGTCGACAATGCCCATATGCGCTATTTCGTCGTTCACCTGCACCGCCTGCTCGACCCCGAAAACAAGGCTGTCGGTTGACATCGATGAACCATGAAGCGGTCAAGCGATCAGCCCCGCGGTCGGCGGTCAGACGTCGCAAGCCGAAGACGTTCTGGCGCAAGATCCGCGAACCGCTGGCGCAGTCGCGATTCGTCAAGAATGCGCTTGCCGCGCTGTTTGCGTATTTCGTCCGCCTTGTCCGCTTGACCAACCGCATGGTCGACGGATCGGCCAAGTTTTCCGGCGGCGCCTATGCGCAGCTCGAGCCTGGCATCATCGCGCTCTGGCACGGCCAGCACCTGCTGACCCCGGCCTACTATCCCAAGGGACGGCCGCTGGTTGCCATGGTATCGCGCAGCGCCGATGCCGAGCTCAACGCGCTGATGGTCGAGAAATTCGGCATCGAGGCGGTGCGCGGCTCTGGCGGGCGCGAAAGCGCAAGGCATCTCGACAAGGGCGGGGCCAAGGCGCTCATCGCCCTCAAAAAGTCGCTCGCCACCGGCAAGAATGTCGCCATGATTGCTGATATTCCCCACGGCACGCCGCGCGATGCGGGGCTCGGCGTCGTCCTTCTGGCGCGGCTGTCCGGCCGGCCGATCCTGCCTGCCGCGATAGCCACCAGCCGCCGCAAGGTGATCGAGGGCAGCTGGGACAAGACGACGATCAACTTGCCCTTCGGCCGCTCCTCGATTGTCGTCGGCACGCCTGTCTTCGTGCCGGCCAACGCCGACGCCGCGGAAATGGAACGCAAGCGCCAGGAGGTCACGGCCTCGCTCAATGCCGCGACCGCCGAGGCCTATCGCCTTGTGGACGGTTCGAAATGAGTATGCGCTGGGCCCGCGCCTTCCTGACGGCCTACCGCTTCGCCGGGGCCGCCGCTTACCCGCTGGTCGGACCTTACGTCGCCTGGCGCACTTCCAGAGGCAAGGAGGACCGCATTCGCCGGCGTGAACGCTACGGCGTCGCCGGACGCGAGCGTCCCGAAGGCCCGGTGATCTGGATCCATGCAGCCAGCGTCGGCGAGACCATCGCCGTCGTGCCGCTGGTCGAGAGCATTCTCGATTACGGCGTCAACATCGTGCTGACGACGGGCACGGTCACCTCGGCGCAGGTCGCCGAAGAACGGCTGGGCGACCGCATCATCCACCAATATGTGCCGCTCGACCTCAAGCCGGCGGTCAGCCGCTTCCTCGACCATTGGCAGCCGGACCTGGCGATCATCGCCGAATCGGAGATCTGGCCGATGACCATCCTGGAACTCGGCGCCCGCCGCGTGCCGCAGGTTCTGGTCAACGGCAGGCTGTCCGACCGCTCCTTCAAGTCCTGGAAGAAGCGCGCCAACATTGCCGAAGCATTGTTCGAAAATCTTGCCCATGTCGTCGCCCAGTCGGATCTCGATGGCGAGCGCTTCCTGTCGCTCGGCGCCCGGCCGGTCACCGTATCCGGCAATCTCAAGGTCGACACCGCGCCGCCGCCGGCCGACGAGCGGGCACTGGCGGCGCTGAAACGCCAGATCGGCGGTCGCCCGACCTGGGCGGCGACCTCTACCCATGATGGCGAAGAGGCGGTCGCCGCCGAAGTTCACGCCATGCTGCACAAGCGCCACCACGGGCTTTTGACGATCATCGTGCCGCGCCATCCCGATCGCGCCGGGCAGCTGGCCGCCCAGATTTCCGGCATGGGCCTGAAGCTGGCGCAGCGCAGCAAGGGCGACAGGATCACCGCCGACACGGATATTCTGCTCGGCGACACGATCGGCGAGATGGGGCTTTATCTGAGGCTGACGGAAATCGCCTTTGTCGGCCGTTCGCTGACTTCCGAGGGCGGCCAGAACCCGCTGGAACCAGCCATGCTGGAGACAGCGGTGCTTGCCGGCCGCAACGTTCAGAATTTTCGCGAGGCCTATCAGCGCCTGCTCGATAGCGGCGGCGCCAAGCTGGTGCGCGACCGCGATATGCTGGCCGGCGCCGTTAATTTCCTTTTGACCAACGAGGCGGCTCGCCATGAGATGATGGCGGCGGGTGCGGCGACGGTCGACGAGATGCGCGGTGCGCTGGCGCATACGCTCAGGTCGCTCGAGCCCTATATCCAGCCGCTGGTCGTCAAGTCGCGCCTGAAGGGCGCGAACGGGCGCTGACGTGACCTCGGAAGCGCCACCCTTCTGGTGGGAAGAGCCGGACTGGCGGGTCACGGCGCTGTCGCCGCTTTCCGCCATCTATGCGCTTGTCGCCGGTCGCCGCATGCGGCACGCGCCGCGCGAAAAGGTCGAGGCGCCGGTGCTCTGCGTCGGCAACTTCACCGTCGGCGGCACCGGCAAGACGCCGGTGGCGATCGCGCTGGCCGAGCAGGCCAGGCGCATGCAGCTCAATCCGGGTTTCCTGTCGCGCGGCCATGGCGGCTCCTTCGCGCAGCCGCATATCGTCGATCCGCACCATGACGCCGCCAAGCATGTCGGCGACGAGCCGCTGCTTCTGGCCGAACATGCGCCGGTCGCGGTGACGCCGAACCGGGCCGCCGGCGCCAGGCTTCTGCTGGAGAAGCTCGGCTGCGATTTCCTGATCATGGATGACGGTTTTCAGAGCGCGCGCATCCACATCGACTATGCGCTGGTCGTCGTCGACGCGCGCCATGGCATCGGCAATGGTCGCGTCATCCCCGGCGGACCGCTGCGGGCGAACATCGTCGACCAGCTGGTCTTCACCAGCGCGTTGCTGAAGATGGGCGAGGGCACCGCGGCCGATACGGTCGTGCGGCAGGCAGCGCGCGCCGGCAGGCCGATCTTCGAGGCGCACACTGCCCCGAGCAGCAAGGTGACGCTGGCCGGCAGGCGGTTCCTGGCGTTCGCCGGCATTGGCCATCCCGACAGGTTTTTCGACACGGTAAGCGAGGCAGGCGGCGAGCTTGCGCTGACCCGACCGTTTCCTGACCATCATTTCTACAGTGCGGACGAGCTTGCCGAATTGGCGGCGACGGCACGTAAAGCCGGGCTTGGCCTCATTACCACCGCCAAGGACGCTGCCCGCCTGCGTCACGGCGCGGCGCCGCCGGAATTCCTCGACGGGCTCGATGTGCTGGAGATCGACACCGTCTTCGAGCTCGACCATGTGCCGCAACGCATCATCGACGAGACGCTGGATGCCTGGCGGCAGCGCCGGCTTAAAGGCTGACCAGAAGCTTGAGCACCGAGGCAATGCGGGACTGGAATTTGCAGCTTCGAACGTATTTTGTTCTTGCTTTGTGCCGGCAGCTATGGTAGTAATTTAGCTATGGTGATGATTTGCCGGTGACCCGCCCTCGAGGCTGAGGCGGGTTTTTTATTTCAAGATAGCCTCTAAGGTTTCGGTGTTGCCGGCCTGAGGCCGCGGCAGAGGGCGCAGGATCGCAACGGGGCGACTTCCATTTGCGCTGGACTAGCGTCGGCGGCGCAGTTCCGGATGCGCTTCGATCTCGCGGCGCAGCGAGGCGGCGGCATTCACATAGGGTTCTTGCCTGGCGACACTCCAGTATTTGAGCTCGTCGAGCGGGATGCTCTCGCCGGTCACCGCGCAGCGCACGAAGGCGCCGGGGCTGGTCACCTGGAAGTCGCCGTCGAGATAGCGGATGCGGGCTTCCTTGCCGCCGGGTCCTTCGAAACGGTTCATCATGGGGTGGTGCCGAAATTCATGACGATGTCATCGCCACAAATTGCGGCGAGGTCAAGCTTGACGTTGATGACGGCCAATCTCCCCCCTAGTGGGGGAGATGTCCGGCAGGACAGAGGGGGGCGCTGTCCCGCGGACCTCTCAATCGATTGCGATTGCGTCCTCAGCTTGTTCTCGGCTGGTCTTAAAGTTAGCGAGGCTAGCGATCCTTCGCGCCCCTCTCTGCCCTGCCGGGCATCTCCCCCACAAGGGGGGAGATCAGCGCTTGTCCGCCGCTCCTAGCTCTCTACCTCAAGGAACTCTTCGATCTTCTCCGCTGCTAGTCCTGCCTGGACCGCGATGCGCCGGGCGAGTTCGGCGGCGGCGGCGCGTGGGCGCCCCAGCGGCCGGTCGAGCCAGTAAGATATCGGGCTCAGCGTACTGCGCTCGTCTACGGCGACGATGCGGCCCGATTTCAATTGGTCCACCGTCAACGGCGGACGTGCCAGCGCAATACCGAGCCCGTGCGCGGCGGCGTCGAGCACGAGGTTGTAGTCCTCGAAACGGCGGTCGTGCGGCCGCGGCCGATAGTCCATCTCCTGCGCCGCAAACCAGGCGCGCCACGCCGAAGCGTCGGAATCATTGATCACCGGAAATTCGAGCAGTCGGGCGGGATCTCCGCGACCGATCTCCCTGGCCAGTCCCGGCGAGGCGACCGGGAACACATATTCTTCGAAAAGCTGCACCGAGATCCGGCCCGGAATGCGACCGCGCCCGCAGCGGATCGACAGGTCGATGCCCTCGTCGGCAAGATCGCCTTGGCGGATGTCGACGTCGAGCACGATACGCAGCTTGGACGGGTGGTTCTCCAGCGCCGCCATGCGCGGCATCAGCCACAGCCCGCTGACCGAAGGGATCGAGGTCAGCCGCACCACCGCCGTGCCGCGCGGCTCGACCCAACGGTCCGAGTTGCTGGCGATCAGGGCAAAGGCTTCGGTGGTGCGCAGATGCAGCCGGTTGCCCTCGATGGTCAGCGAGACGCCGCGCGCGCCGCGATCGAAGACTTTCAGCCCGAGCCAACCCTCGAGCTTGGCGATCTGCCGGCTGACGGCGCCGTGGGTGATGTTGAGCTTCTCGGCCGCCGCCGAAAAGCTGCCGGTCCGAGCCGCGGCGTCGAAGGCGCGCAGCGTTTCGAGCGGCAGCATCGGGTCTAAGCTGTGATCCATAGTCACAGGTGATCCTCGATTTGTTCGTTTGTCAACCGACCCGCAATAGCGTTTCTCTACTTCATGGCATTGGATCGCGAGGACACCCAGATGAGCGCTTACACCGGCACGTTGAATACGACACAGCGCATGGATGCCACGGCTGCCATCGCGGTGGCGCTGACGGTGGTCGGCTGGGCCTCGGCCTTTCCGGCGATCCGCGCCGGCCTTGCCGCCTTCGGGCCGCTGGAACTTGGCGCGCTGCGCTTTGCCATCGCCGCGGTTCCGGCGGCGATCTTCCTCGCGGTCAAGCGGCCGGCACTGCCCAGGCTCGATGAACTCTGGCGCTTTGTCTTCGGTGGTGCCGTCTTCGTCGCACTCTACACGGTGATGCTCAATTTCGGCGAGCTGACCGTTTCGGCCGGTGCGGCCGGCTTCATCATCAATGTCAGCCCGATCTTCACCGCCATCATGGCCATGGCGCTGCTCGGCGAACGCTTCTCGGGCCTGGCCTGGGCCGGCACATTCCTGTCCTTCGCCGGTATCGGGATCATCGCCATGGGCGAGGGGCAAGGGCTGCATTTCAACAGCGGTGCGCTGCTTGTCCTCGGCTCGGCGCTGTGCTCGGCCGTCAACACCATCGTCCAGAAGCCGCTGTTTGGTCGCCACCACCCGCTGACGATCTCGGCCTCGAACATGGTGCTTGGCGCGCTCTGCCTGTCGCCGTTCCTGCCGAGCGGTCTGGCGCAAGCGGCGGTCGCCGACACCGCCGGGCTCGGCGCCGTCATCTTTCTCGGCATCGTGCCCAGCCTCATCGCCTATGCCGCATGGGCAACAGCACTTTCCCGACTGCCCGCGGCGCGTGCCTCGAACTTCCTCTATCTGGTGTCGCCGGTGGCGACGCTGATCGGCTTCTTCTGGCTGGGCGAGGTGCCGACGCTGCTTGGCATAATCGGCGGCGCGCTGGCGCTGGGCGGCGTCATCGTGGTGAATTTGAAGAGATGAGCAAAGGGTTTGGGGCTGTGCCTGACTCGAAACGAGCCGCTGTACAGCGGCTCTTTTCGTACCCCCACCCCGCTGCTTCGCAGCGACCCTCCCCACAAGGGGGAGGGTAAGCTCCTCGCGAGGCGCCCGCGGCTAATCTCCCAACCTCCCCCTTTGTGGGGAGGTCGGACCGAAGGTCCGGGTGGGGGTCCGAGCCCTGCGAGTTCCTCACCGCCTCCCAAACAGCCTCTCGATATCCGCGAGCTTGAGCTCGATATAGGTCGGGCGGCCGTGGTTGCAGGTGCCGGAGCCGGGCGTCGCCTCCATCTGGCGCAGCAGCGCGTTCATCTCTTCCGGCTTGAGCAGGCGGCCGGAACGTACCGAGCCGTGGCAGGCCATGGTCGCGGCTATTTTGTCCAGCCGCTCCTTCAGCGTGTCGACCGTGTCGTTGTCGGCGATCTCGTCGGCGAGATCGCGCACCAGCTGCTGGACGTTGGTCTCGCCGAGCATCGACGGCGTCTCGCGCACCGCGACGGCACCGGGGCCGAAGCGCTCGATGCCGAGGCCGAAGCGGGCCAGCGTCTCGGAATGCCTGGCAAGCCGCTCGGCATCCTCTTCCGACAGATCGACAATCTCGGGCAACAGCAGCATCTGCGACGGCACCGCGCGTGAGTGGAGGGCGTTCTTCAAGGCCTCGTAGACCAGCCGCTCATGCGCCGCATGCTGGTCGACGATGACAAGCGAATCCCTGGTCTGGGCGACGATATAATTCTCGTGCACTTGCGCGCGCGCCGCGCCCAGCGCCGTGCCGAGCAGCGTTTCCGCCGCTTCGTTTTGCCCGGCGCGCGCATCGGCGCTGTGCAGCGGCCCCGCGTCGAAGGCCGCCTGCTCGTCCTCGCCGAACCCGTCGCCCATATTGAGCGGCCGCTGCGGCGAACGGGCGGGATCGAATCCGGAAAAGCCCGATGCCCGATAGGCGGCCTCGTAGCTGCGGTGACCGTTGGCCGGGCCGCCATGCGCATAGGATGCGGCGCCTGGCCGGAACGCCGCCATCATGCCGGCGGCCCCGGTGGTGGCGGCGCGGATGCCGGCATTGGCCAGCGCTTCGCGGATGGCGCCGACGATCAGCCCGCGCACCAGCCCCGGGTCGCGGAAGCGCACGTCTGCCTTGGCCGGATGGACGTTGACGTCGACGATCGCCGGATCGAGCCTCAGGAACAGCACGGTGACGGCATGGCGGTCGCGCGGCAGCACGTCGGCGAAGGCGCCACGAATGGCGCCGGCGATCAGTTTGTCACGCACCGGACGGCCGTTGACATAGGCGTATTGCTGCAGCGCGTTGGCGCGGGTGAAGGAGGGGACCGAGACATGGCCGGCGAGATGCACGCCGTCCCGCATCGCGTCGATGGCGATCGCATTGTCCGGAAAGTCGGCGCCCATCACCTGCGCCACCCGGCGCAGCCGGCCTTCCGGGCTGTCGTCGGTCGCCGGCAGTTCCAGCGTCGAGCGGTCCGGGCCGGCCAGGGTGAAGCGCACGGCGGGAAAGGCGATGGCGATGCGCTTGACCACGTCGCCGATGGCCGTGCTTTCGGCGCGCTCGCCCTTCATGAATTTGAGCCTTGCGGGCGTGGCGAAGAACAGGTCGCGCACCTCGACCGTGGTTCCGCGATTGGCCGCCGCCGGCCTGACCGCGGAGACGCGGCCGCCGTCGATACCGATCTCGGCGGCGTTTTCACTGGACGCGGTGCGCGAGCGGATCGACAGCCGCGCCACCGAGCCGATTGACGGCAAGGCCTCGCCGCGAAAGCCGAGCGAACGGATGTCGTGAATGTTGTCGGCGAGCTTGGAGGTGCAATGGCGCGCGATCGCCAGCGCCAGTTCTTTTTCCGGAATGCCCGAGCCGTCGTCGCTGACGCGGATCAGGTTCAGCCCGCCGCCGGCGGTGACGATCTCGACTCTGGTAGCGCCTGCATCCAGCGCGTTCTCGACCAGTTCCTTGACCACGCTTGCCGGACGCTCGATGACTTCACCGGCGGCGATCTGGTTGATCATCGTTTCGGAAAGCTGGCGGATCGGCATGGGGCACTATAGGCGGATTCGTGGTCGATGCGGGAGGGCGGAATTGAGGAAATCCACGCAGCTGATCGCGACTGGCCGCTCGTGCACTTCAAGTCATGAGCTTGGGCAGCGCTGCCGCCAGTGCATCGACGGCAAGACGGACTTTCATCGGCAGGTGAGGCGTCTGCAACCACAGCGCATGGGCGTCATAGAGAAACCGTGGCTGTTCCGGCAGCAGCGGGACAAGTACGCCCGCCTGAATGCGCTCGCGAACCATCCAGTATGGCAGCCAGGCGAGCCCCATGCCGGCGGCCGCGGCATCGGCGATGGCATCGAGATCGTCGAGCCCCAATCTGCTGACGGGCCTGACCTCAATCGCGGGGTGGCCGTTGCGCGGAAACAGCCACGGCTGAACGGCACGCCCGGAACGGCGGTAGATGATCGCGTGATGGCTGCCGAGGTCATCTATTTGCTGCGGCCGGCCGTGCCGGTCGAGATAGGACGGCGATGCGCAGACGAGCATGTGCTGGCGCGCGATGCGACGTGCCATTACCCCGGCCTGGTCCTCCAGGTCGCCCGTTCTAATGGCAAGATCGCAGCCGTCCTCGGCGAGGTCGGCGAGGGCGTCGCTGAACGACAGGTCAAGTTCCAGCGCCGGATATTGCTGCGCAAGCCCGAACAGGATCGGGGCAACGCAGCGCCGGCCGAAATGCACCGGCATGAGGACGCGCAGCTTTCCGCGCGGTTCGGCAAGCTGGTCGGCGGCGAGTGCATCCGCGGCCTCCGCTTCGGCAAGCACCAGCCGGCAGCGTTCATAATAGGCGCGCCCGAAATCGGTCAGGCTTTGGCGGCGCGTCGTCCTGTTGATGAGGCGCACGCTCAGGCGCTCCTCGAGAAACCGGACATGCTTGCCGACCATCGGCCCGGACAGATCGAGAGCCGCCGCCGCGGCCGCGAACGAGCCCAGGTCGACGGCTTTGACGAACACGGCCATGCTCGTAAGGCGATCCATATTCAAAACCCACAGTTTCTGCTGATCTACTCAAGCGGCTATTTATCCGCCTGATGAGCGCTGGCATAGCCGATTCAGTTCAAATATTTTGGAGTTGTGACCGATGGCACGTTTCGTTCGCTTTCATGAGCTCGGTGGTCCCGAGGTCCTGCGCATCGAGAATGTTGACACGCCTGCGCCCGCGAGCGGTGAGATTCAGATCCGCGTCAAGGCGTTGGGTATAAACCGCGCCGAGGCGCTGCTGCGTTCGGGGACCTACATCCAGACCGCGCCGTTGCCTTCCGGTCTTGGGCTCGAGGCGGCGGGTATCGTCGAGATGGTCGGCGAAGGCGTGGACGGGTTTGCGCCTGGCGATGCCGTCAGCATCGTGCCGCCATTGTCGATGATCCGCTGGCCTGCCTATGGTGAGATTGCCACATATCCCGCCGAGCTCGTCGTCAAGCATCCACCATCGCTGAGTTGGGAAGAAGCCGCCGCAGCGTGGATGCAATATCTCACGGCCTACGGTGCGCTGATCGACATTGCCAACCTCCAAAGCGAGGACTTTATTGTCATTACCGCGGCCTCGAGCAGCGTCGGACTTGCGGCGATCCAGATCGCCAACATGATTGGCGCGACCCCGATCGCGGTCACACGGACGTCCGCCAAGAAGCGGGCTTTGCTTGAGTTCGGCGCGGCCCACGTCATCGCCTCGGCAGAGGAGGACCTGGAAGCCAGGTTGAAGCGAATCGCCGGCCCGGACGGCGTGCGCGTGGTGTTCGATGCCGTCGGCGGCCCGATTTTCAAGCCTCTGACGGCAGCAATGGCACCGGGCGGCATTCTCATCGAATATGGCGGCTTGAGCCTCGACCCGACACCCTTTCCGCTACCTGCAGTGCTGGCAAAGACACTAACGCTGCGCGGTTATCTCGTCCATGAGATCGTGCGCGATCCGGTCCGGCTGCAGGCCGCCAAGGCGTTCATCCTCGACGGACTGAGCTCGGGTTCGCTGAAGCCGGCAATCGCCAGAACCTTTCCGTTCGACCAGATCGTCGAGGCGCACCGCTATCTCGAATCGAACGAGCAATTCGGCAAGATCGTCGTGACCGTTTGACCGGGCATTTATCGGCCTCACGCCTGCGCCGCCAGCCAGTCCCGCACCTTGCGGGCGTTGTCGCTGAGTTCGCGGTTCTTCGACCAGATGACATGAAAGCCCTTGCCGGTCGTCATCGTGTGGCCGGTGACGCGCACCAGCAGCCCCGATGCCAGCAGCCGCTCGGCGAGGTGACCCCAGCCGAGCGCGATGCCTTGTCCTTCCATGACGGCCTGGATCACCAGCGCATAGTCGTTGATGCGCAAGCCGCGTCCGGCATCGGCGATGTCGACACCGGCTGAGGCGAACCATTCGTCCCAGCTCGCGGCCTCGCGAAACGGCTCTTCAAGATGAATAAGGCGGTGCGATTGAAGGTCCGCGACACGCTCCGGCAGCCCGAACCGTGCCACATAACTAACGCCGGCAACGGGGAATATCACCTCATCGGCCAGCGGCAGCGAATGATAATCCGGCCATTCCCTGGGCTCGCCGCCACGGACGCCGAGCGGGATGTCTTCGGCGATGATGTCGAGATCGCGGTCGGCGGTCTGGATGCGCAGGTCGATGCCCGGCAATTCGTCGCGAAACTGCTGCAGGCGCGGCATCATCCAGAACGAGGCAAAGGCGGTCGAGGCGGCGAGTGTCACATGCGCGCCGACGGCGATCTGGCGCAGATCCTCCGCCGACTTGCGAATGTGCGACAGGCCGAGCGAGACGTCGGCATGGAAGCGGTCGCCGGCCTCGGTCAGGCTGACTTGCCGGTGGCGGCGCTGGAAGAGTTTGGCGCCGAGCTGCTCTTCGAGCCCGCGGATCGCATAGGAGACGGCAGCCTGCGTCATGCCGAGCTCCCGCCCGGCGGCGGTAAAGCTCGACAGCCGCCCGGCGGCCTCGAAAACGATCAGGCTGCCGGCCGACGGCAGCAGGTGGCGCAAGCTTCGCATAAGCTGAGCTTATACAAGAGATCAGGATTTTCCAGCGTCACAGCCGCATTTTGTCTGGCTAGATTGGTCGAGACAGGAAGATGGAGTCTCCATGAACGCACCGGCCGTTGAAGTGAGCGAACACACCAACCGCCGCAGCGGTGGCCGCCTGGGGCGCAAGGCGCTGCGGGGCGCACCCATAGCGTCGTTTCCAACCCTGGTCCGCCAGATTCCCGTCTATCAGATGGTTCCGGACGAGGCGGTTGAGCTGATCCACCAGGAGTCGCTCTCCATCCTCGAAGAAGTCGGATGCGAGTTCCGCGACGACGAGGCGATCGCAATGTGGAAGGCGGCGGGCGCCGATGTCTCGGAGACAAGGGTCCGGATCGACCGCGCCCTGCTGATGGAGCTCATCTCGAAGGTCCCGTCGGAGTTCACGCTCAATGCGAGGAACCCCCAGCGTTCCGTACGTGTGGGTGGAAACAACTCCATCTTCGTGCCGATGTACGGAGCGCCTTACGTGCGCGACCTCGACAACAACCGGCGCTACGGCACACTCGCCGACCTCAACAATTTCCACAAGCTCGCCTACATGGCGCCGGCGCTGCACTCGTCGAGCTCGATCATCTGCGAGCCGATGGAAATCGCGGTGCCGAAACGTCACCTCCACATCATCCATTCGGCGCTGAAGCACTCCGACAAGCCGTTCATGGGCATCGTGACCTCCAGGGATCGAGCCGAAGACACGATGGCGATGGCAGGCATCGTGTTCGGCGAGGATTTTGTCCGCGACAACCCGGTTCTGGTGTCGATCACCAACTGCAATTCGCCGCTGGTGTGGGACGCCACCATGCTGGACGCGATGAAAGTCTATGCGCGCCACAACCAGCCGCTGATCCTCGCCCCCTTCGCCCTTTGCGGCGCCTCGACTTCGGCCTCTGCCGTCGGTGCGGTCGCGCAGGTCAATGCCGAAGCGCTGGCGGGCGTCGCGTTCACACAGCTCCTGCGTCCGGGTTCGCCGCAGATCTACGGACAGTTCATGGTGACGGTCGACATGAAGACCGGCGCTCCCATGGGCGGCACGCCGGAGGCGGCCCAGATGATGTATCTCATGGGCGCCCTGGCGCGGAAGTATCGTCTGCCGTGGCGCACGTCCGGTTTCCATGTCGGCTCGAAGCTGAACGACGCCCAGGCGGGCTACGAGGCGAACATGCTGATGCATGCCGCCATCCTTGCCGGCGCCAACTACATCTGGCACTCCGCCGGTTGGCTCGAGGCCGGCCTGACCTGCGGCTATTCGAAATTTGCCACCGACTGCGAGCAGCTTGTCGGCTGGTACAAATATGCTGGCGGGCTGCCATTCGACGATTTCAAGGAGGCTATGGCGGCTATCCGCGAGGTCGGACCGCAGGGCCATTTCCTCGGCACCCAGCACACGCTTGAACATTTCGAGTCCGCCTTCTTCATACCGAGCATCATGGACTTCAATTCGTTCGAACAGTGGAAGGCGGAAGGAGCAAAGGACCACGACACCCGCGGCCGCGAGAAAGCGCGCAACATGCTCGCCGATTATGAGGAGCCGAAGCTCGATGAGGGCATCGCCGAGGGTCTCAAAGATTTGATTGCGCGGCGCGAGGAGAAACTGCCGGACAGCGTTAGTTGATCACGGGCGAAGACCCGATGCGAACCATAAGGGAGGAAAAAATGACACTCTTCAGAAGCAACGGCGATAGCGTACCGAGCGCCATCGAAGCAATGGCCAGCGAGGCGCGCGCCGGTCGCGTCGACCGGCGGGAGTTTCTCGCCCTGGCAAGCGCTTTCGGCGCATCGACGGCCCTTGCCTACGGCATGATTGGACTTGCCGTGCCGGAGCGGGCTTTGGCTGAAGAGCCGAAGAAAGGCGGAACGCTGCACGTTTCGATGTCGGTGAAGGCGCAAAAGGACACGCGCACCTACGACTGGGTGGAACTTGCGAACATTTCACGCTGCTGGCTCGAGCCGCTCGTACGCTACACCCGCCAGTTCACATTCGAGCCGGTTCTGCTCGAAAGCTGGGAGGTCAACGACGACGCCACCGAATACGTGCTGCATGTGCGCAAGGGCATCGCCTGGAACAACGGCGATGCTTTCAACGCCG
The DNA here is from genome assembly GCF_040320005.1 of Mesorhizobium sp. M0816. Classification (NCBI taxonomy): domain Bacteria; kingdom Pseudomonadati; phylum Pseudomonadota; class Alphaproteobacteria; order Hyphomicrobiales; family Phyllobacteriaceae; genus Mesorhizobium; species Mesorhizobium sp. M0816. Next base: position 30,512 of record NZ_JAMYOT010000029.1, on the reverse strand, counting down.
ATGACGTGGCCTACAATCTGACGCGCTGGTGCGAGAAGGCTGCCGCCGGCAATTCGATGGCCGCGCGCGTCGGTGCGCTGATCGATGCAAAGACCGGCAAGGCCAGGGAAGGGGCGATCACCAAGGTCGACGACAACACGGTGAAGCTGAAGCTGAACGAACCGGACATCTCGCTGATCCCGAACTTCACCGACTATCCGGCGCTGGTGGTCCATCGCAACTTCGACGCCGACGGCGCCAATCCGATCGAGAAGCCGATTGGCACCGGGCCGTTCGAACTGGTGTCTTATGCGGTCGGCCAGAAAGCGGTCGTCAAGCGTCGTGAGAATGGCAAATGGTGGGGCGGTGAAGCGCTTCTCGACGGCGTCGAATTCATCGACTACGGAACCGATTTCAACGCCTCGATAAATGCGTTCGACTCCGGCGAAATCGATCTCAACTTCGAGACGCCTGCCGACTTCATAGACATCCTCGACAAGATGGGGCTGGTCAAATCGGAGGTCGCGACAGCGACCACGCTCGTCGCCCGGACCAACATCACGAACAAGCCCTATGACGACAAGCGGGTTCGCAACGCTCTCCAGATGGCCGTCGACAACAAAGCGGTGCTCGAACTTGGCTACGCCGGGCGAGGCACTGTTGGTGAAAACCACCACGTCAGCCCGATTCATCCGGAATACTACGCGCTGCCCAAGAAGACACGCGACGCCGCGGGCGCCAAGAAGCTTATGGCCGATGCCGGGCAGGACGACTTCGAGCATGAACTGATCACCGTCGAGGACGATTGGCAAAAGAACACCGGCGACGCTATTGCCGGCCAGTTGCGCGATGCCGGGATCAAAGTGAAGCGCACCGTGCTGCCGGGGTCGACGTTCTGGAACGACTGGACGAAATACCCCTATTCGATGACCATCTGGTACATGCGCCCGCTTGGCGTACAGGTGTTGGCGCTCGGCTATCGCACCGGCGAGGCCTGGAACGAAACCGGCTACTCGAACCCTGATTTCGACGCCAAGCTCAAGCAGGCTCTTTCGCTCATCGACGTGGAAAAGCGCCGCGAGGTCATGAAGGACATCGAGCAGATCCTGCAGGATTCGGGCGTCATCATTCAGCCGTTTTGGCAGAAGCTGTTCAGCCACATGAACGAGAAGGTGAAGAACTACGGTGTCCACCAAACCTTCGAGATGGATCTCCAGGATGTCTGGCTGAACGCCTGAGTTGCCAGCAGAGGACGCGTTGCAGGATTTCATGGACCGCAAGAAAGCCGACGGGCAAGATGCGTGGTACTGATAGCTTCCGTCAGTGAACAATCGGGGACACCCATGAAACTGCCACTTTTTGTTGCCGCGCTTTCGATGGCCTTGCCGGCGGCCGCGTTTGCCGGCCCTGCTACCAACGCCGTGAAGTTCTTTTATGTCCCGTCGGTCAAATTCGAGGCCGATACGCAATATCGCGACCGCTTCACCGCGCCGGTGACGAAACTGTTCGAATTGAACGACAATGCGGCAAAGAACCATCCGGATGAAGTTCCCTGCATCGACTTCGCCCCTGGTCTCGATGCGCAGGACTATGACGAGAAGACCGTGGCCAAGACGCTGACGCTGGCCGAAACGCTGGATGGCGACAGCGCCGAGGTGACGGCGACGTTCAACCTTTTTCCGGAAGGCGATGATTCCAAACGCGAAATGGTCTGGTCGTTGAAGAAGATCGACGGCCATTGGAAGATCGCCGACATCACCTCGAAGACCAGCGGCTGGACCCTGAGTGCGCTCGAATGCCTTGCCGGGCAGTCGCCGGAGTGATGCCGTGCTCCGCTGCCGTCCCTGGGTTCTGGCGACTGCGTGCCTGCTGGCCGGATTGAGCAGCGCCGCCGCTCAGGGCCTGTTCGGCGCGCCGCCCGCAAACGCGCCGGCCGACAGTGCGGCACCTCCGCCGGCAGTTTCGCCGCCGGCAGAAGACGCGCCGGCCGCAGCCGTGCAGCCGGGCTCGCCGACCGCGGTGGTGAAGCCGTTCTACGAGCATGCCGGGCTCGAGGTCGATCCGGCTCAGCGGGGCCATTTCACCGACCCGGCAAAGTCGGTGCTCGACAAGAGCGACGCGCTGCGGAAGTCGGGGCAGGGCGAGTGCCTCGATCCCAACATGGCGCTCGACAATTCCGAATACGACAAGGCGGAGATCGACAAGAGCCTGAAGACCATCGAAGCGGTCAAGGGCGACGAGGCCAAGGTCGTCGTCGCCTTCGTCGCCGCCGGCAACCCGCATCGGCTGGAATGGAAGTTCAAAAAAATCGACGGCGACTGGAAGATATCGGACCTGCTCTCGGTGACCGGCGAATGGGCGCTAAGCCAATACCAGTGCGAGTGAGAACGGAATCGATGAAGATCACCAACATCCGCGTCACCCACGTCAACGTCCCGCTCGATGCTCCGTTCTGGTGGACGGCTGGTCTCTACGGCGGCGCGTCGAAATCGATCATCGAGGTCGAGACGGACGAAGGCGTGGTCGGACTGGGCGAGGCGCCATGGTGGCATTTCGGCGAGGTGATCAAGGCCGAGATCGCGCCGGCGCTGATTGGCGCCGATCCGCTCGACATCGCCGACTGCGAGGCGCGCTGCGTGCCGCCCTGGCAGATTACCGCCAACACCGGCGAGAATGCAGCCACGGTGGCGTTCGGCGCCGTCGAACTGGCGCTGTGGGATATAAGAGGCAAGGTCTTCGGCATGCCGCTCTACAAGCTGCTCGGCGGCGCGGTGCGCAAGGACATTCCGTTTTCGGAATATTTCGCCTTTCGCCCCGCTCAAGGCGGAGCCGGCGGCGAGATGACCGCCGAAGCGATCGTCGACTACTGTCTCGGCATGCGAGAACAGCACGGCTCGACGATCTTCGAGGGCAAGCTGATCATGGGCGATCCCGAGCTCGAGATCAGGACAGTGCGCATGCTGCGCGAGGCGCTTGGCGATAAAGCGCAGATCAAACTCGATTCCAACATGCAGTGGTCGCTGACCACAGCGCGCTGGGTGCTGCGCGAGATCGAGCCGTTCAACATCCGCAACTACGAGGATCCGGTCGCGACCTTCGAGGAGATGGCTGCGCTGCGCCAGCATTCGCGCATTCCGTTCTCGACGCACATCCCGGATCTCAGACGGGCAGTCGCGCTCGGTGCGCCGGATTACTTCGTCTGCAATTTCGCAGCACTCGGCGGATTGTCGAAAACTCTGAAATTCATTGCCGCCTGTGAGGCGATGGGCAAGGGGTTCTGGTGCTATTCGAACGATCTCGGCATCATGACATCGGCTTATCTGCACGTCGTGGCGGCAACGCCATGGATCACCGAGGCGTCGCAATCCCTGTTTCGCTGGCAGATCGGCGACGTGATCAAGGACGGCCCGTTCAAACAGATCGCCAACACGGTGCGCGTGCCGGAAGGTGACGGGCTGGGTGTCGAGCTCGCCCCGGCGGCAATGAAACGCTGGTCAGCACACTTCGCCGAACACGGGCCGATGCACCATTTCAGCGATCCGAACAGTCCCGGCCGTTACCGGCGGCTGCCGCTCAACTGATGCGAAGTGCACGTGACCGATCGATGAGAAGAGGTCCTGTCGTGGTTGCTTTATTCGCGGCGGTTTGCGTCCTGGCCTGCGCTGTCACCTGGGAGGCAGGAAGCCGCGCGGTGGCCCGCGTGCCTCAGCAAAGCTTCACGCTGCCTGTGGGGTTAGAGGTGGAGCGCATCGTTCTGAAGCAAGAGGGCGCGCCCGATCTTGCCGGTTGGGTGGCGGATCGGCAGGACAGTTGCGGAACAATCGTGCTGTTACACGGACGCGGTTCAAACAAGCTGGCCATGGTTCCAAGAGCGAAGCTGCTTTTCGAAAGCGGCTACTCGATCGTGCTGTTCGATCTGTCGGGACATGGCGAAAGCGGCGGCGATATCAGAGGCTTTGGTTACATCGAACGGCAGGACGCCAGCCGCATCCTCGCCTTTGCGCGGCAACGCTTCGCCGGTCGCAAGGTGGCGGCCATCGGCTCGTCGCTCGGTGCGGCTGCTTTTGTATTTGGCGCTCAGCAGGAGCATGCCGATGCCTATGTCCTGGAGCAGCTCTACGCGACTTTGCTGGAAACCACGGCGTTGCGAGCGCCCTTGCCTATGTTGCGCGACGTACAGGCGACCATCCTCTTGGCGCAGATGCAGCTCCGCCTTGACTTCGGGGTAGATGATGTCAGGCCGGTCGATCGCATCGGCGCGATTGATCGGCCGATATTGCTGCTAGGTGGCAATTCGGATCCGTTTGTCGCTCGCAGCCAGACACTGGCGTTGAAAGATGCGGCAGGCGCTGACGCAAAGCTGGTCTGGTTCGACGGCGCGCGGCATGTTGATCTCTATCGCTATGACCAACAGCGGTACCGCGACGCGGTGATGCCTTTCCTGGAGACTAACCTGTGCCGGACCGGGATCAGGTGAGCCGCTTCGTCCGATTAGCCGCGTCCGCGATAGGGTGCAACCCCTGTGTCGGGCAGCCACACACCTTCCGGCGGTGCGCCGGTCTGCCAGAACACGTCGATCGGAATGCCGCCGCGCGGATACCAGTAGCCGCCGATGCGCAACCACAATGGCTTGGTCGCGGCGATGATGCGGCGGCCGATCATCACCGTGCATTCTTCGTGGAAGGCGCCATGGTTGCGAAACGAGGTCATGAACAGCTTGAGCGACTTCGATTCCACCAGCAGCGCATCGGGTGCGTAGTCGATGACGATATGGGCGAAGTCCGGCTGGCCGGTGACCGGGCAGAGCGAAGTGAATTCCGGGCAGGTGAAGCGAACGATGGCCGGCGGGCCGTCGCCGCGCGAAAACGGCACGGTTTCCAGGACTGCCGCTTCAGGGCTCTGTGGCGCCTCGACGTTGGTGCCGAGCTGGGTGAGGTTTTTCGTATCGGTCATGAGCAGGTTCCTTGCTGCATGTCGCCCAAAACTGTGCAGCGGATTTGGGACGGCGACATGCGTAAAAACAAAATTTGCCGCTCATTAGCACAATTTGAAACAGCAGGAAGACGATGACCAGCAACGATCCGCTTCTCCAGCCCTATCAGCTCAAGCATCTGACGCTGAAGAACCGGGTGATGTCGACCAGCCATGAGCCGGCCTATTCCGAGGACGGCATGCCGAAAGAGCGCTACCGGCTCTATCATGCCGAAAAGGCCAAGGGCGGCATGGCGCTGACCATGACCGCCGGTTCGGCGATCGTCTCGCGCGACAGCCCGGCCGCTTTTGGCAATCTGCATGTCTATGACGACCGCATCGTGCCATGGCTCGCCGAGCTTACCGATGCCTGCCACGAGCACGATTGCAAGGTGATGATACAGATCACCCATCTCGGCCGCCGCACCGGTTGGAACAAGGCCGACTGGCTGCCCGTCCTGTCGGCTTCGCCGGTGCGCGAACCGGCCCATCGTGCCTTTCCCAAGACTATCGAGGACTGGGATATCGAGCGCATCGTCGCCGACTATGCGGCGGCGGCGCAGCGCTGCCAGGCTGCCGGCCTCGACGGCATCGAGTTCGAAGCCTACGGCCATCTGATGGACGGTTTCTGGTCGCCGGCCACCAACCAGCGCGACGACGATTTCGGCGGCTCGCTCGACAACCGGCTGCGCTTCACCGGAATGGTGCTCGACGCAGTGCGTGCCGCGGTCGGCGAAAAGTTCGTCGTCGGCATCCGCATGGTCGCCGACGAGGATTTCGAGAAAGGTCTGTCGAAACAGGAGGGCGTCGAAATCGCCAGGCGGCTGGCCGGCTCCGGCAAGGTCGATTTCCTGAACATCATCCGTGGCTCGATCGAGACCGATGCGGCGCTGACAAAAGTCATCCCGGTGACCGGCATGCGCTCGTCGCCGCATCTCGACTTTGCCGGCGAGATCAGGGCGGCGACGAAATTCCCGACCTTCCATGCGGCGCGGATTTCCGACGTCGCCACCGCGCGTCACGCCATCGCCACCGGCAAGCTCGACATGGTCGGCATGACGCGCGCCCACATCGCCGACCCACACATCGTCAGGAAGGTCATGGAAGGCCGCGAGCACGAGATCCGGCCTTGCGTCGGCGCCACCTATTGCCTCGACCGCATCTATGAGGGCGGCGAGGCGCTGTGCATCCACAATGCGGCGACGGGCCGCGAGGCTGATATCCCGCATATTATTCCGAAAACCGAGGGACCGAAGCGGAAGGTGGTCGTCGTCGGCGCCGGCGCCGGCGGGCTGGAGGCGGCGCGCGTCGCCGCCGAGCGCGGGCACCAGGTGACGGTGCTGGAAGCATCGAGCCAGGCCGGCGGCCAGGTGCGGCTGGCAACGCAGAACCCGCGCCGCAAGGAATTGATCGGCATCATCGATTGGCGTCTGGCCGAGCTCGACCGGCTCGGCGTCGAGATCCGTTACGACAAATGGGCGGAAAAGGACGATGTGCTGGCGCTGTCGCCCGACGTGGTGGTGATCGCCACCGGCGGGCTGCCGCAGAACCCGCCTCTGACGGCGGGCGACGATCTCGTCACCTCGAGCTGGGATATCATGGCCGGCAGCATCAAGCCGGCCGAGAATGTACTGCTCTATGACGACAATGGCGGCCATCAGGGCATGGGTGCCGCCGAACTGATCGCCAATAGCGGCGCCAGGCTGGAGCTGGTCTCACCAGAGCGCTTCTTCGCCCCGGAAATGGGCGGCATGAACCATGTGCCCTACATGCGCGCCTTCCAGGAAAAGGGGGTCACGGTGACCATCAACACACGGCTGCGCTCGGTGCGGCGCGAAGGCAACCAGCTGATCGCCGAGCTCGCCTCCGACTTCGCCGATGGCTGGCGCGGCGAGCGGCGGGTCGACCAGGTGGTGGTCGAGCACGGCACGCTGCCGCTCGACGATCTCTACCTGGCGCTGAAGCCGCTGTCGAAGAACGCCGGCGCGATCGATTACGAAAAACTGGTCAATGGCGGCGACATCTTTCCGGTGCGCAATCCGCAGAGTGGTTTCGTGCTCTTCCGCATCGGCGATGCAGTAGCCTCGCGCAACATCCACGCCGCCATCTATGACGGCATCAGGTTCGGCTTGCGGATCTGAGGAATATTGATTGGTGGCGCGCAGCCGAACCTCCGTACGGAGAGCCACCAGGCACGTCGGTCCGATCTGCGCGCCGCGCACGCCGCCGGCTATCGCCGGGCACCGTACGATCTTGCGATTGCGGCAGGACGCTCAAAACATCCTGGCGGTGGCCATGCAGAACACGGTGATGACCAGCAGGCCGCCAGCGATGCGTTCGCCTTTTGTCATCTTGGCGCGCAATTGGGTTTGCTTCGCCGCATCAGCGCCGGCCAACTGCCTGCTGGCGGAACCCACCAGCGCGCCCTGAACCCCGGCGGCGATTAACGCCGTCAAGATGCCCAGCGCCAAGACCTTCTCCATCGAGCCGAAAGAGCCGTTGTGGAAGAAATACCACAGCAGCAAGCCCGTGAGGAAAACCACGCCGGCTGCGCCCATTTGCGGCCGGAAGAAACGTTCCGCTCTGATCTCCGGTTCGCGGGCGACCGCGATGGTGGTGCCGGCCCAGAACACGCCCGCCATGACGTGAAGGCCGAGGACGATGATGTAGGCATATTGCATGACCGCATTTCCTCTCTTGCCCACCGCTAGTCATATTGATAGATATCAAATGATTAGATGTCAACGCATAAGCTCGAGCCGGTTCCATAGGCTTTGCCCTTGTTCTAGTGTCGGATCATGACGCCCTTTGACCGCCCGCCGATCGGGATGAATCTCGCGCGCACCGCCAAGCTGGTTGCGCAGGCTTTCGACGCTGCCTTGGTCGAGGCAGGCGGCACGCTGCCGGTCTGGGTCACGTTGCTGTCGGTCAAGTCGCGGGAGCTGGCCAACCAACGCGAGCTCGCCGGCATGATCGGCATCCGGGGCGCAACGCTGACCCACCACCTCAACGCCATGGAGACGCAAGGCCTGCTGATGCGCCGCCGCGATCCCGAGAACCGCCGGGTTCACCAGGTGGAGCTGACCCAAGCCGGAGAAGCGCTGTTCCTGAAATTGCGCACCGCCGCGTTAGCCTTCGACAAGCGGCTGCGGAAAGGACTGTCCGACGACAGGCTGGCAGAGTTTGCACAGGTGCTGGCCGCGCTACGGGCCAATGTCGAGGGTTAGAAATTAGGATAGGAAACGCCATGCGCGAAATTTCGCTGAAGGATGCCGGGGCTACACTCTCGGCGCTGCTCGATCCGGTCGTCGCGGGAGAACCGGCCATCATCACCCGGCACGGCCGCAAGCAGGCGGTCATTTTGTCGTTTCAGGACTACGAAAGACTGGCGCGTGTGCCCAGCTTTGGACAATTGCTGGCAGGATTTCCCGGTGATGAGGATGACCTTCCGCCTCGGCAGATCAGGTCGGTTCGCAAGGCCGAACCATGACGGATCTACGCCCGGCAGCCCTGCAGCACCGTCAGCCTGGCCTTCTTGGGCGTTCGCGCCACCAGCCATTCGCGCACGCTGTCCGGCGGCATCGGGAAAGCGATGGAATAGCCCTGCACCTGGTCGCAGCCGATCGCCATCAGCGAGTCGAGCTCGGCTTCGGTTTCAGCGCCCTCGGCAACGATCGAGATGCCGAGACCGCGGGCGAGTTCTGTGAGGGCACGCACGATCTTGGTGTTGCCGCTGTTCTCGTTGATGTTCTGGACGAAACGGCGGTCGATCTTCAGCCGATCGATCTCGTTTGGATTGACATGGCTGAGCGATGCGTAGCCGGTGCCGAAATCATCGAGCTCAAGATGGATGCCGGCGGCGCGAATGTGCCGCAGCTTTGCCGCGATACCGGTCTTCTCGTCGTCGAGGATGACGGATTCGACGATCTCCAGCGATAGTTTGTGCGCTGGCAGGCCAGCCCTCTCCAGCATGTCGAACAGGAAGACTTCGAAATCTGTCTCGCGCAGCTCCGAACCCGACACGTTGACCGCGATCCGGCCGAAGGCGATGCCTGCGCGGTTCCATTCGGCTGCTTCGTCGATCGCCGTGGCAATGACGATGCGGCCGATCTCGGGCATGAGACCGCATTTTTCCGCGATCGGAATGAACTCGCCCGGCGCGATCATGCCGCGCTCGGCATGTCTCCAGCGAACCAGAGCCTCGATGCCGCTGATGCCGCCGTCCGACAGCGAGACTTGCGGCTGGAAATAGACTTCGAACGCCTTCTCCGAGATGGCGGTCCTGATGTCGAGCTCGAGCTGCTTGCGATAATCGAGTTCGTGCCTCAGCTCCTCGGAGAAGAACGACAAGCTGCCGCCGCCCTGCTTCTTGGCGGAATACAGCGCCAGATCGGCATGGACGAGCAGATCCTGCGCATTGTCGGCGTCGACAGGGTAGACCGCAATCCCGGCACTTACGCCCGGATGAATTGTCGTGCCTCGAAAGACGATCGGCTTGTTGAGCTTGGTCAGGATGCGCCGGGCGACGGTATCGATGTTCTCGGTGCTGCCGGCGCCGTTGAGAATCATGACGAATTCATCGCCGCCGAGCCGCACGTTGAGATCCGACGTACGGCACGAATCACGCATGCGCTGCGCAGCCGCCACCAGCACATAATCGCCGGCGGCGTGGCCGAACGTGTCGTTGATCTGCTTGAACCGGTCGAGATCGAACTGCACCACGGCAACCCGTTCACGCCGTCGCTGCGCGGCATTGATCAGCGTATCGAAATGCTCGGTCAGGAAGGTGCGGTTGTGCAGGCCGGTCAGCCCGTCATGCACGGCGATAAAGGCCATGGAATTGCGCGCATCGACCAGCTCGCGCGTCCGGCGCAGGATGGCATTCGACATTGGCCTGAAAATGAAAAGCGCCACCAGCACGATGACGCCGATGGTCGAGTAGAACAATGTGCGGTTAAGATCGAGAAGTGTTTCGGATCGCTGGTCTGCAAAGGCGCTGATGCGCTGGCCAAGTGCGGCATAGCCCGACAAAGTTGCGTTGGCAACGGAAGCGTTCAGGTTGACGCGCTCCTCTCCGCCTTTGTAGCCACCATTGCCGGCCATGTTGAGCCGCGATTCGAATGACGAGATCAGGCGTTCGCCGTTGGCGATAAGCCCGACCGAGAAATAGTCGAGATGGTACGGCTTGGCGAAAAGCACGCTCTCGATCGATTTCGGATCGAACCTTGCCGGCGACGCCGGATCGGCGGCGGTCCGTTCGAGCAGCAGATCGTAGTTCTTCTCGAACTCCACCGTCGCTTGCTTGAGCGCGCTAACCAGGGCCGGCTGCTGGTCGCGTGAGGCGCTGCCTGTCGCGCCGGCGAGGAAGACGATGCGCTGCGACAGGGCTTTCTGTGTGCTGACGATATCGAGCAGCGCCTGATTGTGCCGTTGGGTAGACATCACCTGTTGCAGCAGGATGAAGGAGGCCACGACCATGGCGGCGATGATCAGCAGAGCCAGCCAGTAGCCGGATTTGATCAGGAGTATGAGCCTGCCCGAAACGGCGTGCACCGGCTGCTGTGACATTTTCTGAGGCGGCCCTCTCGCCAACGAATTCTTGTGCGATAACCTTTGGCTCCAAAGTGTTAACAGGTTTGGGACGGCAACAGGCCGGCGGCGGCGGCCGCGGCGGGAAACCCGCAAAGTGGTTATTGCAATCTTTCGCGGCGCCTCCGCATTTGAACATCGTGGCCTCTGCCGTGCCATTGCCGCCACCGAAGCGGTCGCTTTTGCGATGGATTTTTCGTCCGCGCGGCGCGACAGTCCTCGTCGATCTCAACAGGGCCTGATCATGACCGAAGCATTCCTTTCCCACATCGACAGCGAGCTTGAAGGACTGAAATCGGCCGGCCTTTACAAATCCGAACGGGTGATAACCTCGACCCAATCGGCCGAGATCGAGGTCGGCGGCGAGAAGGTGCTGAATTTCTGCGCCAATAATTATCTCGGCCTCGCCGACAGCGCCGAACTGCGCGAGGCGGCCAAGCAGGCGCTCGACCGTTACGGCTACGGCATGGCGTCGGTGCGCTTCATCTGCGGCACGCAGGAAGAACACAAGCAGCTCGAGGCGACCATTTCTGACTTCCTCGGCATGGAGGATACGATCCTCTACGGCTCCTGCTTCGACGCCAATGGCGGCCTGTTCGAGACGCTGCTCGGCGAGGAGGATGCGGTCATCTCCGACGCACTGAACCACGCCTCGATCATCGACGGGGTACGGCTGTCGAAGGCAAAGCGCTTCCGCTACGCCAACAACGACATGGCCGATCTGGAGGCGCGGTTGAAAGAGGCGAGCGACTGCCGGTTCCGGCTGATCGCCACCGACGGCGTGTTCTCGATGGATGGCATCATCGCCAATCTGAAGGGCGTCTGCGACCTCGCCGACAAATATGATGCGATGGTCATGGTCGACGACAGCCATGCAGTTGGTTTCGTCGGCAGGAATGGCCGCGGCTCGGCCGAACATTGCGGCGTCGAGGGCAGGGTGGACATCATCACCGGCACGCTGGGCAAGGCATTGGGCGGCGCGTCGGGCGGCTACACTTCGGGCAGGAAGCAGGTAGTCGACTGGCTGCGCCAGCGCTCGCGGCCCTATCTGTTTTCCAACACGCTGATGCCGGCGATCGCCGGCGCCTCGATTCGGGTGTTCGAACTGGTCCGCAATGGCGACGCGTTGCGTCAGCGCCTATATGCCAACGCAGCGCGGTTTCGCTCCGAGATGGGCAGGCTCGGCTTTACACTGGCCGGCGCCGACCATCCGATCATCCCGGTGATGCTGGGCGACGCGACGCTGGCGCAGGAGATGGCGGCGCGGATGCTGAAGCGCGGCATCTATGTCATCGGCTTCTCCTTCCCCGTGGTGCCGAAGGGCCAGGCGCGCATTCGCACGCAGATGTCAGCCGCCCATTCCAGCGCGGACATTGACCGTGCGGTTGAGGCGTTTTCGGATGTGGGAAGGGAATTGGGCGTGCTGAAATGACTGAAGGTTACCCTAAGTCGTGCTGGTTTTGCGGCGAGGTCATTGAAACGACCGATAGACAGGCCATCGAAGTTTCAGTTCGCAATCTTTGGACCACCGAAGACGATCCGCCAATGCAGTATTTCTTCCTGCATTCGGTCTGTGCCCTCGAAAAATTGCAAGGCAAAGAAGGGCCAAAATTTGAAGTGGATGTGTTCACGGACTTCCGCAGTTAGCTCAGAAATCGCTGGCTAGATCGAGGATTCAAGAATGTCAAACATGATGAAGGCCCTGGTCAAGGCCAAGGCCGAGCCGGGCATCTGGATGGAAGAAGTGCCGGTGCCCGAGATCGGCCCCAACGACGTGCTGATCAAGATCAGGAAGACCGCGATCTGCGGCACCGACGTCCACATCTACAATTGGGACCAGTGGGCGCAAAAGACCGTGCCGGTGCCGATGGTTACCGGCCACGAATTTGTCGGAACCGTCGCCGATTTCGGCACGGCGGTGACCGAATACAAGGTTGGCCAGCGTGTCTCCGGCGAAGGCCATATCGTCTGCGGCCATTGCCGCAACTGCCGGGCGGGCAGGGGGCATCTGTGCCGCAACACGCTCGGCGTCGGCGTCAACCGGCCGGGCGCCTTTGGCGAATACCTGGCGATTCCACAGCACAATGTCGTGCCGATCCCCGACGACGTGCCGGACGAGATCGCGGCGATCTTCGATCCCTTAGGCAATGCGGTTCACACCGCATTGTCCTTCGATCTCGTCGGCGAGGACGTGCTGGTCACCGGCGCCGGGCCGATCGGCATCATGGGCGCGCTGGTGGCGCAGTGCGTCGGCGCGCGAAAAGTGGTCATCACCGACATCAACCCGGTGCGCCTGGCACTGGCAAAAAAGCTCGGCGTCCAGCATGTCGTTGACGCATCGAAGGAGAAGCTGCGCGACGTGATGCCGGCGCTCGGCATGACCGAGGGTTTTGACGTCGGCCTTGAAATGTCGGGCGCTGCGCCTGCCTTCCGCGACATGATCGACACTATGAACAATGGCGGCAAGATCGCCATTCTCGGCATTGCGCCGACCGGCTTCGAGATCGACTGGAATAAGGTCATCTTCAAGATGCTGCATCTGAAGGGCATCTACGGCCGCGAGATGTTCGAGACCTGGTATAAGATGATCGCCCTGGTGCAGGGCCCGCTCGATGTGTCGGGGCTAATCACGCACCGGATCGGCATCGACGATTACATTTCCGGTTTCGAAGCGATGAAGAGCGGCAATTCCGGCAAGGTGGTGATGGATTGGTAGGCCAGCTCACTGCCTGCACTTTGGGGGACAAAATGGCGGAGAACGAGCACGGACGTATCATTGCTTCGGAAGCAAAGACCGTACTGCAGCCGGCCGGATTTCGGCGAAAGGGGCAGTCACGTGTCTGGATCGCTGATCGTGGCTTCTGGCTGAGTGTAGTCGAATTTCAGCCCAGCTCTTGGTCCAAAGGCACTTACCTGAACGTGGCTGTCCACTGGCTTTGGGATTCGCTTCCGCAAACACTGACCTTCGATCGTTCTGAACGCGTCGGCGGGTTCGTTGAGTTCCAGAACTCCGCACAGTTTGTGCCACTGGTCGGTCAAATGGCGAGGAAGGTACTCGAAATTGATCAGATTCATCGATCGATGTTCCCTTCCGTGCAGGCGACAGCCGCGACCCTCGTGAATGAATTGCAGCTTGGTGCGTACGGCGAATGGGCAGCTTTCCACGCCGGGGTGGCGGCCGGCTTGGCTGGTGACTTTGAAACGGCAAGGCGGCTGTTTGAAAGCGTTCGAAGACACGCGGCTTCGCAGGCACAGGCGCTCCTGGCCTACATCGATGATCCGGTAGAATTTCGAAGCCATGTCAAAGGCATCATTGAAGCCGAACGCGCCTATTACGGTTTAGGAGCGTTGCCTGCCGCGGTAGCCATCTGATTTCTGCGACGGTCGAACCTATAGAGGATTTCAACGCAGGGTAAGTTTTGCCTCCAGCGCCGCTACCCCACTGACAATCGCCGCCCGCTCTTCCGCACCAAGCCTCTCCAGCAGCTCCCGCTCGAACGCCTTCGCCAGCGGCACCATTTCGCGATAGGCGGCAAGCCCCGCTTTGGTCAGCGTCAGATGCTCGACGCGACGGTCTTTCTCGTCTGGCGTGCGGGTCAGCCAGCGCCGCCGCTCGAGTTCGGCGACCGCGCGCGAAACCTTGGTCTTGTGCATGGCCGATTGCTCGCCGAGCGCCGTCGCCGTCATCGTGCCGTGCTGTCCAAGTCCCGCAAGCGTGCGCCATTCGGGCCGTGTCAGGCCGTGGCGGTCCTTGTATATTCTTGAGAACTCGCGGCTGACGGCATCGGCAAGCCGGTAAAGCCGGTAAGGTAGGAAGGATTCCAGTTCGAGGATTTCCATAGTTGGCCCTGACTGAGCATGCTGGCGGCTCATGCCGAAATCACCGTTGATGGTTACATTTTCAATGGTTACAAATGAAACCGATATGGTCAACTTGGAGCATCTTTGCGGATGCGCAAACGATGCTCCGAGACCATGAATTCGGGAGGATTCCATGGCCTATTCCTACATGCCGGGTTTCGGCAATGACTTCGAGACCGAGACTTTGCCGGGCTCGCTGCCGCAAGGCCGAAACTCGCCGCAGCGGCCGGCCTACGGCCTCTATGCCGAGCAGCTTTCGGGCTCTCCATTCACCGCGCCGCGCGGCACCAATGAGCGCTCCTGGCTTTATCGGATAAGGCCGAGCGTGAGGCACACCGGTCGCTTCAAAGCGGCGAATTATCCGCTTTGGAAAAGCGCGCCGAACGTCGGCGACCATCAGCTCGCACTCGGCCAGTATCGCTGGAGCCCGGTGCCGATGCCGAAGGAGCCGACCGATTTCATTGCCGGCATGCGCTCGATCACCACCGCCGGCGACGTGCTCGGCCAGACCGGCATGGCGGCACACGTCTATGTCGCCAACCGTTCGATGGTCGACGATCATTTCTTCAACGCCGACGGCGAGTTGCTGGTCGTGCCCCAGGTTGGAGCCTTGCGCTTCGTCACCGAGATGGGGGTCATCGAACTCAGGCCGGGCGAGATCGCCGTGCTGCCGCGCGGTCTGGTGTTCAAGGTCGAACTGGTGGATCCGCAAGTGCGCGGCTATGTCTGCGAGAATTACGGCGCCAAGCTGACGCTGCCGGATCGCGGCCCGATCGGCGCCAACTGCCTGGCCAATCCGCGCGATTTCAAGACGCCCTGTGCCGGGTTCGAGGACAAGGAGACACCGTGCCGGCTGATCGCGAAATGGTGTGGCCAGTTCCATGTCACCGAGATCGACCATTCGCCGCTGGATGTGGTGGCGTGGCACGGCAATTATTCGCCCTACAAATATGATCTTGCGACCTTTTCGCCGGTCGGCGCGATCCTGTTCGACCACCCCGATCCATCGATCTTCACCGTGCTGACCGCGCCGAGCGGCGAGGAAGGCACCGCCAATATCGATTTCGTCATCTTCCCGCCGCGCTGGCTTGTGGCGGAAAACACTTTCCGGCCGCCCTGGTATCACCGCAACATCATGAGTGAGTTCATGGGCCTGATTCATGGTCAGTACGATGCCAAGGAAGAGGGCTTCGTGCCCGGCGGCATCAGCCTGCACAACATGATGCTGGCTCACGGACCCGATGCGTCTGGCTTCGAAAAAGCCTCGCGAGCGGAGCTGAAACCGGTCAAGCTCGACAACACCATGGCCTTCATGTTCGAAACACGCTTTCCGCAGATGGTGACCCGCTATGGCGCCGAGCTCGAAACCCGGCAGGACAACTACATCGACTGCTGGGCCGGCCTGAAGAAGCGCTTCAACGGCACGCCAGAGGGCGACTGGTCTTGAGCGCCGTCGCATGACGGATCGTCTGGTGCTTCTGGGTTCGAAGGGTGGCCCGGCGCTCCGGCCGGGCGGCCCGTGGCCGAGTTCGTCGCTGCTGGAGATTGGCGGCCGCACCATCGTCGTCGATTGCGGGCTCGGCGTAACGCGCGGGCTGACCGATGCCGGCATCAGCCTGAAGGCGCTCGACCTGATCTTCATCACGCATTTGCACTCCGACCATGTTCTGGAACTCGGACCTCTCATCCACACCGCCTGGACCGCCGGCCTGGCGGCGCCCGTCACTTTATTCGGCCCGCCCGGCATCGGCCATTATTGGCAGCGCTTTTGCCAGGCAATGGAATTCGACATCGAGATCCGCATCGCCGATGAAGGCGGGCCGGATATCCGCGACCTGGTCTCGATCGTCGAGTTTGGTGAAGGCCACGTGGTCGGGGAGCGCGGTCTCAAAATATCGGCGCTGCGTGTCGACCACCCGCCGGTGACGGATTGCTTTGCGCTGCGCTTCGATCATGCGGGGCAAGGCATCGTCTTTTCGTCGGATACGGCGTTCTTTCCGCCATTGGCGGATTTCGCCGAGGGCGCCGACGTCCTGGTCCACGAGGCCATGCTGGAAGAGGGTATCGAGCGGCTGGTCGCGAAGACCGGCAACGGCGCAAGGCTGAGGGAACACCTGCTTGCCAGCCACAGCTTTGCCGAGGAAGCGGGTCGCATCGCCACCGATGCAGGCGTCAACAGACTGGTCCTCAACCATCTCATTCCCGCCGACGATCCCGAGATCGGCGAGGCCGACTGGATTGCCGCCGTGAGGAAAACATGGGCCGGCGACTTGACGATCGCCCGCGACGGCCTTGTTGTGGGGCTGGAGCATGATCCCGAAAAGTGGAACCGGTTTTCGGAAGAGATCATGCGTAGAACAAAAAATCAAAGCAGCGCCAAAGCTGCGCCAGGAGAGGAAACCGCATGAAGCTTGCCACATTGAAGGACGGGACGCGCGACGGAAAGCTCGTCGTCGTCTCGCGCGACCTGACGCGGTTTACCGATGCTTCGTTCCTGGTGCGGACGCTGCAGGCCGCGCTCGACGACTGGCATCGGATCGCGCCGCATCTCGCTGCGATGGCCGAATCGCTCGAGAATAATGCGGTGCCGTCTGCCCGCTTTCACGAGCATGACGCCCATTCGCCGCTGCCGCGCGCCTATCAATGGGCCGACGGCTCGGCCTATGTGAACCACGTCGAGCTGGTGCGGAAGGCGCGCGGCGCCGAGATGCCGGCAAGCTTCTGGACCGATCCGCTGATCTACCAGGGCGGCTCGGACGCTTTCCTCGCACCGCGCGACCCAATCCGCATGACCGACGAGACCCTTGGCATCGACATGGAAGGAGAGGTCGCCGTCATCGTCGACGACGTGCCGATGGGTGCAGGCCTCGACCAGGCGCGGGCGGCGATCCGGCTGGTCATGCTGGTCAACGATGTAACGCTGCGCGGCCTGACCGGACCCGAGCTCGCCAAGGGGTTCGGCTTCTACCAGTCGAAACCGTCATCGGCCTTTTCGCCGGTTGCGGTGACGCCGGACGAGCTGGGCGATGCCTGGGACGGCGGCAAGGTCAGCCTGCCGCTGCTGGTCGATCTCAACGGCAAACCGTTCGGCCGGGCGAACGCCGGCATCGACATGACCTTCGATTTTCCGGCGCTGATTGTCCATGCCGCAAAAACGCGGCCGCTGGCCGCCGGCACCATTATCGGTTCGGGCACCGTCTCCAACAAGCTCGACGGCGGGCCGGGCAAGCCTGTCTCGGCGGGCGGCGCCGGCTATTCCTGCATCGCCGAGCTGCGTATGATCGAGACCATCGAAACCGGCGAACCGAAAACGCCGTTCCTGCGCTTTGGCGATAGCGTGCGTATCGAGATGAAGGACCGGGGTGGGCATTCGATCTTCGGCGCCATCGAGCAGAAGGTCGAGAAGTACGAGGGGTAAGAGAATGACAGGCGAGACGTTCTATCTGCTGTGCGGTGCCTGGGCTCTTGCCATGCTGGCGATCTTCATCCAGGCAATCAGGCTGAGCTACCGCATCGAGGCGCGCTCGCCCGGCCTGACCAACCGCAGCGGCTTTCCGCGCAAGGCGATGATGTTTCACACCGTCACCAACACGAATGTCGCGCTGGACGAGGAAACGCAAGGCATGCGGCGGCGCATGATCGGGCTGCTGCTGATTGTTTTGGCTGGGTTTGCGCTTCTATGGGCGGGTGTGTCGCTATTCCGGGTCGCGCCGTGAAGTCATGGACCTGCTGAACCATTTCCGCCGCATGGCGCGCAACAATCTGTGGTCCAACGACCGGCTCTATCGTGCCGTGCTGCAGCTTGAGCCCGGCGAATTCGAGGCTGAAAGGATAAGCTTCTTCCCATCGATCAAGGCAACGCTCAACCACATCCTGGCGGTCGATCATCTCTATCTCGGTTTTCTCGAAGAGGGCCGTGTCGGCGCTGCCGCCTATGATGGCTTCGTGCCCTTCAATGATCCCGAGGCACTGTTTGTTGCCCAGGTCGCGGCCGACCGGCGGCTGATCGCCTTTTGCGACCGCCTGTCGGCCGACGATCTCGAGCGCCGCGTTCTCACCGACCGGCGCGAGGACGGCATGATACCGGAACGGATCGGCGATCTGCTCGCCCATCTCTTCATCCACGACATCCATCATCGCGGCCAGGTGCACGCGATGCTGTCCGGCACCTCGGTGAAGCCGCCGCAACTCGACGAGTTCTTCCTCGATTATGATCTGAAACTCAGGAAAGCCGAGGTCGAGAGGTTGGTGCTCGAAGGTCGCAATTAGTTGTAGTTACGAAAATTATTGACTTAATTATTGTAGGTACATAAATTCTGATGAAGATCGTTTGGGACGAACCGAAACGGTTGGCCAACATTGACAAGCACGGCTTGGATTTTGCGGCGCTTGATGACGAGTTTTTTCTTGCCTCGACAATCCGCACTGCCAAGGCCGGTCGTCTCCATGGCAATTGGCCGGATCATCGATGGCATCGTTGCGGTCGTGTTTGCCCGGCTCGGTTCCGAGGGCATCTCGAAAATTTCGATGCGCCCGGCAAGTCCCGCGGAAAGGAGATTGTTCAATGGCAAAGCGTAAGGTGCGCACCGAGTTCGAAGCTGGTCGCGGCTACAGCAAAGAAGACTGGGAAGCCGTTTCGGAGAATCCGGAATGGACAGAGGAGGATTTTCGAAACGCTCGTCCTTTCGCCGAAGCGTTCCCTGAGCTTGCCGAAAGCATTCGCCGTTCGCGCGGCCGGCCGGCTCTCGATAATCCGAAGAAGCAGGTAACACTCCGTCTCGACAGTGACGTAGTCGCCCGCTTTCGTGCCGGCGGCCCCGGCTGGCAGAGCCGCATCAACGAGATTCTGCGCAAAGCCGCCGGCCTCGCCAAATAGACGTTTGCCTGTGACAGCGTCATTTGGCATACCCGTCCCATTCGGGACCGAGTTCGTCAAAATCGTCGGCAATCCTGATTTTGCCCTTCATGGCGCCGACACGAGGCAGGGACTCGGGCACGGCTAGCGGCACGAGGCGCGCCGCAACCTTGCCGCGACGGGTAATCACAATCTCTTCGCCAGCTTCCGCGCGGCTGACGAGTTCCGACAGTCTTGCCTTGGCCTCTGCGATAGGAATGTTCATGGCCAAAGTCTGAGCTACTACTGACCGAATCGCAAGAAGTCCGGTGCAGCCTTACTCCGCCGCCTGCACCTTCAGCACGCCGCGCTTGATCTGGTCCTGCTCGATCGATTCGAACAAAGCGCGGAAATTGCCCTCGCCAAAACCTTCGTCGCCCTTCCTCTGGATGAATTCGAAGAAGATCGGGCCGATCACCGTCTTGGAAAAGATCTGCAGCAGGATCTTGGTCGTGCCGCCGTCGACCACGCCTTCGCCGTCGATCAGGATACCGTGCTTCTTCATGCGCTCGATCGGCTCTTCGTGGCCGTTCACGCGGGCATAAGACATGTCGTAATAGGTCTCGGGCGGGCCCGGCATGAACTTCAGGCCGTTGGCGGCCAGCCTGTCGGTGGCACCGTAGATGTCGTCGGTGCCGACGGCGATGTGCTGGATGCCCTCGCCATTATACTTCTTCAGATATTCGGCGATCTGGCTGGTCTCGTCCTTGGACTCGTTCAGCGGAATGCGGATCTTGCCGCAGGGCGAGGTGATGGCGCGGCTGACCAGGCCGGTGATCTTGCCGTCGATGTCGAAGAAATGGATCTGCTTGAAGCCGAACAGGTCTCGGTAGAAATCCCACCATTTGTCCATCTGGCCGCGATAGACATTGTGGGTCAGGTGGTCGAGATAATAGAAGCCGACGCCTTCCGGCCTGGGGTCGCGCTCGCCCAGCCAGTCGAACTCGGCGTCGTAAGCCGAGCCCTTCTCGCCGTAAGTTTCGATGAAATAGAGCAGCGATCCGCCGATACCGACGATCGCCGGCACATCGAGCGTCTTGTCGTTGCCTTCATAGGGCGTCGCGCCCTTGGCCACCGCGTGATCGAAGGCATGCCTTGCATCGACCACCCGCCACGCCATCGAGGCGGCGCAAGGGCCGTGCTTGTCGACGAATTTCATGGCATGCGAGCCGGGTTCGGCATTGACGACATAGTTGATGTCGCCCTGCCGCCAGACGGTGATGTCCTTGCTGCGGTGCTTGGCCACCGGCACATAGCCCATGCGGGTGAACAGTTCGGCGAGCTTTTCCGGCTCGGCATGCGCGAATTCGACGAACTCGAAGCCGTCGGTGCCGGCGGGATTGGTTTTGCTGATCTTGGCGGGCGGTGCGTCGTGCGGGAAGGGACCCATGGCATTGCTCCGAAATCTGGAACTGGCCGCGTCGGCCATCTGAACCCAATTATAGCGCGGAGCGAGTGCAAATTGCTTGCATTCAAACGCTTGAAATGGTCTGATCATGCGCGAGTTGTGCACTGCGGACCCGAAATTCATGGATGAGGCGCGCATCGACCAGTTTGACCGCAAGATAATGGCTCTGTTGCAGGGCGATGCACGGCTGACCAACAACGATCTGTCGGAACGGGTGAACCTGTCCGCGTCGCAGTGCTCGCGTCGTCGCCAGCGGCTGGAGGAGGACGGCTATATCAAGGGCTACCGGGCGGTGCTCGACCGCGACAAGCTCGGTTTTTCCCTGGTCAATGTCATCTCGGTGACGCTCGCCACCCACAACCGCGACAATGCGCGGCGCTTCGGCGAATTGGTGGCGCGGCTGCCGCAAGTGCAGGAAGCGCACGCGCTGACCGGCGAGATGGATTATATATTGAAAGTGGTGACGCCGGACCTGAAGTCGCTGTCGGAATTCGTCAACGGCGTGTTGCTGCCGCACGAATCCGTGCAGCATGTGAAGACGGCGATCGTGCTGGAGACGTTGAAGGAGACCGGCGCGCTGCCGATTTGAGTGTAAATCATGTCGAACTTTCAGATCGCCGGCATCGTGCTGTTTCTAGTGGGGATTGTGCCGTTCACGATTGGTAGTCTGATCCACGCCGCGCATGAACCGAAGGCTTGGGAGTTGCGCATCATCAATCCCTGGCCTTCGTGGCTCTATGGCTGGGTCGAACTCACTCATCCGAAGGCGCGCTGGTGGTGCGGTGTCGGCTTTCCGATATGTCTTGCGGGCTTCATCGTACTTTTGGTCGCTACGGTTCCGCTCGTCGATCTTGCGCTATATGTCGCTTTGCTTGTCGCTTTCTTCTGGCTGCGGCGGGTCATAGCCAGACGGCGGCATCACTAAATCATCGGAACGCCTCTCACCCCTTCGACTGCTGGATCAGCCCATAAAGATTAGTGCAGCGGGCGCCGGACCGGCAGTAAGCGAAGACCGGGCCTTCGAGTTCGTCAAGCGCCTCGGCCTGGTCCTCGACATTCTCGGCCGTGATCTGGCCGCTGATGACCGGGATGTAGCGGAAGGCGAGCCCGGCGCCCTCGACCGCCGCTTTGACGGTGTCGGCCGATGGCTGGCCGGGCTGCTCATCGTCCGGCCGGTTGCAGATCACGCTTTTGAAGCCGGCGGCCTTGATGGTCGCGACATCCTCGGGCTGGATCTGGCCCGAGACCGAATAGTCCTCGCTGATCTGACGGTATTCCATGGCGGTGTCCTCGCAATCTGGTTAGCGGCAGTCTTGCCACTCCCTGACCCGGTCGGCAACCGCCATTAGACAGAAATCCGGCCGGGCAATTTCAGCCCGACCGGATGGAGTGACTAGACAGCTCAGCTGCCGAGGATCGCGCCTTTGATCTGGGCGATGTTGTTGTGCATCAGATCGATATAGGTCGCGGCCGGGCCGTCGGGCTGCGACAACGCATCGGAATAGAGCGTGCCGCCCACCTTGATGCCGGTCTCGCTGGCGATCTGCTCGATCAGCCGCGGGTTGGTGATGTTCTCGACGAAGATCGCCGCCGCCTTGTCCTGTTTCACCTGGCTGACCAGCTTGGCGACGTCGGCAGCGGAGGGCTCCGACTCGGTCGACACGCCTTCCGGGGCCAGGAACGTCAAGCCGTAGGCCTGCTCGAAATAGCCGAAGGCGTCATGCGAGGTGATGACGACGCGCTTCTCCTGCGGGATCGACTGGATCGCCGCCTGCACTTCGCCCTCAACCGCCTCGAGCTTTTGCGTATAGGCGGCTGCATTGGCCTTGTAGCTGTCGCAACCCGCAGCGTCGGCCGTGCAAAAGGCGTCGGCGATGTTCTTCACATAGATCTTGGCATTGGCGATCGACTGGAAGGCATGCGGATCGGTGACCGTCTTGCCGCCATCGGTTTCCGCGCCTTCGGCGACATCGGCCTCGGCGAATTCGGGTTTGAAATTGATCGGCGTGACCCCCTTGGTCAGCACGGCGACAGTCGCCTTGGTGGCGCTGGCGTCGACCAGGCGCTGCAGAAAACCTTCGAAATGCAGGCCGTTGACCAGCACGATGTCGGCCTTGGCCATCGCCACCGCATCGGCGGGGCTCGGCTCGTAGACGTGGGCGTCGCCGTCCGGCCCGACGATGGTGGTCAGATCGATGCGGTCGCCGCCGACATTCTTGGCGAAATCGGCGATGATCGTGAAGCTGGCGACCACTTTCAACGGCTCTGCGAAGGCCGAAGATGCGCCAAAGGCGGTTAATGTTATAACGCTCACGGCCAAAGCGGCGCGGATCGATTTCAGCATGGACAGGTTCTCCTTGTTGGGATCAGGCAGTTCTGTGGCGGTGATGAACGATGCGGGCACGCAGGATGCCGCGCGTGCCGAACAGGATCGAGGCGAAATAGACGACGCCGGCGGACAGGATGATGGCCGGGCCGGAGGGCAGCGACGCATGGTAGGACAACAGCAGCCCGGCAATGCAGGAGGCAAAGCCGATCACTGTGGCCAACACGCACATCGGCTCGACGCGCGAGGTCCAGAAGCGGGCCGCCGCCGCCGGCAGCATCATCAGCCCGACCGACAGCAAGGTGCCGAGCGCCTGGAAGCCGCCGACGAGATTGAGCACGACGAGGCCGAGAAAGATGAAATGCACCGGGCTGCCCATCCGGCTGACCGAGCGCAGGAACAAAGGGTCGAGGCATTCGGCGACCAGCGCCCGCCAGAAGATGGCGAGGCTGACCAGCGTCACCACGACGATGCCGCCGATCAGCGTCAGCGCCTCGTTGTTGAGCGCCAGCACGGTGCCGAAGAGCACATGCATGAGATCGACGCTGGAACCGCGGATCGATACCATGAGCACGCCGATGGCCAGCGAAATCAGATAGAAGGCCGCCATCGAGGCGTCCTCGCGCTGAATGGTGAAGCGCGAGACGGCGCCGGCGCCGAGCGCCACGATGATGCCGGCGATCAGTCCGCCGATAGTCATCGGCAGGATCTCCAGGCCATAGAACAGGAAGCCGGCGGCAGCACCGGGCAGGATGGCATGCGCCATGGCGTCGCCGGACAGGCTCATGCGCCGCAGCATCAGGAACACGCCGACCGGGCAGGCGCCGAGCGACAGCATCATCGAACCGGCGAGCGCCCGCTGCATGAAGGCGTAGTCGGCGAAAGGAGCGACGAAAAGACCGTAAAGCACGTCCATCATGCCGTCCTCGGCCCGGAGCCGTGATAATGGTCGTGGTCATGGCCGTGCTCGTGGCCACCGTGCTGGTGATCATGCTCGCCGGGCTCACACCATGGCGCGTTGTCCTCCCAGGCTTCGTGGAAGCGGCGCGCGCGCAACAAATTCTCCGGCCGCAGCGTCTCCCTGGTCTCTCCCCAGGCGATCGGCTGGCGCGCCAGCAGCAGTGTTTCGGGGAAATTCTGCCGCACCAGATCGAGATCGTGGACCACAACCATGATCGTGCGTTCCTCGCCGTGCCAGCGCTTGATCAGCGCGATCAGGTCACCGACCGTCTTGGCATCGACGGCGTTGAACGGCTCGTCGAGCAGGATGAGCTCGGCATCCTGCAACAGCACGCGGGCAAACAGCGTGCGCTGCAGCTGGCCGCCCGACAACGTGTCGATCGGGCGCTTTTCGAAGCCGCCGAGGCCGACGGCCATCAGCGCCTCGCTGACCGAGACGCGATCTTCCCTCGTATAACGGCCGAGCATGCCGCGCCGCGGCCACAGACCAAGCGAAACCAGGTCGACGACCCGGGCCGGAAAGGAGCGGTCGAGTTCCGATTGCTGCGGCAGATAGGCGGCGCGTACGCCGGGCGCCCGGATCACCGCGCCGGCCATCGGCTTCAGGACGCCGACAATGCCCTTCATCAGCGTCGACTTGCCGGAGCCGTTGGCGCCGACCACCGCCGTCAGCGATCCCTTGCGGATCGTACCATTGAGGTGGTGGACCGCAGGATGGCTATTGTAGCCCAGCGTGAGGTCGCGGAAGGTCAGGCAGGTTTGGCTCATGTGACGATCCAAGGGGGCGATGATCGGCGCTGCAGGGGCGGATTCGATATGTGATGTTATTACATTAGTCAACAAGCCAATCGGGCGGAATTGCGGCCGGGCCGTCATCTTGTCTGCTTTGGCTTGGCTCAAGAAGTTCCGCTCGAGCGGCCTTGCCCCCGGCGAACCCGGCCCCTAAACAGGCGCACCGACAAGAAGAGAAGGAATATCCAATGAGCATTCGTCGTATCGATGTAGGCCCGCGCATGAGCCAGATCGTCATCCACGGCAACACCGTCTATCTGGCCGGTCAGGTCGGGAAGCCGGGCGGAAACGTCGGTGCCCAGACCAGGGACATTCTGGCGGCGATCGACGAATTGCTGGCCAAGGCCGGCACCGACAAAACCAAGATCCTGCAGGCGATCATCTGGCTGGCCGACATGAGCACCTTTGCCGAGATGAACGCGGAGTGGGACAAATGGGTACCGCAGGGCAACACGCCGGCCCGCGCCACCGGCGAAGCCAAGCTTGCCGGACCAGAATATCTGGTCGAGATTATTGTTACCGCGGCGGTTTGAGAATGCGGCTCTTTACCCTCCCCCTCGAGGGGAGGGTCGGCGAGTAGTCGAAGCGAAGCGGAGACTGCGAGACGGGGTGGGGTCGGCGAGGTCGCACCGACCCCACCCCGCGTCACAAAATGCCGCCATGCGGCAATTTGCTCCGCGACCCTCCCCTCAAGGGGGAGGGTTTACCCCTGCGACGGCGTGAACCGCGCCACTAGCGTGTGGCTCTCGGCCGCATAGGTGAAGCGGACATGGGTGACGGGGTGCTCGGCGCTCCATGTCCGCCGCTCGATCACCAGGGACGGCGCGCCCGTCGCGATGTCGAGTGCCGCCGCTACGTGCTTTTCGGCGGCAACCGCGCGGATGCGATGCTCGGCCGCACTCCACGGCACACGGCCGATCAGCCACGGACCGGGCGCGGTGTCGAAAAACGCCTCTTCGGCGGCCTCCGGCACGGCAGCCAGGTTGATCAGCCGCTGCTCGTGGGCGAACGGCCGCTTGCCGGCGAAATGCCGGCATTCCAGCACCAGCACCGGCCCGGCGACGTCGAGTTCCAGCAGGGCGCGGTCGTCGGCGCTGCTGCGCCTTCTGTTTCGCGCTATGCGCTCATAGCGGTAGGGCAGGCCAAGTGCCTCGACCTCGATCCGGATGTCGTGGATTTCGAGAACGGCTGCCTGTGACTGCGGCCGGCGGACAAAACTGCCGGAGCGACGCCGGCGCTCGATCAGCCCGGCCTTGGCCAGTTGCGACAGCGCCTTGTTCACTGTCATGCGCGAACAATTGTATTCGGCCGTCAGTTCATGCTCGAACGGAATGCGGTGGCCGGGCGCCCAGGCACCCGACAGGATCCGTTCGCTGATGTCCGACAGGATGCGCTGGTGCAGCGAAAGAACCTCGCCGCCGTCCGCGCTTCCAGAATCCGCGCTTATTGTCCCGAGCATGCTCATGCCGAAAGCGCTGTCATCACCTTGCGGAACCGCTCGGCGATGGCATCGCGCCTGGCATGCATGCCGCCGCTGACCAGTTTCTTGCCATGCACCCAGACGCAATCGACCTTGGTGCCGTTGGCAAAAATCCAGGCATCAAGGATTGCATCGCCCGTCTTGCCGGCCAGCGATGGATGCTTGCCGTCGAGCGAGACGAAATCGGCCGAGGCACCTGCTGCGATCTGCGAGTGGCCGGCGCCCAACGCGGCACTGCCACCATCGAGCGCTGCATCGAACAAAGCACGGCCGGTCGAGCCACCGGCCACCGCCAGCACGTTGCGGGCGCGGTGGGCGAGGCGCTGCGAATATTCGAGCTGCCGCAACTCGTCCGGCACGCCGATCAGTACGTTCGAATCCGAGCCGATGCCGAAGCGGCCGCCATGCTGCATGAACAAGGACGCGGCAAAGGTGCCGTCGCCGAGATTGGCCTCGGTGATCGGGCAGAGGCCGGCAACGGCGCCGCTTTTCGCCAAATCGGTCGTCTCGGTCTCGGTCATGTGGGTGGCGTGGATGAGACACCAGCGCCGGTCGACCTTGGCGTTGGCAAGCAGCCATTCGACCGGCCGCGCCTCGGACCAGGCAAGACAATCCTCGACCTCCTTCATCTGCTCGGCGATGTGGATGTGGATAGGCCCCTCCGGCGCCATCACCGTGATGTTTTCCAGTTCCTCCGGTGTCACGGCACGCAGGCTGTGCGGGGCGACGCCCACGACGCCTTGATTCAGCGCGCGAATGGATTCGCGGCATTTCTCAACAAGCCGCGAGAACTGGTTCACATCGTTGATGAACCGGCGCTGGCCGTCATTTGGCGCAGCGCCGCCGAAAGAGGAATGCGCGTAGAACACCGGCAGCAAAGTCAGCCCGATGCCTGTCTCGGACGCTGCAGCAACAATGCGCTCCGCCATCTCGGCGATGTTGGCATAGGGCCGGCCGTCGCGGTCGTGGTGGAGATAGTGAAACTCGCCGACGCGCGAGAACCCGGCCTCCAGCATCTCGACATAGAGCTGGGCCGCGACCGCCTCGACCTGGTCCGGCGTCATCGACAGCGCGAAACGGTACATCACCTCGCGCCAGCTCCAGAAACTGTCGGCGGAAGGGCCGCGCAATTCGGCAAGGCCGGCCATGCCGCGCTGGAAGGCATGGCTGTGCAGGTTCGGCATCCCTGATAGCAGGATGGCACGGCGCTCGTCGCCAGGCAGGAGCGAGGTATTCGCCTTGACCGTGGCGATCCTGCCGTCGGAGATGACGATCCGCACATTGCTGTGCCAGCCGTCGGGCAGAAGCGCCTGTTCCGCAAAGATTGCTGTCACGTTTTTCTCCAAATCCCGGTCTGCCGTGCGATGATAGCGCTTGCAGTGCCTTTTCATATGTATATACATAATCGTCACCTATTGAAACGGAAAAGATGATGGCTGCAGAGAGCAAAAGCCGGGCAGGAGAGCTTCGCCTCTGGCGCAATGCGCGCCTCGCGACCATGGCCGAAAGCAGCGCCGGGTCAGGCGTCGTCGAGCACGGTGCGGTCGCCGTGCGCAACGGCCGGATCGTCTATGCCGGGCCGGAAGTCGACATGCCGGCGGCTCTCCGCGAGGGCGCCGAGGCGACCGACTGCGAAGGCCGCTGGATTACGCCCGGCCTGATCGACTGCCACACCCATCTGGTCCACGCCGGCAACCGTGCCAATGAATTCGAGATGCGGCTGGCCGGCGCCAGCTATGAGGAGGTTGCCAAGGCCGGCGGCGGCATCGTCTCGTCGGTCAAGGCGTTGCGCGCGGCGAGCGAGGACGAACTGGTCGGCCAGTCGCTGCCGCGCCTCGATGCGCTGATTGCCGAAGGCGTCACCACCGTCGAGATTAAATCCGGCTACGGTCTCGACCTCGAAAACGAGAAGAAGTCGCTGCGCGCCGCACGACGGCTGGGCGGTGAGCGGCCGGTGACAGTCAGGACCACTTTCCTCGGCGCTCATGCGCTGCCGCCCGAAGCAAAAGGTGACAAGGACGCCTTTATCGATCTTGTTGCAAAGCAGATTTTGCCGGCCGTCGCTGCCGAGGGCCTGGCCGATGCCGTCGACGGGTTTTGCGAAGGCATTGCCTTTTGGCCGGAGCAGATCGCCCGCGTGTTCGATGCCGCGAAGGCGGCGGGCCTGCCGGTCAAGCTCCATGCGGACCAGCTGTCCAATCTGCACGGCGCCGAACTTGCGGCGCGCTATGGTGCGCTATCGGCCGACCACCTCGAATACACCGACGAGGCGGGTGCGGCGGCGATGGCGAAGGCAGGAACCGTGGCGACCATCCTGCCCGGCGCCTACTACTTCATCCGCGAGACCAAGAAGCCGCCGATCGCCTTGTTTCGCCAGCATGGCGTCAGGATGGCCGTTGCCACCGATAACAATCCCGGCACGTCGCCGCTGACCTCGCTGCTGCTGACCATGAACATGGCCGCGACGTTGTTCGGCCTGACCGTCGATGAATGCCTTGCCGGCGTTACCCGCGAGGCTGCCCGCGCGCTCGGGCTGCTTGGACAGACCGGTACGCTGGAGGCCGGAAAATCCGCCGATCTGGCGATCTGGAACGTCGAGCGCCCGGCCGAACTCGTCTACCGCATGGGCTTCAACCCGCTGCATGCCCGCATCTGGAGGGGACAATGACCGAACTCAAGCTAAGGCCGGGCAATGCCACGCTGGCCGATTGGCGCGCCATCTATCGCGGCGCCGCACTGAGGCTCGACGATGCCTGCCGGCCGAAGATCAAGGCCAGCGCCGAGGCCGTCGCCAGGATCGTTGCCAAGGGCGAGCCGGTCTATGGCATCAATACCGGCTTCGGCAAGCTGGCCAGCGTCCGCATCCCCGCCGCCGATCTGGAAACGTTGCAGCGAAACATCGTGCTGTCTCATGCCGCCGGCGTCGGCGAGCCGATGCCCGTCGCAATCTGCCGGCTGATGATGGCGCTGAAGCTGGCCAGCCTGGCACAGGGCGCCTCCGGCGTGCGGCCGCGGACGATCGAGCTGATCGAGGCGATGCTGGCCAACGACGTTATCCCCGTGGTGCCGGCGCAAGGCTCGGTCGGCGCTTCCGGCGACCTTGCGCCGCTGTCGCACATGACCGCCGTGATGATCGGCGTCGGCGAGTGCTTTACCCCGCATGGCCGCTTTCCCGCCAAGGTCGCCTTCGTTTCGCATGGGTTGGAGCCGGTGACACTGGGCGCCAAGGAAGGCCTGGCGCTGCTCAACGGCACCCAGTTTTCGACCGCCTATGCGCTTGCCGCTTTGTTCGAGGCGGAAGTGCTCTACCAGTCGGCACTGGTCGCCGGCGCGCTGTCGACCGATGCCGCCAAGGGCTCCGACGCTCCGTTCGATCCACGCATCCATCTGCTCAGGAAACATCGCGGCCAGATCGAGACGGCCGAGGCGTTGCGCAATTTGATGGCCGGCAGCGCCATCCGTGAATCGCACCGCGTCGGCGACGAGCGCGTGCAGGATCCGTATTGCCTGCGCTGCCAGCCGCAGGTGATGGGCGCAGCACTCGACGTGCTCCGCAAGGCCGCCGAGACGCTCGGCACCGAGGCCAACGGCGTCACCGACAATCCGCTGATCTTTGCCGAGGACGACTCCGCACTTTCGGGCGGCAATTTCCATGCCGAGCCGGTCGCCTTCGCCGCCGACATGATCGCACTCGCCGTCTGCGAGATCGGCTCGCTGTCGGAGCGGCGCATCGCCATGCTGGTCGATCCGGCGCTGTCGGGCATGCCGGCCTTCCTCACGCCCAAGCCGGGTCTGAATTCCGGTTTCATGATCCCTCAGGTCACGGCGGCAGCACTGGTTTCTGAAAACAAGCAAAAGGCCTATCCGGCCAGCGTCGATTCGATCCCGACCTCGGCCAACCAGGAAGACCACGTCTCGATGGCGGCGCATGGCGCGCGCCGCCTCATCGGCATGGTCGAGAATGCGACGGCCGTCATCGGCATCGAATTACTGGCCGCCGCGCAAGGCTGCGATTTCCACGCACCGCTGGCCTCGAGCGCGGCACTGGAGGCGGTGCGCCGGCTGGTCAGGGCAGAGGTGCCGCATCTCGACAACGACCGGCACTTCCACCCCGACATGGAGAAGGCCATCGCCATGATACGCAGCGGCGCGGCGGTGAAGGCTGCGGGTGCGGTGAAACTGCCGGGCGTTGCGTCATGAGGCGGTGTGCCGTGACAGGTCGCGTTCTGTCGCGCCCCCCTCTGTCCTGCCG
>NZ_JAMYOT010000028.1:0-68672 GCF_040320005.1 Mesorhizobium sp. M0816 | reverse complement strand
ACCCCGTTTTTGTGCGTCCCCCCCCCCCGCGGTCGTGGTTGCGCGTCCACCCTCCCCCCCTCCGCCCCCCCCGCGTGGGGGGCGCGCCCGCGGCTCCGTCGCTCACTTCGGTTTGTTCCGTTATCTGCTTTTTCGTCGAACTGCACCTGATAGCTCACCTCGAGCTTGGCGAGCAACGGAAGCGAGAACGCGACGGAGAGTTTAAGCTGGCCGCCCTTATGGGACAGTTGGCGATTTGCCGATTGATGTACAAACGAAGGCGGCGGCGGGTTTTCTGGCAGAAGGGCACGAGCGTTTTCATGAGGTAGATCCTCCAAAGTGGTTGTGCGCAATCGCGAAGCTCGAATTCGGCAGGACATGCAAGTGCACCGCAGGTCGCAACGGAGCGAAGCGCAGAGGAGAACCCTTAAGGGTTGCGCGCCGGGGCAGGGCCTGCCGTATGGTGCGCGCGCAGCATAAAGATTGCGAACTGCCACTTTGGAGCTGCCCGATAACGCGGCCTTCGGGGCCCCGGGGCCGCCTATCAACATCATCAATCGGCAAATCGCCAACCGGCCGCAGGCCGGTTCTCCGTCGCCTTGTCGCTGGAGTGGTCCAGGACCTGGCTATGGCGTTCGACTTGCCGACAATGACGACAGGCTGAAGTGACCCCACATCGCGAAACAGAGCGGCGGCCCTGGTGGGGAGGGGAGTGCGAGGGGAGGGGCGTAGGGGCGCTCCTCGCGCGGTCCTGGCCCGCTCGAGCGAGTAAGGACCGGAGGCCTGCAATCAGTCCGGCTATTTGCGAACGATGCCGCGCAATCGACGCTGCGCCGCCGTCTCTTTGATCACGCCAGCAATCTTGCGGACAAATGCGGGACTGAACGCGCCAATCGGCGTGGTCGTCACCAGATCATAGGCTTCATCGACCTGCACCCGGTTATATTCGTTCAGGATCAGCCATGACGGGTAGTCGAGGCCGCCGCGGCGGCATTCGATTTCGCTGATGGCGAGATGCGGGCGCGACCGGTCGGGTTTTTGCGAAGTCAGCGGAAAGAGAAACAAGGCTGCGGGCTTGCTGGCGTCCGGACAACGACGCAAACCGGCCTCGCCTTGCGTCCGGATTCCTCGCCGGCGTCTGCTTCCCGCGCCCATAGGTAATAATATCGGAACAGATCGCCGGCTTTAAACATGCGGCTTGTCGCCGGAAATTATTGCATCCAGTCCTGTCATGAGTTCATTGTGGACTTCATCAGGAGCGTCCTCGAGCGTATAGGCGACAGAATGCGGCTGGCCGACGAGTTGGTGGTACTGAGCAGCGGACAGGATGACGAGCTTTTCCTTGCCGCGCTTGGTCAGGGCCACCGGCTCGATCAATGCCGTTTCGAGGATTTCGCCTGACACCCGATTCATGTCCGAGAATGTGAATTGCTTCATCGCCGTACTTCCTTTTGAAATACCTATAGTAGGTATTTCACGTAAGAAAGCAAGAATGGCGGCGCGCGAGCGCCACCATTCTCGCCTTCGTCGCCGCCGGTCCTGACCAGTTGACCGAGATCCAGTGCATCGAGGAGGAGCCGCTGTCGGCAATCTCGGGCGGCCTGGCGAAGCGGGCATTGTGGAGCGGCAGGTGGATGTCGGCGATGAAGCGGTTGGCGGGCGCCTTCGTCGCCGATCGGCGCAATGCCTGGTCGGCGGGACAGGCACACAAGTCGCATCTGGCCATCGCCATTGCCCGTTCTCTCATCCACAACGGCGCACGCGGGCGCTTCTTCAACCTCGTTGACCCCGTCAACAGGCTCGAGACCGAGACCCGTGCCGGCCGGCAGGGCCGTTGAATTCTGCGACTGTGCAAAAGTCAGTTGCAAAACCGTCGCTTTGATCGGGAGCGACAAGGGAGGGTCGCGAGAGGTGGTTTTCTTTCGTACCTTCCTCGATCGGAACGAGAAAGAAGCGCCATCTTAGGACCTTCGCCAATGCGGCGGGGAACTTCGCGATCCGAACCTTAGGCGGACATTCGTAGCCCAGGTACAGAGGCCGCAGTGACGGTGGTCGAGAACACAAGCGAAGTAAGCGTGAGCGAACTGGTTGTCGTAACGAGTCATGCAACCAGTAGACCACGCTTTTGGTGATCAACTCTGTAGCCGCGCGTGAAACATGCGGCAAAGTCATGTACAGTGTTTGGCGCGGAATTCATGTTAGGAGCTAAGACATGGAGCGCCGATTATCTGCAATTCTGGCTGCCGACGTGGTCGGATACTCCGCACTTATGGAGCAAGACGAAGCGGGCACCTTTGACCGCCTTCGGGCGCGACGCACTGAGCTTTTTGAGCCCGAGATTGCGCGGCATCATGGGCGGATCTTTAAGCTCATGGGCGATGGCCTTCTCGCGGAGTTCGGCAGCGTGGTCGGCGCTGTCGAATGTGCCGTGGCTCTCCAGCGCGGAATGGCAGAGCGCAACGCCTCTGTAGCTGGGGAGGACAGGTTCGACGTCCGCATCGGCATCAACATCGGCGAAGTCACCGTGGACGAGGGTCGCTTTACGGCGACGAATAGCTGTCTTGCCCGGTTGTGCGCCGGGGCCAACATCGAAGGCGTCACTCCCCACACGCTGCGCCACACCTTTTGTAGCGTGGCTGGCGAATTTAGGATTTTCCGAGTCGACGATTGCGGCGCTTCTCGGCCAAGCCGCGAGGGGAGGTACTCAAGGCTATGTTCATATCGACGACGCTCTCAAGCTGGCCGTGATGTGGACATGCGATGAAATCGCCCCTCTGCTAAGTGGAAGCGCCGGCGGAGAAGGCTCGACCGTGGAAGGGAAGCCGCGAGGGCTCGGCGAACATCTGATTCATACTATAGCAGCGGTTAGAACGGGAGTTCTGCCCCCCGAAGGCAAGGTCGACGTTCGAACCGTATGGGGCGCGCCAAATTATCGGTAAATATCGAAGACTTCTGTCAGGCCCGGAGATCCGAGATGACAGGCACAGTGAATTGAAAAGCGGCACCTTTTGGAAAATTCGCGGCCGCCCACAATCGTCCTCCGTGAGCCTCCACGATTGAACGGCAGATCGATAGTCCCATCCCTAAGCCGCTAGACTTCGTCGTATAGAACGCCTCAAAGGCTCGCTCCAAGGCGACTTCGGGCAGCCCTGGGCCAGAATCCCGCACCGCAACCAGAACGCAATCGTCTTCGGGTTGGGTGCTAATCAGCAGTTCTCGACGCTCGTCACTCATTTGGCTCATCGACTCGACGGCGTTCATGATCAAATTCAGCATGACTTGTTGAAGCTGTACGCGATCGCCTTGAACCACTGGCAAGCCCTCCGCTAGCTGGGTCTGCAGCTGAACACCATTTTTCGATACTTCACTGCGAGTCAGTCCAACAATTTCCGAAATTGCAAGATTAATTTCCAGGTTGTCCTTTCGTGCAGGCGTCTTCTTAACCAGCGCGCGCGTCCGATCAATAATGTCCGTGGCGCGCATGCCGTCGTTCACGAAGCGGTTGATCGCCTGTGTCGCGCGTACGACGTCTGGCGGCTCGCGAATAAGGCACCTCAGCGCGGTCTCAGCGTTGAGGAGCGCGGCCGCGATCGGCTGAGTGAGCTCATGGGCAATAGAGGCCGTGAGCTGCCCCAAAGTCGTAACGCGGCTCATGTGAGCGAGGTCGGCCTGCGCTGTCCGCAAGGACGCTTCCGCGCGCTCGGCGCGAATGATTGCCGTCACATCGGACCCTGTGCCGCGGTAGCCGCTGAATTCTCCGGCGGCGTCGAACACAGGCTTGCCGCTGGCTTTTACGTACATCGGAGAGCCGGTGCCGTCCGCAGAGCAGAATACGAAGTCGCGAAACGGTCTGCGTGCATCAAGGGTCTCAAGAACAAGCCGCCACTTCTCCGGTTCCGTTTCGAAGTCGAGAGCATGATCCCAGCACTTCGTGCCGATTCGATCCGCTGGGTGTGAACCAAACGCATTCTCAGTCAACAGCGTGTAATTGTAGTCCGTACCAATTTCCCACAGCCAATCGGAGGCAGTTTCGGCGTAGTCTCGGAATCTCGCTGCGCTCTCCCGCAATTCCTCTTCGGCACGCTTTCGATTGTCGATGTCGGTGCTGAATCCCGACCACTTGATGACTTGGCCGGCTGAGTCAAGAGAGGGATGAGCGAGAAACAGGAACCAGCGATATTCCCCGTCCGCCCCACGCAGACGAACGTCCGCTTCAATGGGCGCGCTCGACACTGGAACGCTTCGCCAGCCGGCGAGAAGTCGGGGAAGGTCCTCCGGGTGGACGCGAGTCTGCCAACCTCGGCCATGAAACTCTGCTAAGGCCACACCGGTGTATTCGCGCCAGCGTTGATTCAGAAAGTCAATTTGTCCGTCGGGCGCGGCCGTCCATAGAAGTCCGGGTAACTCATCAACGGCACCGCCAAGCTCACCCTGCATTGCAGGTCCCTTCACGATCACGGCCGGCCGAAACGCGCCACCATACAAACGGTGATCGACATCGTTTTAATATATGTCCTCCACTTAATATATGTTCTCCACCGAAGCCAGTGCGAATGGGTTCAGGTTCGGGTGAGCTGGAGATCTCAAATTGTTTGGTGACCAGAGACTTCGCTAAATCACGACCTCAACTGCCTCATATGCTCTGGTGACGAACCAGGTCGGAAAGCGGCAATGTCAGCAGCCATTGCAAATTTGATCGCGTTCAGGAGCTCCTCGTGCCGGACCGGCTTGGTCAGGAATTCAATCGCCCCTGCTTTCATGGCGCGCACCGACATTGCCACATCGGCGTGACCGCTTATGAAGATCAGTGGAAGCCGCACCTTTGCCTTGGCCAGGTCGGCCTGAAAATCCAGTCCGCCGTGTTCGGGAAGCCATGCGTCCAGCACAAGACAGCTTGGCGGCGAAGGACGATCGCTATCGAGGAAAGCGCGCACTGAGGGAAAAGCCTCAGCGCATAGGCCCGCCGACTCCATTAAGCCGACCAAGGCCTCCCTAATCTCGGGCTCGTCGTCTATCACAGCTACATAAGGCGCCGCAGTGCGAGACGGGACTTCGGGATTCGAAACCAGCCGCAGCCATCCTGGGACCTGCACAGTCTCGTGTTCCGATGTTTTCTGCATGGGTGGAGGCGCCGCATTCTCCGTGACGTCATCGTCCGCGAAAAGGTAACCGCGGCCAGGGATGGTCTTGATCATATCTCCGTCCGACCCGAGCACCCTTCGCAGCGCGGCCATCTGAAATCGAAGGTTACTGTCGTCGACGATAGTGGACGGCCATACGCACTTCAGGATGCTATTCTTCTCGGCGATCCTGCCACGCACCCGCAATAATGCCGTCAGGAGATCGAAAGCCCTGCTGCCGATCGGGACCGGACGACCGTCGCATAGCAAGACACGCGATCGCGGCAACACGCAGAACCGTCGGAAACGCAAAGGGCGCTCCCCGAATGGCTCCGGCGCCTCACCTGTCCAGCCGCTACCCGTGGACATCTGCGATTCCAACCCGTGCATGTACGCATCCCTCAGGCGTTCTCAAGATACTGCCTCTGTCTCTGATACATCATCCCGGATGAACCTTCGATACAGTCAAGGCTTGCCGCGATTCAGAGCCGTGTTCACGGCGGCTAGGAGCCGATTCGCAGTGATCGGTTTCAGCAGCATCGCTATCGCTCCATTCTCCATCGCTGATTCGCGAAACCCTTTTTCGGAGAATGCGGTGATGACTATCGTCGGGATCAGACGGCCTCTGGCGATCAGGCTCTTCTGAAGCTGCAACCCGGACATTCCTCCTAGCCTTACGTCGGTTATTAGGCACGAAACGGTATCGATGGAACCCGATGCCAGAAAGCTCTCAGCTGAAGCAAACGTGGCGACCTCAAAATTGAAGGCCACTAGGAGACCTTCCAGCGCTTCCCTCACGCTGGCATCGTCGTCTACACAGGCGATCAGCGGCGCCCGCGTCGTGGTTTCTTTTTGTTT
This sequence comes from Mesorhizobium sp. M0816, assembly GCF_040320005.1. Classification (NCBI taxonomy): domain Bacteria; kingdom Pseudomonadati; phylum Pseudomonadota; class Alphaproteobacteria; order Hyphomicrobiales; family Phyllobacteriaceae; genus Mesorhizobium; species Mesorhizobium sp. M0816. The sequence goes on along the minus strand of NZ_JAMYOT010000028.1, from coordinate 62,715 downwards.
CTTCACGCTGGTCATGATGGAGGGAGGATCGATATTCCGCAACTGGACGGGAGTCCGGCGCGCCTCGCACATGGTGGTGGCGAGACTAGACTTTGGTCTATTCGGGTGGGCTTAGCTTGGCTCTGGCCCAACGCGTCAGCCATTCGTACGAGTTCCACGACGGAGCCCGCTCACCGTGCCTTCTGCAAATGGGATGAGCGTCCATGACCCAGCCCTCTAGGCCGAGCAAGGCGACCGTCATCGCTTGACCTCGCCGAGGGCCGCGAGGCCGTTAAAGCCGTGCTTGCGGCCAAGCCCGGGCGCACGGGGCGCAGGAGGCAGACTCTTCGTTAGACGAAACACTCTCGTTCGCCATTGTTTCGCATGCAGCTCAATAAAATCGCGGGATCGGGCCGTTCTGCGGCGTGACGCGGTCGCCAAGGTCGAGAAAGACCTCATCGATGTAGCACCATCCCCAACCTTCCGGCGGATCGTAGCCCTCGATGATCGGATGGCGGGTCGCGTGAAAGTGCTTGGTGGCGTGACGGTTGGGCGAGTCGTCTCAGCAGCCGACATGGCCGCATGTGCGGGAGAGCCGCAGATGCACCCATTGCGAACCGCTCTTCAGGCATTCCTCGCAGCCGAGTGAGCTCGGCGTCACATCCTGAACGACTGCCGCATGCCTGCATTCGTCTGCCATCACGCTCTCCTGGCCAGTTCAGGCGCGACGGCGTGGCTGCCGTCCCGCGCGAGATATGCGTGCAACGCCGCCAACGCCGGGGCGCCTTCGCCGACAGCCGCCGCGACGCGCTTGACCGAGCCGGCGCGAACGTCGCCGATGGCGAACACTCCGCTGCGGCTGGTCTCCATCACACCATGCCCCGACCCTATGTAGGATCCGGTGCGGACGAAACCCTTGGCACCCAGCGCCACATTGCAGTGCACCAACCAAGTCCGTATTCGGGTCGGCGCCGATGAACAGAAAGAGATGGCGGATCGGGCGCGTCGTTTCCGCGCCGCTGGCGCGGTTGCGCCATCGCACCTGGCCAAGGCTGCCCCCTTCGGCTTCCAGCGCTTCGATTTTAGTCCCGGTCAGCACCTCGATATTCGGCTGTGCCTTGACGCGCTCGACCAGGTAGCGCGTATGCTGGTGTCGAGGCTGCCGCCACGCGCCAGCAGCGCCACCTTGCGCACGTGGCTGGCCAGGTAGACTGCCGCCTGTCCGGCCGAATTGCCGGCGCCGACCAATGCCACTTCCTGGCCCTGGCAAAGCCGTGCTTCGATCGGCGACGCCCAATAGTGCACGCACGATCCCTCGAACTGCGCCATATCGAGGCGACGATAGCGCGCGCCGCTGGCGATCACAACGGTGCGCGTCCGCACGGTCTCGCCGTCGCCGATATCAAGCGTGTAACGGGCACCGTCGGTTCCGGCGCTCAGCAGCTTCGCCTCGTCCGGTATCACCATTTCGACACCGAATTTTTGCGCCTGATTATAGGCACGCGCCATCAGCGCCATGCCCGAAATGCCGGTTGGGAAGCCGAGTTAGTTCTCGATGCGCGAGGAGGCGCCGGCCTGCCCGCCGAAAGCCCGGCAATCGAGCACGATCGTCGACAGCCCTTCGGAAGCCGCATAGACCGCAGCAGCCAACCCCGCCGGTCCGGCGCCGACGATGGCGACGTCGTACAGTTTGTCGGCATCGATCGGCCGCAACAGGCCGATGCAGCGGGCGAGGTCCTTCTCGCTCGGGTTCATCAGCAGCCGGCCGTTCGGACACAGCACGATCGGCAGATGGTGAGGGTCGACCTCGAAGCGCTCGACCAGGGTTTTCGCGCAAGGATCGCTGCCGGAATCAAGCACGCGGAGCGGCTGGCCGCTGCGGGCCAGGAAACCCTGCAGCCGCGATACATCACTATTGTCGACGGATCCGATGATGATTGGTCCGCTGGTGGCGCTTTCCAGCAGCCCGACACGGCGCAGGATCAGTGCCCGCATGATGCGCTCACCGAGATTGGCCTCTTGCACCATCAGGTCGCGCAGCCGCTGCGAGGCGATGACCAACGCCTCCACGGGCTCGGCGGCCTACGAATTCACCAGCGAGGGACGAGCCGAAAGCTGCGCCAGTTCGCCGACGAAGCTGCCTGGACCATGCGTGACGATCGTTTCACGCCGGCCGAGCCCGCCATCCTGGGTGATCTCCACTCTACCCGACAGGACGACGATCAAGCCGGGCGCCACATCGCCGGCCGTGACGATGTGCTCGCCGGCGGCATAGGCGCTGGTCTCGCCGAACCGGCGCATGCGATCGATGTCGGCCTCAGCCAGCGTGGGAAACGCCTGATCGCGACGCGCACCGAAGACCCGGTTGGTGGTTTGAGACATGATTTTCGAACCTATCGCCGACATCCCGTAGATCGAAGCGGTCTCTGAGCTTCAACGCTGCTCCAATCGGAAAGTGCCGTAACCTTCTTCCTCGTTATCGACGGCTGTCGGCTCGATGACGACCTCGACGAGCTTTCCTTGCCGCGCAGATAAGTGGGTACGCGGTAGTGGCCCATCGGAAAGCGGGTAAGAATGCGGACTGCGCCGCCAGGGCTGAAGTTGGGCGCCTCGCCGGCGGCCAGAAGTACGCCAAAGATCGGCGCTTCCGAGGTCTGGGAATTGTCCTGCATCCGTCCACTCCTCAATGGGTTCGCTACGATGCCGGCCCGCGATTCTTGGCATTGCCCTCCCGGTGAGCCGCGAAAGCTGCCGCAATCTCGTTTTCAGTAAAGCGGGGCGTTATGTGTTGCGGGCAGTTCCAGTCGAAGGCCTCGACCTTGATGAGCATCACTCGTTCGACCACTGCAGCATAATCCCCGATTGTCAGCCTTGCCGTGAGCGCCGGATCATCTCGGGTACCGATGACATGCATTCGACCGAAGATCTTGAGACGGCGCCTGTTCGGATAGTCCATCAGGAACAGCGAAATACGGTCGTCCTCGGCGACGTTGCCGGTGGTAATGTACTGCCGGTTGCCCCGGAAATCCGCAAAGCCCAGAGTCTGTTCGTCAAGGACCTTCAGGAATCCAGCCGGCCCACCACGGAACTGCACGTAGGGCCATCCGATCTCCGAGACCGAAGCAATGTAGAAGCTGTCGCGCTCGGCGAGAAACTTGATCTCATCTGGCCCAAGCTGGCCGTTGATATCAGAACCGGCTTCACGGCGGGCATAAGCGCTGCGGCTGCCCATCGTTTGCTGCACGGACTTCACTGCGTCAGTGAACGCGATTTCGGCGAATTTGTGGGCCATTCATTGCTCCCTGCGAGTCGCTAGATGGTTGGCTAGATGGCACGAGAACCCTGACGATCTGGCAGATCCGTGAGTCCAACTTCGAGATTTCCGCGCTTCCCGGAAGAGCGAAAGGGCGGTGGCGTCGTCACGCACTGGTTGCCGACCGGGACGGAAAGGTCGGCCCGTTGCCGAGTCCGGTCTTCTGGCCGATGGTGGCTCGCGCCTTCGAAGCCATGTTCGCGGAAGATCTCGGCAAGGACCGGAATGACGTCCGAACGTACGGTGATGGTCTTAGGCACAGATTACAACCCTAACTCCGACAGGCCCGGATGATCGGCCGGACGTGGTCCGGAGCGGTTCCACAAGAATTTGCATTCTGATTCCTGAATTGGCAAATCATTGATGCAGGCAAAGCGTTTTTGCATCAGGCCGTTTTCATCGAATTCCCAATTCTCATTGCCATAGGCGCGGAACCAGTTGCCGGAATCGTCGTGATATTCATAAGCGAAGCGAACGGCGATGCGGTTGTCCGTGAAGGCCCAAAGTTCCTTGATCAGCCGATAATCCAGTTCACGCACCCACTTGCCGGTCAGGAAGGCGACGATAGCCTCGCGTCCCTGCACAAAAGTCGAGCGATTGCGCCAATAGCTGTCAACAGTATAGGCGAGCGACACGCGTTCGGGATTGCAGCTGTTCCAGCCATCTTCTGCACCGCGAACCTTCTGGATGGCGGATTCGCGGGTGAATGGCGGCAGCGGCGGGCGTTGTTCAGGCATGATCTTTCTCCTTTCAGTCAGTGTTTCGATTGGTAAGCGGTTGGTCACGGTCCCGACGACGTAACCTGAAACCTAGATCTGCGCGGAGCCGCCATCGACAAACAACTCGCTTCCCGTGACGAAGCTGCTGTCGCTGGAAGCAAGGAAGAGGGCTGCGCTTGCGGTTTCGTCGGGGTCAGCGAGACGCCCTAACGGCGTTCTTGTCGACACGAACCGGATCATCTCATTGTGGGCCTCCTCGGATGGCGCGAGCTCGTGCCAGCCGGGAGTAGAGGTGGCGCCGGGGACAAGTATATTGACGCGAATCCCTCGGCCGACCAGATCAAGAATCCAACTGCGCGCGAAGTTGCGGATTGCTGCCTTGCTGGCGCCGTAGACGCTGAACCCAGGCGTGCCAGTCGTCGCAGCGGTCGATCCGGTAAGGATGATCGAGCTATGGTCCCTGAGAAGCGGCAGCGCCTTCTGGACTGTGAAGAGCGTGCCTTTTACGTTGACTCCAAAAGTTCTGTCGAAATGCTCTTCCGTAATAGCGCCGAGAGCGGAAAATTCCCCGCCACCTGCGTTGGCGAATAGAATGTCGATGGCGCCGGCTTCATCCTTCACGATCTCAAAAAGGCGGTCGAGATCGGCTAGGTTCGCTACATCACCCTGAATGCCTCGCGAATTGTTGCCAACTTCGTTGATCGCCGCATCGAGTTCCCTTTTGCGGCGGCCGGTCATGAATACACGGGCGCCTTCCGCCGCAAACCGTTTTGCCGCGGCCAAACCTATGCCACTCGTTGCGCCGGTGATCACTGCGACTTTTCCGTTGAGCTTGCCCATTACGAAATCTCCTGATCCAAGTTGGTCGCGGCGGCGATGAATAGAGGCAGTGAGTGGTCCCAGCCTGCGGCTGCCGGCCAAAATTGTTCGACGGCGCTCATGTTTCAACCGAGCAGACGCTCCGAAATCCGATTTGGCGATCAAACGCCTTCGTAGACCAACCGAGTGAAAAAACCGGGATCGATCACGAAGTTGCCCCACTTGCCGTCGAACGCAGCCGTAGGTTTGGCCACCACGGTTTCGTCGCGCGTTCGTCCCAGGCGCTTCAGCTTCGCGACATTCTCCCGGATCACGACCAGCATGTCGCGAAAGTCCTGGAGCTCCGCTCGGTTGCTGACCGGATGGCCGTAACCCGGAATGATGATCTCTTGCCGGTTGTCGCGGCGAGATTAGCGTCGGACGCAGCGATCATTCCGTCGATGCTGCCGCCCGTCGAATAGTCGATGAAGGGATAAATGCCGTTCCAATAGGTATCACCGACATGGACGATATCTGCTTCGCCAAACGTGACGGAGATGTCGCTGTCGGTGTGCGCCGGGCCGCAACGTTTCAGTGCGATGGACGCCCGATTGAGCTGCAGATCGCGCCTGTCGGCGAACACTTCGCTGGGTAATCCATCCGGGAGCAATGGCCGGAAGTTATAGTCCCATTCCTCGACGCGCTGGGTCTGTGAGAGATATTTGCGGGTGTTTTCGTGAGCGATGATCTTCGCTCCGGCCGAGCGAAGCCATGCATTGCCGTCGGTGTGATCAAAATGCCAATGCGTGTTGATCAAATGTGTGATCGGCTCGGGGCCGAGATTGGCGAGCGCCCTCGTCATTTGAGGGCGGGAAACCCCGATGCCGGCATCGACAAGCACCTTGCCGTCGGGTCCAGTGAGGACCGCGACGTTGCCGCCGGAACCCTCAAGCACACTCACGTTGCCGCGCAATTTGTGGGTGGCTATGGGCGATACGGCGGCACCGTCCTTGATCAGGCTGACGATGCCGCGTGCCTCGGCAAATGCTTCCCGAGGTGTGAGCCAGCCGCCGGTAACAGCGCCGGCGAAAGCGGCCATGCAGCACAGGCAAAAGCCGCGACGCGAAAGTAAATGCCGGCGGGCGTACATGATTGTTTCATCCTTTGATGGTGCGTCATGTCGTGTTTGTGCGTCTCGCGTCCACCCGCTGGCGGCCGCGACGCCGCCAGCGCTCCGATCGCAGCTGACGTTGGCTCAGTTGGTGGCCAGCTTGCGGTCCAGGAAGTCCCGGATCAGCGGTACCATCTCATCCAGCTTGTCTTCGAGCGCGAAATGCCCGGTATCCAGCAAATGAAGCTCGGCTCCTGGCAAATCACGAAGATATGGGCCGGCGCCATCGGCGGGGAAGATTTTGTCGTTCTTGCCCCACACGACCAGCATTGGCGGCTTGCGCTCGCGGAAAAATGCCTGGAATTTCGGGTAGAGTGGGACGTTGCTGCCATAGTCGTGGAAGAGATCGAGCTGAATGTCCTTGTTGCCGGGACGGTCGAGCAGCACCTGGTCATGTTCCCAATTGTCCGGGTCGATCCGGGAAACGTCGGCTACGCCGTCCGTGTATTGGAATTTCGTGACGGCAGGCGTGACAAGGAAACTCAGCGCCTTCCGATGCGCGGCCGAACCGTCTGCCCAATAGGCCTTGATCGGATCCCAGAATTCCTTCAGGCCCTCCTCGTAAGCGTTGCCGTTTTGCACGATCAAGGCGGTTACCCGTTCCGGATGTTTGAGCGCGAGCCGGTATCCGACCGGAGCGCCGTAGTCCATGACGTACATCGCGTAGTTGTTCGCGCCGAGTCGCCCGAGCAAGCCATCCACCAGATCGGCGTAGTGAGCGAAGGTGTACGCGAATTTGGTGTGATCAGGTGCCGCGCTCTCGCCAAATCCCGGGTAGTCGGGCGCGATCACGTGATAGCGGTCGGCAAGCGCCGGGATCAGATTGCGGAACATGTGTGAAGAGGTCGGGAAGCCGTGAAGCAGAAGCACAACCGGCGCGTTCGCCGGCCCTGCCTCACGATAGAAAACGTCGACGCCACCGATCTTGACCGTGTGGTAGTGGGTGGTCGAGTCCACGGTCTCAGCGGCGGCACTTGCAGGGGCATTGACCATCATCGGCAGTGGGGTCGAAGAAAGCAGTGCGGCAGCAAACACCAGCGCGGTGCGGCGGGTATTGAAAGTGAACATTTGATCTCCTTTGTCCGGCGGCTGCCGGGATTGTTGAGGAAAGGCGCTACGCGGGCACGCGGTCGCCCGCGTAGCGCAGTCAACGGCCTGTGGGGGAGGAGGCGGGGAGTCAGGCCGTTTGGCGTATGAAGGCGAGGAGCTCCGCGTTCACCTCGTCTTTGTGTGTCGTGCATAAACCGTGCGGTGCACCTTTGATCACCTTCAGTTTCGCATTCTTCACAAGCTTCGCCGACAGCAGCGCCGAATCCACGATCGGAACTAGCTGGTCGTCGTCTCCGTGCAGCACGAGCGTCGGCACGTCGATCTTCTTCAAATCCTCGGTGAGATCTGTCTCGGACTGTGCCTTGATGCCGAGATAGGACGCCGGGAAGCCGGCCATCATGCCCTGGAGCCAGAACGACTCGCAGACTCCTTGCGATATCTTCGTTCCCGGGCGGTTATAGCCATAGAAGGCAAGACTAAGATCCTTCCAGAATTGTGAGCGGTCCGCTTGAACACTGGCGCGCACCTGGTCGAACGCTTCGATCGACGCGCCGAGGGGGTTCGCTTCCGTCTTCAGTCGAAGCGGTGGTATCGCACTGATCAGTACAGCCTTGGCCACCCGTCCCGTGCCGTGTCGACCAATATAGCGGGTGACTTCACCGCCGCCGGTGGAATGGCCGACATGGATTGCATCCTTCAGATCAAGCGCGGCGGTGAGTTCGGCGAGATCGTCGGCATAGGTGTCGAGGTTGTTGCCGTTCCAGGGCTGGCTGGAGCGGCCATGTCCCCGGCGATCATGTGCAATGCAGCGATAGCCATTGGAGGCCAGAAAGAACATCTGGTCCTCGAAGGCATCGGAGGAAAGCGGCCAGCCGTGGCTGAACACGACAGGCTGTCCCGAGCCCCAGTCCTTATAGTAGATCTCGGTGCCGTCTTTGGTGGCGAGAGTATCGCCGGTTCGAGCCTTCTGAGGCTTTTTGGCAGCCGCCCGAGCCTCATTTCCACCTGGTACGATGGGGAGACCCATGACTGACGTTGCGACCAACCCGGTCGCTCCTATCAGCACGACCCGGCGCGACGCAGAGGCAAGGAATCCCGAAGCTTTCTCGGTCATTGATTTGTCCTTTCGACAGTCGGGCAGAACTCACCCAGCCGCCGGGCGGTTGTTTTCTGCGAAGCAGCAGAGGCGGATTTTGCGTCAGGATTTGATGAAGGCGAGCAACTCGTCGTTCACCTGGTCCTTGAGGGTGGTGCACATTCCGTGCGGGGCGCCTTCATAGACGACGAGTTTCGCGTTCTTGATCAGCTTCGACGAGAGGAGAGCCGAATCCGCGATCGGGACGATCTGGTCGTCGTCGCCGTGCAGCACGAGCGTCGGCACGTCGATCTCTTTCAAATCCTCGGTGAGGTCGGTTTCGGAGAAGGCCTTGATGCAGAAGTAAGACGCCGGGAAGCCGGCCATCATGCCCTGGAGCCAGAACGACTCGCAGACTCCCTCCGATACCTTCGCTCCCGGGCGGTTGTAGCCATAGAAGGGAACACTGAGATCCTTCCAGAATTGCGAGCGATCTGTGAGAACGGCTGCGCGCAACTGATTGAATGCCTCGATCGGCGTGCCGCCCGGGTTCTTCTCCGACCTGAGCATGACTGGCGGGATGGCACCAATCAGCACGGCCTTGGCCACTCGTCCCGTGCCGTGCCGACCGATATAGCGGGTGACTTCACCGCCGCCGGTGGAATGGCCGACATGGATTGCATCCTTCAGATCAAGCGCCGCGGTGAGTTCGGCGAGATCGTCGGCATAAGTGTCGAGGTCGTTGCCCTTCCAGGGCTGGCTGGAGCGGCCATGTCCCCGGCGATCATGTGCAATGCAGCGATAGCCATTGGAGGCCAGAAAGAACATCTGGTCCTCGAAGGCATCGGAGGAAAGCGGCCAGCCGTGGCTGAACACGACAGGCTGTCCCGAGCCCCAGTCCTTATAGTAGATCTCGGTGCCGTCCTTGGTTGTGATCATGCTCATGGTCTGTCCTTTCTGATCTGAATCGACTGCGGTGACCGTCGGCTCGGTGGCGATGGCGAACGCCGGGAGCGCTAATTTTGTCGGTGTGAGTTGGCTCGCGTCGCCGATCACGACGCTCTCGTAAAAGGCCTCGAAACTCGAACCCCGTTTGCTTGGGCTGTTCACTCGCTTCGCCGCTTTCTTCCGCCTTGGTATGCCTCCAACTTACGTCAGAGAACCGCATAGATCGAAGGAGATCGCGAGAGATTGCGTGAGGACTTGTTAGGCGGCCGCCCGCAGCTCGCTTGGGCAAAAACGCCTTGTTCTAATGAAAGGTAAGTTGGTTTTTAGCTACCGGCCGCCTTGCGGAACGACTACGGTTGCAAGGTTAAGTGCCGCGAAGCGGGGGCCGCCATGATGGACATTTCCGGATATGTGCTGGAAAGGCTGCGCGAAGACGGCGAGACCGCTCTCTATCGCGGACGAGCGTCTGGCAAGACGATCCTTGTTCTGTCCCCAACCTCCCTCCAACCGCAAAGGTCGACTCTCGAACGGCTGGAGCGAGAGCTTGCGTTGTCGGACCAGCTTGACCCCGCCTGGGCGGTCCGGCCGGTGGCGCTTGCACGCCATGAAGGCCGTATGGCGCTCGTGCTTGAAGACCCGGGCGGCCGTCCACTTGACGGGCAACTCGGCGCGCCTCTGCCACAAGGAGATTTCCTGAACTTGGCCATCGGGCTTGTCGCAGCGCTTCGGCAGGTCCATGCCTGTGGCCTGATACACAAGGATATCAAGCCGGCGAACGTACTCGTCGACGACAACTGGCATGTTCGGCTCATGGGCTTTGGCCTAGCGATCCAACTGCCCCGCGAACGCCAGCCTCCAGCGCCGCCGGAACTGATCGCAGGAACACTTCCTTACATGTCTCCCGAGCAGACAGGCCGTACGAACCGCTCAATCGATTCGCGCAGTGATCTCTATTCCCTCGGCGTCACCCTTTACGAGATGTTGACCGGAGAGCTGCCGTTCACCGCCTCTGAACCCATAGAATGGATCCATTGCCATATCGCGCGCCAGCCAATCCCGCCGCGTGAACGTGTGCCCAATGTCCCGCAAACCCTCGAGGCGATTTTGGTCAAACTCTTGGCCAAGACAGCGGAAGATCGATACCAGACCATCATCGCGGTCGAATCCGACCTGCGGCGTTGTTTCGATTCATGGACGACATATGGACGCGTCGACGCATTCGTGATTGCAGCGAGTGATCGCCCAGACCGGCTTCGGATCCCGGAGAGCCTGTACGGACGCTCCGGTCAGCTCGACAGCCTCCTGAAGGCCTTCGGTCGCGTCGCCAGACTGGGAGAGACGGAGGTCGTTCTAGTGTCGGGTCCCGCGGGAGTCGGCAAGTCGTCGCTGGTGGGGGAACTGCGCAAGGCGCTGGTTTCAAAGCCAGGCCTGTTCGCGGCCGGTAAGTTCGATCAGTACAAGCGCGACATTCCATACGCGACCATTGCCCAGGCTTTCCAAGGCATCGTCCGCCAGATCCTGAGCCTCGAAGAAACGGACCTTGATCGGCGGCGGCGAGAACTACTCGAGGCGCTGGGGCCGAACGGCCAACTGATGATCAACCTGATCCCGGAGCTCGCCGTCATAATTGGCGAGCAACCGCCGGCGCCCGATCTCCCGCCTCAGGACGCGCAGAATCGCTTTCACCTGGTTTTTCAGCGGTTCCTTGGGGTCTTTGCCCGGCCGGATCACCCGCTGGCGTTGTTTATCGACGATGTGCAGTGGCTGGATGCGGCCACGATCGAGCTCATTCGGCGTCTCGCTGCGGAGTCGGACGTTCGACATCTCCTGTTGATCTGTGCCTATCGGGACAATGAGATCGGACCGACTCATTCCCTCGCTCCGACCCTGGAGATGATGCGGAACGCTAATCGCAGGCTTGAAGAGGTGCGTCTTGGATCTCTAGCGCGCAACGAAGTATCGCTTCTGTTGGCGGACGCTCTACAGTCAGATGCCAATTTCGTTCGGCCTTTAGCCGAGCTTGTGTACGACAAGACCGAGGGTAACCCATTTTTCGCTGGGCAGTTCCTGGCAGCGCTTGGAGACGAAGAACTGCTCGCTTTCGACCGGAACGCGGGCACATGGCGGTGGGATGTGGCCCGTATCGGCGCCAAGGGGATCACCGACAACCTCGCCGAGCTTATGGCCGGAAGACTGGCACGCCTGTCCGGCGCGGCATTGGAGGCGGTGAAGATTCTGGCCTGCCTCGGAAATGGTGCGCGGCTGATGACGCTGAGCATCGTCGTCGGGCGGTCCGAGCAGGCAACGGATGACGCGCTTTGGGAAGCCATTCTCGCGGGCCTTGTCCTGATTGTGGACGGCGGCTTCGCATTCACCCATGACCGTGTGCAGGAAGCGGCTTATGCACTCGTCGCAGAAGGCGAGCGTGCCATTGTGCATCTTCGGATTGGCCGCCTGCTTGCAGCGCGGGCCACGACAGAGGAACTCGAGGAGAGCATCTTCGAAGTCGTGAACCAGTTCGCTCGCGGCGCGGCGCTAATTGCCACGCCGGAGGAGCGCGAGCAAGTCGCCGGGCTTGACCTCATAGCGGGCAAGCGGGCCAAGGCGGCAACCGCCTATGCCTCGGCCCTGCAGTATTTTACCGCCGGCCGCGCTCTGCTGGCGAACAACGAATGGGAACGGTGGTACCGACTCACGTTCGACCTTGAGCTGAACTGGGCTGAGTGCGAGTATCTATCCGGAGAGTTGGCGTCAGCGGAAGCACGTCTCTCGGCGCTGTCAATGCGCCCGCAGACCACCGTTGACGCTGCTGCCGTGACCTGTGTTCGCCTCAATCTCTACACGACCTTGGACCGCAGCGACAGCGCTGTCGAGGTTGGCCTGGACTATCTCCGGCGGGTTGACCTCCAGTGGTCGCGGCATGCGACGGAGGAGGACATTCGCCAGGAATATGGTCGGTTATGGCGGCCGATCGAGGCTGGCTCGATCGAGGCCCTGGTCGATCTGCCACTCATGACCGACCCCGACCGGCGGGCGACCATGAACGTGCTCACCGCGCTCCTATCGCCGGCCCAGTTCACCGACTTGAACCTGTTCCGTCTCGTCATTGTACGGATGGCAGCGCTCAGCCTCCAGTACGGCAACACCGATGGATCATGCCTCGCTTATGCGCTGCTTGGCAGCGTCCTCGGCATCTACTTGGGCAACCCCCAGGCCGGTAGTCGCTTCGGCAGGCTTGCCTTGGATCTGGTCGAGAAGCGAGGTCTCGACCGTCTCAGCGGCAGCGTCTATTCGGTGTTCACGCTCCACCTTGCCCATTGGACGCAGCATTTGGCGACCTGCCGAGTCTTCCTGCGACGCGCCTTTGAGGCGGCGCGGGACGCGGGTGACCTTACCTTTGCCGCCTTTTCCCGCGTCGACCTGGTCACCATCCTTCTCGCCTCCGGCGAGCCGCTCGGCGAAGTCGAACGAGAGGCGGAGAGTGCGCTCGAATTCGTGCGGCGCGCGCGCTTCGGTCTCATCAGCGATGTCATCGTCGCGCAACTCAGGCTTATCCGGACCCTCCGCGGGCAAACGCCGGATTTCAACTCTTTCAATGACGCAGAGTTCGATGAACTCCAGTTCGAGCAACATCTGGAGGACAACCCGCGACTGGCGATCGCCGCCTCCCGCTATTGGATTCGCAAGCTGCAAGCCCGCGTCTATGCCGGCGATTACGCATCTGCCGTCGCAGCAGCATCGAAGGTCGCGTCTTTGCTTTGGACGCTGCCGACTCAAATCGAGCTGCCAGAATACCATTTCTATGCGGGACTCGCTCGGGCGGGGCGCTACGACTCCGCGTCGGCGGAGGAAAGATCCAGCCAATTGGAAGAGCTTGCAGCCCATCACCAGCAAATCACGACGTGGGCGGAGAGCGGCCCCGAAAATTTCACGCACCGCGCGGCCCTGCTCGGGGCCGAGCTGGCCCGTCTTGAACGACGGGACTTGGACGCCATGCGGCTTTACGAGGACGCTGTGAGGTCGGCGCGCGAGCAGGATTTCGTCCATAACGAGGGCATTGCCAACGAGCTTGCCGCGCGGTTCTACGCAGAGCGCGGCTTCGAGACGATCGCCGACGCTTATCTACGCAACGCGCGGTCCTGCTACCTCCGTTGGGGTGCCGCCGCCAAGGTAAGCCAACTCGATCGGCTGTATCCCCAACTGGGCGGCGAACTATCGCCGCGCGTAGGAACAGCTGCGAGCGGGATCGAGCTGAAGCACCTGGATCTGGCTGCTGTGATCGAGGTGTCGCAGGCAGTGTCCGGCGAGATTATTCTTGAGCGGTTGATCGAGCGATTGATGACAGCGGTGGTTGAGCACGCCGGCGCTGTCCGTGGGCTCCTGCTCCTGCCGCTGGAAGGGGAGATGCGCATCGTCGCTGAGGCCATCACCAGCGCCGAAGGCGTAGTCGTGCATCCGCGGCGTCAATCCAGACCGGCAAGCGAGCTGCCTGAGTCCATCTTAAACTTTGTCACGCGCACGCATGATGTCATCATCCTGGATGACGCTTTGACTGCCAATCCGCATTCGGCCGACCCCTATCTGCTCCGCGCGTGTCCACGGTCCGTCTTATGTCTCCCGCTGGTCAAGCAGAAACTGCTTGTCGGTGTCCTCTATCTGGAGAACAACCTATCGTCCCATCTGTTCACACCGAACAAGCTGTCGCTATTGCGGGTTCTTGCCTCCCAGGCGGCCATATCGATCGAAAACGCGCAGTTATTCCTGGATATCAAGACAGCGCAGGAATACGCGCGAGGGGCGGAAGTCGAGTTGCGCCAGTCATTCGACATGATCCCCGCGCTGGCCTGGAGCGCACTACCCGACGGCTCGATCGAGTTTGCAAACAAGCGGTGGCACGATTTTACCGGGATCCCGCCACAAGCAATGACGGGCGATGTATGGATCTCCACCTTCCACGCTGCCGATGTCGACAAGGTCGTAAAGAAATGGACGGACGTTCTGGCGACTGGCGTTGGAGGAGAAATCGAAGCGCGCATGGTACGGTTCGACGGCGCGACCCGCAGGTTTCTGGTACGGGCCTCGCCTATGCGCGATGAAAGCGGCGCAATCGTAAAGTGGTATGGCACGAACACAGACATCGAAGACATCAAGCGTGCCGAAGAGCTGATTTCCGCAGAGAAGCGGCTCCTTGAAATGATCGCGGACGGCTGCGATCTGATGCCAATTCTGGACTCCCTGGTTCGAGCTATCGAAGATATGACAGGCGGATCTCCGGCAAGCTTGTTGGTCCTGGATGCAGCGGCCAACACACTTCGACATTGTATCGCTCCAAGCCTTCCGGCGAGCTTCACGAAGGCTATCGACGGCGGGCTGATCGGACCTGCAGCCGGATCGTGCGGCACCGCAGCCTATCGCGCGGAGAAGGTTTTCGTCTCAGATATCAAAACCGATCCGCTCTGGATTGACTATCGCAACTTGGCCCTGGATCATGACCTGAGAGCCTGCTGGTCAACGCCCATACTCTCAGGCAGCGGCGGCGTTTTCGGTACCTTGGCGCTCTATGCTCGTGAAGCACGTGAGATCACAGCATGGGAGGAAAGGATCTTGGAACAGTTTACCCATCTCGCAAGCGTCATCGTGCACCGGAAGAACGCCGAAGACGCTCTAAGCAAGAGCGAGTCGATGCTGGCAGAGGGCCAAAGGATCAGTCATACCGGGAGCTGGAGCTGGAGTGCCGGGACAGACCGTATATCGTGGTCTGAGGAGTGCGCACGGATCTTCGGGTTCAACGCAAGTGAAAGGGAGGTCACCTATCAGGCACTATTGGCGCGTGTGCATCCGCAGGACCGGGACCACGTCGAAGCCGTGCATGCAACCGCAATGGCAGATGGGGGAGAATTCGAATTCGAGCACCGCATCGTACTGCCCGACGGATCGGTCAAGTTGGTTCAGAGCCGTGGGCGATTGGCGTTGAATGAAAGCGAGGCTCCAAGTTACGGGGGGACGATTTTCGACATAACCGAACAACGAGCCAAAGAGGAAGACGCGCATCGGTTCGAGATGACGCTTCGAGAGGCTCAGGCAGGCCTTGCCCGCGCGGGAAGATTGACCGCCATGGGGGAACTGACAGTTTCGATCGCCCATGAAGTCAACCAGCCGCTGATGGCAATCGTGACCAATGCCGCAACTTGCGTGCAGTGGCTTACAGACGAACATCTCAATATCTCGAAGGCACGGCAAGCCGCAGAGCGCATCGTAAGGGACGGCCACCGCGCCGGTGATATCATCGCCAGCATCCGGGCCCTGGCCAAGAAGTCTCCACCGCAGATGAGCGAACTGAATCTCAATCAAGTAATCCTTGAGGTGCTGCTGCTGACGCGTGGCGAACTGCGCCGACATGAGATAGTCGCGGAGACAGACCTCACGATGGATGCCGAGATCCTTGGGGACCGTATCCAGATGCAGCAGGTGCTCTTGAATCTGATTATGAACGGTATTGAGGCGATCTCTGCGAGCCAGCATCAGCCTCGACGTATGCATATAGACACTCAACCGGGTGATCCTGGCTACATCTTGGTGACTGTTTCCGACACAGGAGTCGGGTTGGATCCGGACAACAGCGCCCAACTCTTCGAAGCCTTTTTCACTACGAAGCGCGAAGGAATCGGCATGGGATTGTCGATTTGTCGCTCCATAATCGAAGCGCATGGCGGTCGCATATGGACCGCGCCGAGAGTGCCCTTGGGAAGTGCCTTTTGCTTTACCCTGCCCGTTTTCGTCGACGACAATGCCCATGTCTCCTCGCATTGACGATACAAGGCCGACGGTCTTTGTCATTGATGATGACGAGTCCATCCGCGAGGCGTTGAACGAACTTTTCCAGTCGATTGGCCTCCGCGTGGAGCTATTCGCATCTGTCCAGGCGTTTCTTGCCGACGACCAGCCGGATCGTCCTGGGTGTTTGGTTCTTGACGTTCGCCTCCCCGGGCAGAGTGGGCTCGACTTCCAAGACTTCCTTGTCAGGGAGGGCGTCCGTCTCCCAATCATATTCATCAGCGGTCACGCCGACGTTCCGATGGCTGTTCGGGCCATGAAAGCCGGCGCCGTGGAGTTCCTGCCGAAGCCTGTCCGAAGTCAAGATCTATTGGATGCCGTTCATTTGGCAATCGAGCGGGACCAAGCCCACCGGGCCTGTGCTCGCACCGTCTCGAGAGTTGGCGCGGACTTTGAAACCCTGACGCCGCGCGAGCGCGAGGTCATGGCACTGGTCGTAACTGGGCGCCGGAACAAGCAGATCGCCGCGGACATTGGTCTGAGCGAGGCGACAGTCAAACTCCACCGCGGGCAAGTGATGCAAAAGATGAACGCGCGATCGGTCGCCGAACTTGTGCGAATGACCGATGCGATCGACCCTTCCAGCAACTCTAGACGTTTTGCCAAATAATCCGAGCCAAAAGAGATGCGCAAACCTGACCAGCTGCGCCTGGCCGGGTGCTCCACCTGAAAGTTGATTATGCCCGGAGCCCGACGGCAAGACCTCAGAGCGCCGCTACAGCCCCGCTGATGCACCGGCCTAAAAAGAACCGCATCGAAGGCTCGCCCGATCTGGGCTATGTCAGCGCATCCATGTCGAACCCCAGAACTTGACGATGCGGATGCAGACGCGTCGCTTAACGTGCCGACTTCTGCCTACAGTTCATAGACCCATTCGGCCGGCACGAAGCGATGGGCTTGCCGTGGCGCCCGACATGTCCGAAACCGGGGAACGGCAAATGCATCCCGGCGATCGGCATCCGATCGGCAGCGACCCGGTCGAGCGTCCGCTTGCGCGTCTCGGCGGCCAGTTTGGAATCGACATCGAACGCGATGCTCCACTCCGGGCGGGCGAACTGAGGTCGCCATGTGCACGACATCAGCGCCTCGCCATCCGATTCGACAATGAAGCCGGCATGGCCCGGCGTGTGGCCGGGCAACGGCACGGTGTGGATCGAGCCGAGCGCGTCGCGCTCGCCGTCCACTTGCGGCAGGCGGTCCGCATAAGCGGCGGCGGGCTTGCGTGCCCTGATGAAGAACGGCTTCGCCTCGTCCGGCGCCTGGTTCATGTTCGCGTCGTCATGCCAGAAAGCGTAGTCGGTTGCGGTGACGACGAGCTCTGCATTTGGAAATAGCGCCTCGCCGGCGGGAGTCAGAACGCCGTTGATGTGGTCGGGATGCATGTGAGTAATCAGCAAAGTGTCGATCTGGTCCGGAGCGACGCCGGCCGCCTCGGTAGCGGCCGAAAGGCGGCCGGGTGACGGCCCATGCTGTCCGACGTACCGGCGTCTACGAGCACCAGACGGTCGCGCAGATTGACGAGATAGGCATTGACCGGTGCGCGGCGCGGTCCGGGCTTGTTGAAGCTGACCTCCGCCAGCCGCTCCGCCTCGCGTCGAGCCCGATGAAAAGCTCGGATTTAATGTCGATATAGCCGTCCAGCGCCGGCTCGGATGCGAAGGTCTTGCGCAGTCTACTCGTCTCGATCACGCTCTCTGTTACCCATGTGACGATGGCGGTGCTGATCGCCGTCCTCTCCTTGCCGCTCGTGTCTAATGCATGTCGCGCAAAAGTGTGCAGCGGTTTGCGAAAACGGCATGCATAAAAACAAGAACCTAAAGCGTGTCGCATGAGGCCGGACGAACGTGACGCGCTTTTATTGTTCTGGGAAGTGTTGGCCGGGCACCGCTGCTCGAAGATGTCAGTCGCGCACTCCTCGGGCTCATCGGTCTGTGGATGGGTGGCGCGCGCTGAACCACCGGCAGGCACAAACATGAAGGGGAGGTCGTCGGTGTCATTGCCGGCCTGATCCCGTGTCCGCTGACGCTGTTCGTGATGAGCTTCGCCATGTTGCGAGGCGTTCCCGGAGCCGGCATCCTTTTCGCGATCACCATGATGCTTGGCGTCGCGCTGACACTCTCGTCAGTCGCGGCGCTGTCGATCCTGCTTCGCGAGCGGCTGGTGCATTTCTTCGAGAGTCGGCCCTTTTTGTTCGACCTCATCTCGCGCGGCATAGAAGGTGTCGCCGGCCTCATCCTCGCCGGCGTCGCGGTCTGGCAGGTCGCGGCGCGCTGATCCAGGACTCGGACCAGATTTCTGACTTGCGTCTGCTCATCCGGCCGACGCTTGGGCTGGCGGAAGAGGTTCGCTAGTTCAGGATCTGGGTAAGGAACAGTTTGCTGCGCTGGTGACGCGGATGCGAGAAGAATTCGGAGGGCGTGTTCATCTCGACAATCTCGCCCTGGTCCATAAAGACGATGCGGTCGGCGACCTGGCGGCAAATCCCATCTCGTGCGTGACACACAGCATGGTCATGCCATCCCCAGCCAGCGCGACCATGGTGTCGAGCACTTCTTTGACCATTTCCGGATCGAGTGCCGACGTGGGCTCGTCGAAGAGCATGATTTTCGGGCTCATACAGAGCGCACGCGCGATCGCAACCCGCTGCTGCTGACCGCCTGAAAGCTGGCCGGGATATTTGTGCGCCTGGTCCGGAATCTTCACCCGTTCCAGATAATGCATGGCGGTCTGCTCGGCTTGTGCGCGCTGCATCCTGCGCACCCAGATCGGCGCCAGCGTCAGGTTCTCCAGAATGGTCAGGTGCGGGAACAGGTTGAAATGCTGGAACACCATGCCGATGTCGCGGCGAATTAGGTCTATCTTCTTCAAATCATTGGTGAGTTCGACGCCGTCGACGACGATCTGTCCCTGCTGGTGCTCCTCCAGCCGGTTGATGCAACGGATCATGGTCGACTTGCCCGAGCCCGAGGGCCCGCAGATCACCAGCTTTTCGCCGCGAAGGACTGTCAAGTCGATGTCCTTCAGCACATGGAAGTTCCCGTACCACTTGTTCATCCCGGTCATTTCGATTGCCGGCGGATCATTGGGATCGGGCATGGGCGGAACGCGCTTGGCGGCGGATGATAACATCACAACATTTCCTAGTGAGCGGTGGGGCCGCGCCTCTCCAGGAAGTCGGCGAAGCGGGCGAATGAGAACGAGAGTGCGAAGAAGATCGCGCCGATGAACAGGAACGTCTCGGCCGCCGGCGACGGCCAGTCCGGGTCGGCCAGCGCCGCCTTACCGGAGCTGATCAGGTCGAACAGGCCGACCACCAGGACAAGGCTGGTGTTCTTGATCATGACGATGATGGTGTTGGCCAGCGCCGGGATCGCCACCTGGATCGCCTGCGGCAGGATGACGAGATATTGCGTGCGCCAGAAGGGCAGGCCGAGCGCCGCCGCGGCCTCGTATTGGCCATTCGGGATGGCCTGCAGGCCGCCGCGGATCACCTCGGCGAGATAGGCCGCGGCGAAGATGGTGAGGGCGACCAGCGCACGCACGAACTTGTCGGGCAACAAGGCTTCGGGCAGGAACAGCGGCATCATGATCGATGCCACGAACAGGATGGACAAGAGCGGCAGCCCGGTCGGGCGCCGGCAGGCGTACGCAAGTACCCGAGGAAGGAACCCGCGGGCCACAGGCCAGCGGGTTCGTTCATCGGCCTCATTGCGGTCATTCAAGGGCTCGCTACGGAGTGACTGCTTCTGGCGCGACCGAGCCGGCGGAAGGGTTCGGCTCCGCCCTACTGCCGTGGAGCGTTCTACGTCGCGGTTGGGTGGTGAGCAGACCTCTGGTTCGCTAGAGTCCCAAGTTTCCACAGGGCTGCAGACCGAAACCCGGAAAACGCTTATCTCATAGTAAGCTGATGCATCTGGACCGCCTATGGTGAAGCCGACCGGATCCAACGAGGCAGTGAGGATCGAAGACCTTGACGACGCGGGGCTGGTTGAACACGCGCGTCAGCGTGACCCCGCCGCATTCTGGTTAATCATCAAGCGTCACAATCAGCGGCTTCACCGGGTCGCCCGCGCCGTCCTGAATGACGACACTGAGGCGGAGGACGTACTTCAGGAGACCTATATCCACGCCTTCACCCATCTGGCCGAATTCCGCGCGGAGGCGCGGCTGTCGACCTGGCTCACCCGGATCGCGCTGAACGAGGCGCTGGGACGCCGCCGGAAAAGGCGGCCCACTGTCGACGTGAAAGCCATCGAAGGCATGGTCGCTCCATTCAGCGCCCACAACCCTGATCCCGAAGAAGCAGCCGCGCTCGTTGAAATCCGCGGCCTCCTGGAGGGGGCCGTCGGTGGCCTGCCAGAGCCCTTTCGCATCGTCTTTGTCATGCGGGACGTTGAGGAAATGAGCATTGAGGAAACGGCTTTTCTTTTGGCATTGCGACCTCAGACAGTGAGCACCCGCCTTTATCGCGCACGCCGGCTGCTTCGCGAGGCGCTGCGTGACAAGCTCACCACCGTGTTCACGGATACGTTTCTCTTCGCTGGCGCCCGTTGTGACCGCCTCGCGCAATCAGTCTTAGATCGGCTCGCAATCAGCCTGGTTCGAAAGAATACTCATCTGTTGAATGTGGCGACCGAGCGCACGTAGACGCAGTCCACGCCGAGATTACGCCGGCTTCTTTCGCGGGGCTTTTGTAGCGGGACACGGGAATATTTCGGCGCCCCGGACCATCTAATCGTCGGGCAAATGCATTCGGCGCCGCGGTGCTGACAGCGGTGTTGAATCAACAAACATAGGAGACCGCTATGCAGGGCGCACTTCACCTATCCCGGCGTCAGTCGCTTCAGGGACTTGTCGTACTCGGTGCCGGAGCGGCACTCGGCGGCATCGCGCGGCCTTCTCCGGTATTGGCACAGGACATATCGGACGAGGACATTTTCCGCTTTGCGCTCAATCTCGAATATATGGAGGCTGAATACTACCTCCGCGGCACCACCGGAAAGGGTATCGACGACGCCGATGCCGGCTCGAAACCGGGCGATGTCGTCGGCGGAAAGAAAGTGTCCTTCGAAACACCCGCCATCGGCCAATTCATGCAGGAAGTTGCTGAAAACGAACTTGCGCACGTCCGATTCTACCGCAAGACGCTTGCAAAGAACGCCGTCGACAGGCCGGCCATAGATTTCGATGCGGGGTTCAAGGCGGTTACGGAGGCAGCTGGCCTCGGGCGGGACTTCGATCCCTTCGGTAACGAAACGAACTTCGTTCTCGGCGGCATGCTGTTCGAGGATGTCGGCGTCACCGCCTATGCGGGTGCGGCGACAGTTCTGAAAAACAAAGACTTCCTCGCCGCCGCCGCAGGCATCCTGGCGGTCGAGGCCTACCACATGGGAATGGCGCGATCTACGCTATACCGGAAGGGAGAGAAAGCCTGGAAGGCCGCCAACGCTGTCTCCGATGCCCGAGACAAAATCGACGGATCGGACGATAAGGACCAGGGGATCCAGGTGGACGGCAAAGCCAACATCGTTCCTTCAACGCCGGACGCAATCGCCTTCACCAGAACACCGCAACAGGTGCTCCGGATCGTCTACCTCACCGACAAGGACGGAGTGAGCAAGGGCGGCTTCTATCCGGAAGGGATGAACGGCACGCTCAAAAGCACCTGAGCCAGTTGCGACGGGTGACGATCGGCCGCCGGAAACCGAGCGGCCTGATATCGGCTGCTCTCGGAGAAAGACCATGAATAATGATGATAATGGGAGCCACGGATCGTCAGCTTCGCCACAAGCGAACCTCGGCCCTTCTATGCGCCATGAGTGAATCCTCGCGCTGACGACATTGCTGTGGCTCGTCGGGTAGTACAACGCTACGCTGCCTTGGCCCTAGCCGACACAGCGCTCTTCGCAAAGTCGCGCACGACCTGGACGAATGCCTCCGGTTTTTCGAGGGGCATGAACTCGCCAGCTCCGCTGATGACCTTACCTGTCAAGGCCTCGGCACCAATTGCCTCGATCCCAGCAACATAGTCCTCGATTCCGCGGCCGTCCGCGTTGCCGCGCAGATAAAGCATGGGCGTCCTGATCCGCTTGTGCCGCATGTTCTTCTTGGCGTCCGCCTCGAACGCTCGATACCAGTCGAAGCCGGCCTTCAATGCCTCCGGTCGTTCATAGGCTTTGGTGAAGGCGGCTCGGTGTTTCTCCGTTACCGCCTCTTTCCTCCCGGCAAGGAAATTCGTGAAGAAGTCAAAATACTCCCGTTCGTGACCGGTAACCAGCACCTCGGGCAGCTCCGGTATGGCGTGGAAGGCGAAATGCCAGATATGCGGATTGCTGATCACCTTCGTCCAGGGTTCGCTGCCCGGCAAGACCGTATGGGCTACCACCGCGCCGCGTATGCGCGCCCCATGTTCGCGGGCCGATCCAAAGGCAATCATGCCGCCGACATCAAACCCGGCGACCACGATGTCCTTGGCGCCAAGCTCTTCCGCAGCCGTGAGGACGATATCCGCGAGCACTGCCTTTTCGCCGGTTCGTGGAGCGCCGATAGACTCGCCGATGCCCGGCAGATCAGGGACAATTGCGTAGAAATCCGCCGCGAAGGCGTCGATCACAGTGTCGTAGACCCGACGATTGTGTGGCCAACCGTGTAGCAGCAGCAGTGCCGGATGCTGCGGATTGCCGGTCACGTCGGCGGCCAGAACCAAATCATCAAGTTTCAATATTTCGCTGCGCACCGGATGACACCTAGGGGATCTCACCTCAGTATCGCCGCCAGCCTTGGCAATCTTGCGTCGTCCGGTCCGATCTCAAGCTCGCCATGTGCCATAGGGAGCTGCAAAGCAAGATCGTGTCCCAGGGAGTGGTGTAGCTGACGGCTTGGTCGCCGCGCTCTCCGGCACGGGGCCGGGCTGATCAGCGTGCCACGGCTGGCAGGCTGATCAGAGGATCATCGCTCATTTGGCTGATGGTTTCCAGCGTCATGTATCTGGCGCGCTGCACAGCCCATTCGTCGTTCTGTTCGAGCAGGATCGCGCCAACCAGGCGGACGATGGCGTCATCATTTGGGAAGATGCCGACGACCTCGGTGCGCCGCTTGATCTCGCCGTTGAAGCGCTCGATCGGATTGGTCGAGTGCAGCTTGGCGCGGTACTCCTTGGGGAAAGTCATGTAGGCAAGCACGTCGGGCTCGGCGTCGTCCATGATTGTCGCCAGCTTCGGCACCTTCGGCCGGATCTGGTCGGCGACGGCGCGCCATTGCGTGCTTGCGGCCCCGGGCGTTTTCCTGGGCGAAGGCGGTGGCGATGAAAGCGGAGACCGCGGCGCCCGCTCTTGCCGGCATGGGCCAGCACGTTCCTCATGAAGTGGACGCGGCACCTCTGCCAGATCGCGCACAGCACCTTGGTGACGGCCGCCTTGATGCCTTCATGGGCAGACGTCCATGGTTATCACGATCGAGCTATGTCCCTAGCCGTTCCTGGATGACCTTTGGTGGAAGGCCGAGCCCACAACCTTCTGGCCGATTGATCAACCATGATGCAGAGAAATGGCGAAGGGCGTGCATGCCGCCATACTTGGCCGCCATGACGACTTCGCCGTCCTGGTTTCTCTCTTCGCTCGCGACAGTCACGCCAGCCGACACCTGCGTTGGGAGGAAACCGCGTTTGGTGATGTTCGATCCGCTTTCGATATTGCCGCTTGCTATCGGGAACACCTAGTGCAATTCCCTGACGGGATTGCCCGCGGCGTCGTTGCCAGTCACGCGACGGGGGCAGGCGAGCTTCCAACCAGGGATCGTTCTCTCTCCCGCTTCAGGCTTTGGCCGGCCGATCGCCCCATAGTCGTCGGCGCGCTGGTGAACGCTAATCTGTGCTCGCTCGAAATCCACGTCACTCCATCGCAGCCGGCGAAGCTCCGATGATCGCGTGCCGGTAAAGACGGCAGTGCCGAGAAGCGGGCGCCAGCGTCCCGTCGATGAGGCAAGAATGGCCTTGATCTCTTCGCGCGTCGGTATGTCGACGCTGATATTGCGCTTGCTTTTCTGTCGCTTTTCCGCCTAGCGCTCCTTGCCTCTGCGCCGCGCGCGGCGGAGGCCCTGACCGGATCGCGTGTGGCCAGGCCGCGTTCCTGCGCGTCAGAGCAAAGCGCCCCAAGCGAACCGAGAGCCTTCCGGGCCATCGTCTGCAATCGGCCTTCGTTGCTTCGTTCCGCAGCTTGTCCGCGAACTTGCGCACCGCCGGCACCGTGATGTGGGAAAGCAGCGTCGTTCCGATGAACGGTTCAATGTGAAGTTTTCAGGTGCCGTTTCCAATGGTCAGTCGATGAACGCTCGAGGCCTTCATTTTTCGCCAGTCGCAATCCAGAACGCTGCGATACCCCGCTTCGCACGACAACAGGGAACGATATCGCCCCCCATGTATTACAAACCCATGGACACTATGGAACCCCACGGCCACGGGATGGCGGCCGATATTTTGACATCGGAAGTTGCCAATGCCAGGCAGCGCATCCACCGGACCGAGCTCGCGCTTCGACGCACTGAAGAAATGCTGGCCGAAAATCTCGCGCTCTGCAGAAGGATACGAACTGCGGTCGAGGCCGCAGACCGATTGGTGAAGATCGATCCCCCCAGCTTTGAAGGACGTCGCGCGGGTTGAACTGGGCCGGCGTTTCGTTCGTCGCGATCTTCAGGCCACCGGCGCCACCACTCTCGCTCCAGAACCGTGCCCGCCACATCGACGTCTGAGCGACACGCTCGCGAACAGCCGGAACCAACGTCGACCACAAGCGGTTTACAAATCGAAGGGACCGCAATGGATTCGGAATAATGGAACTTTTGGATATGGAACTGGCGAGAGCCCGACAGCGGCTTAACCGGGCCGAACGCTCCCTCGAACGTGCAAATGAAATGCTGGATGAAGACTGCGGTGTCGGTATCAACCTCGCGCTGTGCAGCACGATCCAGGCTGCGCAACGACGCGTGGCCGAGGCGAGATCGCGGTTGGCGAAGATCGATCCTGGCAGCACGGACACAGCCGCACGGTTTGAGCCTTTTGGCCGCTAGCCGCACACCGATGTAGCGACAGAGCGAGGTCGGACTCATGCGGCGTTCGCTCGGGCTCGTCAGCATTTTGACGAGTTCTCCAAGGCCATCAATGAACTCACCACCGGCGAAAAACGGCTGCCTCATCCGCCGGGCTGGAGAAACACCAGGGTTCGGCAAAGTACGCGAGCGCCAATGGCTCAGCCTCCACATGGTCCAGTACGAGGCAAGCAGTGATCCTCGCTGCCGTGGTCTGATCGTCGAGCGGCACCATGAGATCATCGGGCTCCAGAAGCAAAACGGCGCCTGGCAAGGTCATGTCATGGAACAAGCTGAGGTCCGAATATGAGTCCCGAGGCGTCTTCGTAACGCTTATCTTTCCCGCCGCTATGGAGTAGCGGCTGGGGAATTTTTGGGACGAAGAATGCTACGTTTCGCTCTCACGAGCTCGGGCAGATCGGTGTCGTTCGAGCCTGTCTCTCGAAAGACGCCAACTATTTGCATTGCGAGCATTTGGTCAGCTTGGGAGGAGCGGGCGATCTTCTCCTCACTGCAGAGTTGGTCGAAAAACGCGTTGGAAAAGGTCCAGATCGGATGGGTATAGACCGGCTCGTTTGAAAGGCATTTTGAACCCCCAAGATTCAGAAGACCGTCGCTGTAGTAGCTGATGCATCAAAAATAGTGCCCGTCAGGATGCACGAGTGAACGGTGTGTAAAAAGCGAACATGAGGCCGGATATGGAATCCCCAACTCTTGGTTGGAGTGCGGCGGGTTTTTCAATGGCGATCTCGCAGCTTTTTCACTGCCTTGGTGAGGGTCTGGCGGTCGTTGCCGATCTTTTTAATCAGTTTGCTGACTTGACTTGGCGAAATGCAATTTTTCCGCGCGAAACGTTCCACCTCATAAAACGCATCGATCGATCGATAGGCGGCCTCGGTCGACGTAGGCTTGGTTGCCCTTGTTCTCGTTCATTTCCGTTTTCCTACTCACTCAGCAGCTGCAAATGAGAATCCGCCCGCCACTCCTCGATTTGGCGGGCGGATCCCATCAGCGCAGGAAGGGACTCTAGCTGCGCAAATACAATTTCTGGGGACTTTTTGAGCGTCATTTCTGGCTAACGACCATCAACTCGCGACTATTCCAATCACCAAGCAGGTGAGGGAGATGGCGAAAACCGGTGCAAGCAGCCAGCGAGCTTCGTGAACACTGTTCTCCATAGGCTCCTCCCTTGAGGGACCGCAACGAGTACGAACAGACGCAGTTCCGGACGGCTACACTGTGGGGGGCCATTGCGCGCAGCGACTCAGACTTAGGTCCTACGCACGCAAGCCTTAAGGCTCAGTTTGGAACGTCTAGAGAAGCTGCAGGTTTGGGGCGCTTTGGCGCGATGTTTTGCGCCCACGAGCCCACAAGGAGATAGCTATGAGAATTCATCTTTCCACCGCAGTCGCGGGATTCTTGCTGCTTGCAGGTGTCGGCGCCGTAGCCGCTCAGGACGTCGTCATCGAGCCTGAGCAGGAAACCGTCATCAAGGAATATGTCAAGAAGCAGCCGCTCGCATCGGTGAAAGTCCCTGGAGTGGAGCTCAATATCGGTTCGACGTTGCCCGATACGGTCGAGCTTCATGAAGTGCCTAACGTCAAGAAGTATCGCTATACGGTCGTCGACGATCGGACCGTCGTTGTCGACCCGGGCACACGCAAGATCGTCAAGATCATCCAGTGACCTGACGACTCAGAGGACAGCCCGCCGTTCCGAAAGGTACGGCGGGAAGGTCGCGACCGGAGAAGCGCAAGGGGGGAATTGAAGCCGACGATTTGATAGCCGCATCCTTCGTTGACGGGCTGGACAAGCTTTGAGCTCTCCAGAATGCGAGGCGCTGCAATGTCCCTCTCTCCCATTCTATCCTCTGCCGGTCTGACTTTCCAATGCCCGCATTGCAACTTCGCTCGTCAAGAACGGCGGCTGGTTCCAGGTTGTTTCCCATTACAAGTGCGAGGGGTGCGGACGCGAGGTCCGGATTACCTATACCGACACGATTGGGATTTTCCAGAAGCACACGCACTTGGCCATGCCCCCGCCGGGAGCGCGGAAGATTTGCAGGCCCCGAAAGTGAGTTCGAAATGCCGGGCGCCGAGTGCGAGCCGGGAATGCCGGCACTCGCCTGAGATCGGCACGCGCAATACGTCGGCAGCGCTTTCGTCAGCAGCAATCGAGAGATGCGCGAGCACCTTCGGAAGTAGGTCCAGGAACATGCCGGCCCACCCAATGCCCAGAGCAAGATCCGCACCGAGCAACTGAGAGGAGGCTACATCAGAGCAATGAAGACCACCGGTGCGAAGATCAGGAAGATCGCCATTAGTGTGGTCACGGTAATGGCAAGGCGCTCGGTTCGCCTGACGAGTGCAGAGACCTCCTCGTCGCTCGACGAAATGAGATCAACCATCGAGAAATTTGTTGGGTCAGGAGTTTGATTGTCATTTGCGGGTCGGCTTGCGACCTCATCTACGTCCTGTCTGCTCTGGATAAGGTCACAGTTCTTTCCGCTTTGTTAAAGGCATCATATCGATCGAGGCATACAGTGGGCACCCGGCGGACCACCGATGAAGGGACATTGCTCGGCGGCCTACCCGCCTCGGATCATAGCCCCGTGGCGGAGCTAAGTACCTGCCGCTCCATCCGGCGGCACGCAAAGACGCACTGTTCAGCACGGTCGGGGCGCATGCCTGCACGAGCGGCGGCCGGTGAGGCTGGGATCCGATTAAGCTCCGGGGGAACTGAAGCGCTCGCGTCGCGCTGAAGATGGCCGGCACCCATCGGGAGCGGGGGAGGGCATGGGATAGGTGCCGGCCAGGCGGAATCAAGTCCGCCGCCGCGTCAGCGTAGCTGACCCATTCCTCGGTGTCATTGGCTGATTGCCGGGTCGGCGCCCTATCCGTCGCACGCACAGCCCGGTGCTTTGTGGTACTTTCTCTGCCTCGATATGCAGCTATCCCCGCACGCTTGCCGGCGGAGCAGATTTTGCAGCATCCCTCAACGAGGATGGTCGACCAGGGTATGGACGTTTCGAAACGCCCCAGCCGAAGATTGTCCGCCGGGTGCCTCCGCCGAAGGTCGTCAAGCCCGTTCGCAAACAAAAAATCGCGAAGAAAGTGATTATACCGGTTGCGGACGAGCCTGTTCCTGCGCCTGTCATTCCTTCTGGTGGCGGCGGCGGTGGAAGCGGGGGAGGCGGCTGGGGTTGATCAGGTCAGACGGAAGAAGGATTGCATGAGGCTATCCTCAAGGCCAAACGGGATGCTTCTTCAACAGCCTGCTAGAGGCCGAACGTCCCCTGCATGCTCAGGAGCTCTTATCGGGGTGGGGATGCTGCTTGGAGTGGAACGACTTCTTTCCCTGTGGCCTCCAAGGAGTGGCGCCAACGTCACTTGAGTGCTGCCCATCCAGTCACAAGAATAAGGACAAACGTGACCAGCGCGCCAGAGACGTACAAGATCGTTCTGACACTACCTCCCTTGGCGGCGTTTCCGCCGCGCAGGTAGACTCCCAGGTGGAGGAGGCGTATCGCGACGTGGGTCCAGACCAATATCGCCAAAGTGGCCGGTTCAACGCCAACCATCATGGCTAGCGCCGAGGGCACGACAAGGGGCGCCAGCGCCTCGACCGAGTTCATGTGAACGCGGTCGATCCTTTAGAGCCGGTTCTCGTCGTCTGCTGGGACTACCGGTCCTGCCAGCGCTCCTGCAAACCCTTGGACGAACCTGAGTAGACTGCCAATACGACCGATAGCAAACAGAGCGCGAGCACGCCGAGAACGCTTAACAATAGACTTCCGTCTTGTCTCCACTCACTGGGATCGCAGTGGACCAAACGGTTCTTGCCAGTCACGCCCTCAAAGTCGCCAGCGGTGTCAGGCGGTCGCACCGGGGAAAAGGTCGTGGAACCGCCGCAAGTACAGCGGCCAGCCTTGATCGCTATCAACCCCCCCGCGCACGCCCTCCCAGCCTTCGCCATGGCGTTCGAGATTCCGGTGCTCGATCTCAACCCGGGTTCGGTTCTCCGTCTCAGCCGTGAACCGGACTTCCCATTCGCTGGTTTTGTTCAGGTCGCTCTCAATCTGCCACCGAGGGCTGATGTCCCAGCTCAGAATCAGCCGGCTGGGGGGATTGTAAGCCAACACGCGAGCCCAGCGGCACTCGCTGCCGTCCACGCCGCGATCGTAAACGTGGCCCCCGACCCAGGGTTCGAAGATCGTCTCTGCGATCGGTACGGCAAGAAGATTGTGCTCGCGAGGTTTGAATTTCCCGAAATCCTCGGTGAAGACCTTGAAGGCACGCGCGATAGGTGCCTCGACAACGACGAAATGCCTTACGGGCGCGGTTGCAGGAAGCTTGCTCATGGCTGGTCCTTCTTTGGGTGCTCGACGGCCAGTTTGTAGCTCGCCAGGGTCTTGCTCCAGAACTGATCGATTTCCGCGCGCAGACTTGCTAGGCCGTCCGGATCGATACGGTATATTCGTTCCTTGCCTGAGCGCGTGTCGGCCACAAGCCCGGCATCCTTGAGCACTTTCAAGTGCTGAGAGACCGCCGGCCTGGTTACAGGCAGCACACGAGCAAGTCCGCTGACCGAACAAGGCTGTTCGACCAACAATTCGAATATCGTGCGCCTCGTCGAGTCTCCGAGCGCTGTCCAATGTTTCGCGTTAGTGGCCACTAACGCGAACTTAAATCGATGGGCCTGCGCTGTCAACCTGGAGGGATCGACGGAACTCAGCCCTGGTCCAGACCCCGTCGTTAAAAGTTCAGGTGATGTCGCGCGCTACTCGGTGACTAAATGTAAGGTACGCCGCCTCCACTGCTCAATCAGCGCAGCAACCGGAAAGCCGCCCGAAGTCCCTGGGTGAAGATTTCCGGCTGCTCCCATGCCGCGAAATGTCCGCCGTTTTCGGCGTTGCTGAAGTAGACCAGGTTGTTGTAGCAGCGCTCGACCCAGCTGCGCTCGCGCGATAGATCTCCCCGGGGAAGACGGTCACCGCCACGGGCATCTTCACAATGTCACGGCGTTGAAATTGTTGGAATGATCTTCCCAATAGATCTGTGCGGCGGAAGCCCCGGATTCTGTGAGCCAGTACAGCGAGACGTCATCGAGCATCTCATGTCTCGTCACGACCGCTCCGGTTTGCCGCCACTGTCGGTGCATTGAGCGAACTTCAACGCCGCCATCTTTGGGCGGACCTCCGCCGCGAAATGGCTGGCTGAGAACGGTGTGGATCCTGTAGGGGACGGTCGCGATCAGGCGTAGCAGAAACTCTTTGGAAATGGCTGTCGGAGCCTTCTCGTGCAGCTCGACAGGCGAACCCGCGGTTCGGTCGATGGCGACGAACATGTGTAGCTTGCCCTGTTCGGTTCGAACCTCCGCGATATCAACGTGGAAGAAGCCGATCGGATAGGCCTTGAACTTCTTTTTCGCCGGCTTGTCGCCCTCGACATCCGGCAATCGGCCGCTGCCGTGGCGCTGCAGACAGCGGTGCAATGAACAGCGCGTCAGATGCGGGATCGTCGGCTGCAACGCGTAGCGGCAATCGTCGAGCGGCAGCAGAGTGTAGCGCCGGAAGGGACGATGACGGCCTCCTCCTCGCACAAGAGCACTGTCGATCTAGGCTCTCTCGGACCGATCGGCAAATCGGCCACCGAGGTCCGTTCCCGCCATTTGGCAACAGTCTTCTGGTTGATCCCGTAGCGCTTCGCCAGCGCTCTCAGGCTCTCTTGACTGTTCTGTATCGCTCGAGGACCGCCTCTGTCGTCGTGGCGTGCCCATGCAGAACCTGGCCCATAGCGCATCACTTGATTCGGAGGACAAGGATGCCCCATCAAAATCTGGGATCAAACATCTGGTCGACCTGAGCTTTTCGCTAACCAACCCTGCCAGTCCGCCTCACGACAGCGGACATAAGGGCTGCCCAAGGGTCCCACCTGTCAGATCGATCAGTCCGTTTTAGGTTAGCCTGCCACGTCAGCTCGGACTGGAACGTCCCTATCTTCCTGCAGGGCTCCGAAGGTGCCGGTCTGCTCTCGGCCCTACAGCGGCCGGGCGGCAATGCGCCCCACCGCGGACGTTCGAGTCACTTCTCTTTGTTGACCGAAGCTGCGATCCATCCGGAGCTCAATACGGAAGGTGGCAGACCTTCTTGTCGTCAGCATATTTAAAGCGCCACGCGCGGTGAATTGGCGGGCTCCAGGGCTCGGATTAGCGTCGCTTCATGCGAAGCGTGCAACGAGTAAGGACTATTGTTTAGCGGGAGACAAAGATCAGGCGACAAGTGTACGCGGTTCTCGTCTTATCGAAAACACCTGCTGCGCTCCGTCAGATCTTCCGGCTGGCCAGCAGCCTTGTCAGCCAATCCGGATCCATTTCCGGCACGGAGGATAAAAGCCGTTCGGTATAGGGGGCATGCGGCGGCGTGAGAATTTCGCTCTTTAATCCCTGCTCAACGACTTTCCCCTGGTGCATGACCACAATCTCGTCGGCGATCGCCCGCACGGTGGCAATGTCATGGGTGATGAAAATGTAGCTCATGCCGAGCTCGCGCTGAAGCCGCATTAACAGCTTGAGGATTTCCTCCTGCACAATCTGGTCGAGCGCAGACGTGATTTCGTCGCAGATGATCAGTTCCGGATCGGCGGCCAACGCTCGGGCGATGCAAACGCGCTGCTTCTGGCCCCCCGACAGTTCGGCCGGCAGACGATCCAGGTAAGTTTCGCTCATCTCGACCATGTGCATGAGTTCGCCGATCCGCCGATCCCGCTGCGCTCCCTTGAGGCCAAGATAGAATTCAAGCGGACGAGCTATGACTTCTTCGACCGTCTGGCGCGGATTTAGGGCGTTGTCGGGCATTTGATAAATCATCTGTATGCGGCGCAGGATCTCTTTTGGGCGCAACTTAAGGGTCTTAGAAAGGGCCTGACCGGCAAAGGAAATCGACCCCGAAAGCGGGGGCAGCAGGCCGGTAACAACGCGTGCGAGCGTCGATTTCCCGGAACCGGATTCGCCGACCACAGCCACTGTTCTTCCGCGTGGAACTTTGATGGAGACATCCTGGAGCACCTTGACCGTCCGCGCGTAAGCCGCGGTGACGTTGTCTATCGTAAGCAGATATTCATCGGCCGGAACTTCGGGCTTGGCGAGCTTGCGCACGGCCCAGAGCGTCTTGGTATATTCCTGGGTGGGCGAGGCGAGCATCTGGCGTGTTTCAGCCTCCTCCACGGTTAGTCCATGGCGCAAAACCATGATGCGGTCCGCCATTTGCGCCACCACAGCCAGATCATGCGTCACATAGATTGCAGCGGTGTTGAACTCCTCCACGATGTTGCGAATGGAGGCGAGAACTTCGACCTGCGTCGTCACATCGAGCGCCGTCGTTGGCTCGTCGAAGACGATGAGGTCCGGACGACAGGCCATCGCCATCGCGGTCATTGCCCGTTGCAACTGTCCGCCGGAAACCTGATGAGGATAGCGAAAGCCGATGGTCTCCGGGTCTGGAAGCTGAAGACGCCGATAAAGATCGACGGCACTCCGGTTCGCTTTCTCTCGGCTGGCAATCCCATGCGCCACCACAGTTTCGACAGTCTGGTCGAGGAGCCGGTGGGCCGGATTGAAAGAGGCCGCGGCGCTTTGTGCGACATAGGCGATACGGGAGCCTCTGAGGCGACGCCGCCCTGTTTCGCTGAGTGCCAGAAGATCGAGCCCGTCGAACAGAATCGAGCCCTGTGTGATACGGCAGCCCGGCTTGGCGTAACCCATCGCGGCGAGGCCAATGGTGGATTTGCCGGCGCCTGACTCGCCGATCAGGCCAAGAACCTCCCCCCGCTTCAGCGCCAGATCGACCCCGCGGACAATGGGATGCCATCGCTCGTCCGAGAAGCCCTCCACATGGAGATTGCGGATCTGAAGTAGATCCTTACCTTTTTCGCGCGAGGCCGGACCGCTACCTTTCATCCCGCAACCCGCTTGTTGCGTGCAGGAACCAGTCGACGACGAAATTCACGGATACCGTGAGGAGGGCAATCGCGCCGGCCGGCAGCAGCGGCGTGACATCGCCGTAGGTGATCAGGGTTGCATTCTCGCGCACCATCGATCCCCAATCGGCGGTCGGCGGCTGAATGCCGACGCCCAGGAAGGACAGTGCCGCGATCGTGAGGAATACGAAGCAAAATCGCAAGCCGAACTCGGCGACCAGCGGCGGCATGACATTGGGAAGGATTTCCTTGGCGATGATCCATTTCGGGCCTTCGCCGCGCAATCGCGCCACCTCGACATATTCCATCACTGCTACGTTAAGCCCGACGGCGCGTGCGAGCCGAAAGACGCGGGTGGAATCGAGCAGCGCAATGATGATTATCAGGCTGGTGATCGACGACCCGAAGATCGAAAGCAGCACCAGGGCGAAGATCAGGCTTGGGATCGACATCAACACGTCCACCGCACGCGACAGTATCTGGTCGAGCCATCCCCTGTACAATGCGGCAAGAAGGCCGAGCGAGACGCCGACGGCGAAGGACAGCAGTGTGGTCGCGACGGCGATACCGATGGTGTTGCGCGCACCGTAAATCAAGCGTGTGAGCATATCGCGGCCGAGCTGGTCGGTTCCCAGTTTGAACTGCTGGCTCCACGGTGCGAAGGCTTCGCTGAAGACCTGCGTTTCGCCGTATGGGGCGATCCAGTGCGCGAACACCGCAACGATGACATAGCCGATGATGACGAGGATGCCGAACCAGGCACTGAAGGGTGCCTTCTTCAGCGCCGTTTTGGCCCGGGTGGCGCGCGAGCGCCTCAGCCTGTGAACCTGAGCGATGGGTTCGTAGCTGGTCATCGTGGATGCAAGAGCCTTGGATTGGTGGCGATCGAAATGATGTCGGCAGTCAGATTGAGCAGGATGTAGGTCGCCGCGAAAATCAGGGCGCAGGCCTGGACAACCGGAACATCCCTGGATTTGACCGCATCAACCATCAGTTGACCGATGCCGGGATAGACGAACACCACTTCGACAACGACCACTCCGACGACCAGATAAGCAAGATTGAACGCCACCACCGTGACGATCGGAGCCCAGGCGTTGGGCAAGGCATGCCTGAGTACGATGGCCATGGGCGACATTCCCTTCAGCCGCGCCATGTCGATATAGGGGCTTGCCAGCATGTTGATGATCGCCGCTCGTGTCATGCGCATCATGTGGGCGACGATGACGAGCGTAAGCGTGGTTGCCGGCAAAGCTACTCTCCAGACGTGATTCCAGAACGGCGTCTGGTCGTTCACGTTGGACAAGGTCGGGAATTTGGGAACTGCGTTGAGTATCCAGTTCAGTGACACTGCGAGCCATTGCGGCAGGGATTGTGCGAACTCGGATCCGATGAACGTGTCGCGCGAGATGACCAGGTAGGCAAGCATATAGGCGACGAAAAACTCCGGGAACGAAATGGTTGTCAGCGTCACTGCGTTCACCAGCCGGTCGAACCAGCCATTGCGGTAGAGCGCAGCGAGGACGCCAAGTCCCAGGGCCAGCGGAACTGCGATCAGCGCGGTCATCGACGCGAGGAACATCGTATTGTAGAGGCGCGGCGCGATGATCTCGGCCACGGTGCGCCGATACCCGGTGCGGCTCGCGAACGAAGAGCCGAAATCCCCGTGGAGCATCTGCCCGACCCAGACGAAGTAGCGCTCGACAGGCGGACGGTCGATGCCAATTTCTCGCTGGAAGGCGGCGACCGTTTCGGGTGTCGCGGATTGCCCGAGCGTCGCCTTGGCGAAGTCGCCCGGCAGCATTGCGATCGCCGAGAAGATAATGATGGAGACGATGAACAGCGTGACCAGGCCGAGGCCAAGGCGCTGCAGAACCGTTCTTGCGACGGGGTTCATTTGCACGCGTTTCCCGTTGCGGCCGCTGCCCTGCCACATCCGGCAGGGCACACCGGGGCCAACCGGACCCTCGCAACCATCGCGGGTCCGGCCCGCACTCTCACGCAGTGGCGATCCACCAGCGTTCGGCCATCTTCAGTCCATCGTTCTCCCAGTTCGGCGCCACTTCGCCATGTGCGAGCTTATTGGATTTGGCGCTGACGAAATTGTTGAAGACCAGTACGATGCTGCCGCCATCATCATGGGTCAGTTGCTGCATCTCGGCATACATTGCCGCCCGCTTGGCCTCGTCGGTCTCGGCGCGCGCCTGGACAAGCAACTCGTTGAAGCGGGGATTTTTCCAGAACGACTCGTTCCAGCTGGAGTCCGCGGCGAAGGCTTGCGTGAACATCCAGTCGGCCGTCGCGCGACCGCTCCAATAGGAAGCGCACCAAGGTTTCTTGAGCCAGACATTATCCCAATAGGCGTCCTCGGCCTCACGCACGACGTTTACGTCGATGCTGCACTGGGCGGCCGTCTCGCGGATGAGCGCAGCCGCGTCCACAGCGCCTGCAAAAGCGGCATCCGCAACCGAGAGGTCCACTTTCAGTTTTTCCATCCCGGCCTTTTTCAGATAATGCTTGGCTTTCTCCGGATCGAAACTGTGTTGCGGCTGCGGATTCGTGGCGAATTTGATTGCCGGCGCGATCGGGTTATCGTTGGCCACAGTGGCGTGGCCGAGAAAAATCTTGTCGACGATCTCCTGACGGTTGATCGCCCATTTCAAAGCCATTCGGACGTCTGGATTGTCGAACGGCGCCATCGTGACATTCATCGGCAACGTATAGTGGCCATAGCCGGTGACCTCGACGATCTCCACCTTGGGATTGCGTTTCAACATGCCGAGGGTCTTGAGGTCGGCGCGGCCAATATAGTCCACCTCCCCTGTCGATAACGCGGCCATGCGAGCGGCGAGATCGGTGATGGCGATGAACTCCACCTCGTCGAGATAGGGTTTGCCGTTCTTGAAGTAGTTCGGATTGCGCTTGAGCTTGGCCGAAACTCCGGGCTGGAAGTTCTCGAGCACGAAAGCACCGGTGCGAACGCCCGATCCCCAATCCGCCTTGCCGTCCTTGGCCGGCATGATGACCAGATGGTAGTCACTCATGATGTAGGGGAAGTCGGCATTGCCGCTCTTCAACGTGAAGACAACCGTCTCCGGGCCGTCCGCCTTGATGCTGGCGACCGGTTCAAGCAGCGGCTTCGCCGCCGATTTGGTTTCGTCGCCCATATGGTAGCGCAGCGAAGTCACGACGTCGTCCGCCGTCACATTCTTGCCGTTGTGGAAGATTGCGCCCTTGCGCAGCTTGAAGACCCAGGTTTTGGCCCCGTCGGATGATTCAAAGCTCTCGGCAAGGTCCGGATGGACGTTGCCTTTCGCGTCGACCTCGGTGAGGCTGTTGGACATCGAGCCCGAGAACGCGGTTTGTGTGAACGTATCCGGGTAGCCGGCCGGATCGATCGAATCCGTTGTTGCGCCATGTGCCATGCCCAGCTTGGCGAAGCCGCCCTGCAGCGGTTCGGCCCGTGCCGTGCTGACGAAGAGCTTGTCCGCAGCGGCGACGCTCAGCCCCGCGGCCAGCCCAAGATGAATGAAGTCGCGGCGAGAAATCTTGCCGCGACCAATCAGGCTTTGAGCGATAGCAAGCTTGTATTCAGATTCTGACATTTGACTCTCCCATTGCGGATTTTCCGCGTTATTGTTCGTCAAGCACCTGTGAAGAAATCTGCTCGTCAGCCGCGATCACCCTTTCTTCTGACCGCTCAAATCCGCACCTCGATCAGGCCGTCACATAGATGCTGCCCGCCTCGACGGTGACTGGAAATGTGCGCGCGCGAACGGACGGATCGACCAGGGCCGCACCTGATTTGATGTCGAATTCCCAGCCATGCCAGGCGCAGCGCACGATCTCGTTTTGGCGGTGATAGATGAATTGCGCCCCTTCGACCGGTGCAGTTGTTCCGCATTGCGGCCCCTCGCAAAGCGGAGCGCCGCGGTGCGGACAAACATTCAGCAGCGCGTGGAATGAATCTCCGATGCGGAAAACGCCGACCGAAAGGCTGCGGATCTTGGCGATGAAAGGAGACCCGGTTTCGATCTCGTCGACGCGGCAGATGTATGTCTTCTCGGGCATCGTCTGCTTCCTCAGGCAGCATTCGCCGCTTGCGCGCGCGGGATGCGCTTGTAAACCTCCAGCGCATTCAGCCCCATGATCTTGCTCTTCCAGGCAGGAGGGATTTGCAGCGTGTTGGCATCGTCATAGTCCCAATGCGGATAGTCGGAGGCAAACATCAGCGTATTTTCGCCGTCCATCGCCTCGAGAGTGGACCAGAGATGCTGAATATTTGCGGGCTGCTCCAGCGGCTGCGTGGAAAAGCGGATGTTGCGCCGGCAATATTCGGACGGCAGCATTTTCAGCCATGGCGTCTCTTTGCGTAGGGCTTTGTAGTCGGCGTCCAGGCGCCACAATACCGATGGCACCCAGGCGACGCCGCATTCGATGACGACGAAGTAGAGGTCCGGCCATTTTTCGAAGACGCCATGCGCAATCATGCTTGCGACATGCGAAATGGCCGACATGTGCAGGATGGCATGGGTCTCCCAGAAGAATGTCGTCGGGGCCGGAGCAATCGCGGTCGAGTTCACGCCGCCATGGCCGCCCAGATGAATGGCAAAGGGCAGCCCGACCTCGGCGCAAGCCTCATAAATTGGATGGTAAAACGGATCGCCATAGGGCTTGACGGAGCCTTGCGAGGCAAGAACCTGAACCATGCGCGGATGATTGCCCAAGCGGCGTATCTCGGTGGCCGCGAGCTTCGGATCCTGTGGCGCAATGATGATCGAGCCCACGAAGCGATCGTCCTTCGGCAGCCAGTGGTCGATCTGGTAGTCATTGTAGGCGCTGACGAGAGCGCTGGCATAATAGGGGTTGGCGAGGGTAGACGCCTCGATCGGCTCATCGCCGGTCAGGATCGCCACGTCGACCTTGTACTTGTCGAGGTGTTTTTCCTTCATGATGAGATAGTTGTCGGCTTCAGTTTTCGGACGGACGTCCTTGCGGGAGAAGTCCTGCGGATGAAACCAGGGACGATGGCCATGCGGGAAGGCGCCAACGGGACCTGTCTTCTCGCCTTCGACGAACATGTCCCTCCACAGGCCGGAAAGGTAGGGCTCCAGTACAGTGGCGCTTGACCAGTAATTGTGACAATCGCAGTCGACTATGAACACGTTGCTCAGCTCCGTAGCTTCAGCCTGGTCGATGCTGCCGGCCGATTTCTCCCATGCAGCTTCCGCCTTGAGTATTGTTTGATCAAGCTTATGATCCAGCGCAATATGATCGACTTTTTCGATTGGAGGTCACGTGCAGCTAGATCACATCGAAACCTTTCTCGACATCATCGAGTCGCGAAATTTCAATCGCACCGCCGATCGGCTGGGATTGACCCAGTCGACGATCAGCACCCGGATCAGGAATCTGGAGAGCGCGATCGGGTCCGAGCTCTTCCAGCGCGGGCGCGCCGGTGCTGAGCCGACAGCCGCAGGACGGCGGTTCGAAGCCTACGCCAGATCCCTGCTGTCGACCTGGTCGCAAGCTCGACACGACGTGCGAGCGTTCAACCGGTTCGAGGGCACCTTGCGCATCGCCGCACAGGTAGGCATGACCCGTTCGGTCCTGCCCGGATGGGTCGAGACACTGTGCCAGGCCCTTCCAAAATCCTCGATCCACGTCGAGTCGGACTATTCGAACCAGATGGTCAGCGACCTAAGCATGGGAAATCTGGATATCGCCGTCCTTTATGCGCCTCGCTACCTGCCTGAGATCGCCTACGAACACCTGATGGTCGAGGAATATGTGATGGTTTCGACGGCTGCCAGAACGCTGTCTGACGTCGACCCTGAAACCTACATTCGCCCGGGCTACACCGCCGTGCTGGAAAAGACGCACGCAGAGCTGTTGGCCGAGTTAACGATCTGCCGGCTTTCGACGGGATCGGAAACTCTGGCGGAGATCATGCTGCGGCGAACGGGCGGCACCTGCTATATGCGTAGCGACGATGCGCGCCGGTTCACTGCTGAACTCCCATCGTTTCTCGTCGAGGGAGCGCCGACGCTGCACCAGCCAGTCCACACCGCGATACTCGCGCGCCGCAAACACGAACCAATTATTCGCAAAGGCATCCGAGCTCTCCAGGTTGCTGTGATGTCACTGGAAGTCTAATCGAAATTACCGATCATAAAGGCAGGATTGCGCGGCTGTTCAGCGGGGTTTGAAGTGGCATGTTGGCTCGACTTCAAACCCGAGTTGACTGATGAATGCATACGCGGCCTTTGCAGCCTCCGGCTTCGTCCCAACAAAGCGTCACCGGCAATGGGCACAGACCACACCGCAGCTTGTGCTCTGCCGGCGCGTGATCGACGAAACGCACGATGTGAAAACCTTCGTTCTCACACCCGCTTCAGGTCGGATGTTCTGCTTCAGCGCTGGCCAGTATGTTCTGGTGCACCTTAGGATCAACGGTGCCGCGGTGACGCGCTCCTACTCTGTTTCGTCACCGCCGACGCGACCGCTCGACCTGCAGATCACCGTGAAACGGACGCCGGGCGGGCTCGTTTCGAATTGGCTGCATGACAATTTGAAGCCGGGCGACGGGATCGAGATCGAAGGGCCGCTCGGCTCGTTCAATCTCGACGATCTGCCGCATGCAAAGTCCCTCTTCCTTTCAGGTGGCAGCGGGATAACTCCCGTTATGTCAATGCTGCGCGCATTTACCGACCGCGCAGCCGACCAGGATATCCACTTCATTCATAGTGCGAGAACGCCGGACGACATCATTTTTCGGCTCGAACTGGACGCACTTGCCGCTCGCTTTCCCAATGTTCATGTGACTTGCATTTGCAGTCACGGAGACCCGGCCTGGACGGGTCCAACCGGGCGAATTAACAGTGAGATGCTCCTGACCTTGGTTCCCGATCTCCACAGCCGTACGGTGTTTGCCTGTGGCCCGGAATCCTACATGAAGGCTGCACGCAGCTGCCTCGATGCAATCGGGCTCGCCCGTTCACAGTATCATGAGGAGAGCTTCGGAGGCGGCAACAGTTCGCGTTCGGTACCGGCTTCAAAGGTTTCGTCTTCGGTCCGCTTCGTCAGGTCTGGCGTTGCGCATGACTGC
This sequence comes from Mesorhizobium sp. M0816, assembly GCF_040320005.1. Classification (NCBI taxonomy): domain Bacteria; kingdom Pseudomonadati; phylum Pseudomonadota; class Alphaproteobacteria; order Hyphomicrobiales; family Phyllobacteriaceae; genus Mesorhizobium; species Mesorhizobium sp. M0816. The sequence continues at coordinate 22,663 of NZ_JAMYOT010000028.1, read as the reverse complement.
GCGCCCGGAGAGACCTTGCTGGAAGTGGCGCGCCAATGTGGCGTCTACGTCCCCACCGCCTGCCAGCAGGGAGTTTGCGGCACGTGCCGGATCGCCAAGCTGTCCGGCGAAGTCGTCATGGATGACCTGGGCGGACTGACATTGGACGACAAATCGGCAGGCTACGTCCTGGCGTGCTGCAGCCGCCCGCAAGGCGACGTTTTGCTAGATCTTTAACCCCGGGTGAGTTTGGATTGAAGCCCAACGTGTCCGCTTCGAAGCACCACACGAACTTCGGCCTCAGGCACGTTCCCTCATGAATTGAAGAGACGATTACTGCTTTGGGTCAGCTCACGACAACGCTCGCGCCTGGAAACTGGCGCAGTTCCCGTTCGTGCGCGAACTCGACGGCTTCGACTTCGACGCGCAGCCATCGCTGGATCAGGGACAGATCAGGGAACTTGCGACCTGCCGCTGGATCGCCCACGACGACACAGTCCTGTTCCTTGGCCCTCCGGGCACGGGCAAGACCCATCTTGCAGTGAGCCTTGGCCGCGAGGCAATCCGCCAGAATTACAACGTGCAGTTCGTCACGGCAGCCACGTTGGTGGCGATGTTGGCCAAGGCCCACAGCGACGGCTCGCTCGACAAGCAGTTAACGATCCTGTCACGGCCGAAATTGCTGATCATCGACGAGCTCGGATATCTTCCCTTCGAGCCCAATGCCGCCCACCTCTTCTTCCAACTGGTGTCCCGCCGCTACGAGAAGGGATCGATCCTGATTACCTCCAACCGTTCGGTGGGTGAATGGGGGAGCGTTTTTGGAGATCCCGTGGTGGCCACGGCAATCTTGGATCGCCTGCTTCACCATTCAACGGTGATCACCATCAGGGGGGACAGCTACAGGCTGCGCGAAAAGCGACGGTCCGGCCTTCTGCAGAAGGTCGGCTCGGTGCCCGAAACAAACCAAACAGCAAACCAATGAAGGGTCAGTTCTTCAGTTCGCCAAAGGGTCAATTCCTGGATTCGTTTGACACCTAAGATTGGGCCGTCCCCTTGTCCATCACAGACGGAAGTGTCTGCCCTTGAGCATCAGGATATCCGGATCATCTTCCTCGTCTTCATCGGGTTCGTAAGCGGCCGGTGCCTCCAGCAGGTCGATTCGTCTGAGCTCCGACCGCCCATGGGAGCGTCCAGCGACAGCGTTTTGAACGTGTCGTATTGCCGATTGTAGCCGGCCACAAATCGTCCAGCCGCTTGCCATGCGCGCGATATAACGAGAGTTTAGCCAGTCCGCCAAGCGGTATCGTCGCTGTACATTAGCAGCATCTTGACTAAGGCGCCGGCCGCTCCAGACTCAAAGGCATGGCGCGGGGCATTGGCATCGGTGACGTGGTTGCAATCACGGCCACGGTTCGAAGGCGGGTCACCGAGGACCGCGTAAGCGTCTCTATTCCGTCCTATAACTTCCCGCATTCGATCCGGGATTCTTCCAAGGTCAAGCGAGGCCAGCAAATCGAGCTTACAGGCGAGGTCACGCGCACAGACGAGGAAGGCCGCAAGGTGACCATTGACATGTGGCCCCTGGTGACGATCGACATCGACAAGATCAGGCTGGTGGAGAAATACCGGCCACCGAAGCGCAAGAAGCCCCTGCGGGACATGGTGAATTAGCTCTTTGTATGTAAAAAAGAGATATTGAACATTTTCCGGCAATCCTAGTTAGGACTGATGCCGCGCTATTTCTTCGACTTGTCCAGCAATGGAGAGACCTTCCCAGACCCTGAAGGTTCAGAGCTTCCGAACCTGGAATCTGCGGAGGACGAGGCAGCAAAAACGCTGCTTGAAATCGCAAGAGAAAAGCTGCCCGATGGCACCTACCGCGAGGCTAGCATTCAAGTCCGCGATGAAGCAGGCAACCAGCTAGTGCAGATCGTGGTCAAATTCGAACTGAGCCGCATAGCGGGCATCAGCAGCGCCTAGGTAGGGCGGGAGGAGCTGCTTTCTGACGAGATGGCCCCGTGGCCTACGGCTAGCCGGTCCAACAGCTTACGGGCCGCTGCGATTACACGGCGGGTTTCGCCGATGGTCTGCCGAAGGTCTTCGATGTCTGCGCGGGCGCGGCGCTCATTCAATCGAGCAGTTACTATGTCAAACTTGTCCCAGGCGGAAACCATTTGAAGACCCCTAGCGCTCCCGCAGCTCAAACTTGAGCACTGCGTCTGCGAACGTCTGGTCACTCTCGTCGGGTACCTTCATCACAAACTCTCGATAGGGGCCATCCGGCAGCTTATCTGTGGTGATCTCGACCAAGGCTCTCACCGCCTCTTGTTTTGCAGCTTCGAGATCGGGCAGATCTGTGCCTTCGACGTCGCGGAAGACTTGCCCGGTATCGGTGAAGTCGAAGAAAAAGCGAGGCATCCCTCCAAACACAATAATGCGGGAAAGGTTCATCTTGCTTCACGATTGGCTATGCAGCCGGCGCCCGCCGCTCGAATGCACGCAACCGCTAACGAGCGTGATCTGACGTCCAATGATGTCCGCGCATTTGGTTAAAAACGTACGCCGCCAGACTCATCGCCCTGATCGGCTTAGAGTTACTTCCGAAAGGAGTGCTCTCATGCTGCCATTGCCCCACGTCGTCGATCCAAAGGTAGTTGCTGAGATCAATAGTCTGCTAGCCCATCACGCCGGGGCGGTACCGGTCCCCGTTCACAAACTCGCGGCGGTTGTCCGGCTGCGCCTCAAAAGCCATCTTTCCATCGCGACTATTGAGGAGCTGATCGTCGACGAAGCCGAGTGTCGCCATCTGCCCATGCTGTTCGAACTGCCGGGAACGGAAGCGGCTGTAGTTTCATCCGCTCTGGGTCGTGCGACTTGAAGGTTAGGGGCACGGGCATCGCTGTGTGATTGGCGAACTAGGTCCATTCATATCACAGCGGCCGCTGTTCGCCGCGCCTCGGCTACCAACGCGGCAATCTCTTTGCGCTGCTCGATCGCCTCGCAAGTGAATCGCCAATGGCGGCAGAGGCCATGAGCACTACCTTTGGGCGCGTCAGACCGGCGGTAGGCTCGTTAGGTTTCATCCCCGACCTTGTGAGCCAGGGCGGCCTCCGCAACTTCGCGCGAGAAGCTTGTGGCGTCGCCGCACCTATCCCGGAAACCAGAGCGGAAACCGTGAACTGTGATTTCCGTCTGCTTCATGCGCCGAAGCAGCATCATCATGGCCATATTTGACAGAGGGTTCTCACCGTCACGGGTGAAGATGAATTCCTGTCCCTCCTGCCGTTGCTCGTGCAGGGCTTCCAGAATCGCCAGGGCCTCGATCGATAGCGGAACGGTATGCGGGGCGCCGGCCTTCATGCGCTCTTTCGGCACATTCCAGAGCTTTCCCTTAAAATCGATTTCTTTCCACGTCGCGCCAAACGTTTCGCCGGATCTGGCCACAGTCAGGATTGTGAACTCTAGCGCACGAGCTGCCATCGCCTATGCCTTCCGCAAGCGAGCCGTGAACGCGGGGATTTCAGCATACGGCATTGCCGGCTGATGGCCTCGCTGCAACCGCTGGCGCTTCGGCAAGAGGTTCCGCAAGTTGCCGCGCCATGCCGCCGGGTTCTCTCCCGAGCGCCAGCCCTTCACCTTTGCGAACTCTAGAACGCGCTCGATACGCCCGCGAAGCCTCGATGCCGTCTCGGCTTTGGCCTGCCAGATGGGCGCAAGAACTTCTAGAAGGTCTTCGGTTGTGATTGTCGAAACCCGCTTCGGCCGGATGCTCTCGCAGAAACTGGTGAGCGTCTGATTCCACTGATATTCGTGCTTGTCCGCCATTCGGACTTGATGGTGGCGATGTACTTGTCAGCGCAGTCCCCGAAAGTCGGCTCTGCTCCTTCGCTTTCTCTGCAATTGGATCGCGGCCTTCCTCAACCGCAGACCTGCACTCGGTGGCCTTCGCTCGTGCCTTTGCAAGTGTGACGACGGGATAGGCGCCCAAGCCCATTTCACGCCGCTTGCCGTCACGAGCCCACATGAGTACGGGACGGGGCCGGACAGTGCGAGACAAATAAATCCAGAAGCCCCATTTTCAAAGAAGCAGGGGACGGTACGGAATAGCTGAAACGCTAGTTAGGTGGACCTCAAGAACAGCTGCGCCAGCGCACCACGAAAACCGGCGGCAGCGCTATGACGAAGTCTTGGGAGGCTCGTCCGTCTCCGGCAAACGATCGCGAATAGCTTCCTCGGTTTTGCTTGCCGTCTTCTTTACCAGTTCGCCGACGCGGTCGACTAGCGTCTCGTCGCCGCTGGCGCCCTGGCGGTCAGCCTCTTCCTTTACGGTCTCATAGGCTTCGGCGGCGACCTGCTTGGCTTGCTCCATGCCAGTCTCGAGGACGACCTCGGCACTCTCACGGAGCTCGTCGCTGTAGCGGCCAAGTTGCTCGTCTTCCGAGGCGGTGTGGGGCAGCATCACACCGATGGCGGTGCCCACGGCGAGGCCGACCGCAGCCATTGCCAGAGGTTCGCGCTGGAACAAGTCCAGCGCAGACTCGCGCGCCTGTGCAGTCGCATCACTAACGCCCGAGGCGACTTGTCCGCCCGTGCTTCTCAACTTTTCTCTGGCCCCGCTCGCAAGGTCTGCAACAGCTTCGGTAGCACCGCCTGCTACCGAAGCCACCGAATCAGCGGCATCTGAGAGCATGGAGCCGCCTCCGGCAGCTTCGCTTTCGGGACCATTGTACTCGCTGCTCGACTCATGCCAGCCCTCGCCGAAGCTCTGCCGGTCGGAGAAATTGCGGGAGCCCCCAGATGGCCTGCTCCGATACGCGCCTGGCGCTGAACTGTCTAGCGAAGTGCCTTTGCCGAGCATGAGCCACGCCAGGCCGGCGCCCACCAATGTAAGGGGCAGGGGATTGTCCCTGACCTGAGCCTTGAGGTTGCTGAGCATGGCCGCCCCCTCACCGGTGAACATCCCGGTGAATTCGTCGATCAGCTGACCCGGTGTCATCTTGCTGCGGATCGAATCTGCGGTGTCCGTTATCTTGGCTCGGGCAATGTCGGCATCGCGTTCGAGTTCGGCTGAGGATTTGTCGATCATCTTATCTGGTCCTTGATCACGCGTGCGTCGCGCTTGAGTTGGTCTTGCGTGCGGTCGGGCGTCAGCTCCGAGGGAGCCATGCTTGCCGTGCCGGTGCGCAAGAGTATGATCCCCAGTATCGCCACCATGATTCCGACCAGCAGCGAAGACCAACCCGCCCCCAACCCGGCGCTCGCCAAAGCAATTACCAGCGCCTGCAAGAGCACAATCAGGGCGGCGAGCAGGCAAATGGCACCTCCCAGGACCTCAACCGCGCCAGCGCCCGCCTTGGTCACTTTTTCCGAAATTTCAGCCCGCAACAGCCTGCTTTCGGTTTGAAGCAGCGTCGTGACCTGCTGTGCGAGATCCCCCACAAGTGTTGTCAGGCTGCGACTGTCCTGATTGTCGGTCATGGGTTTTGCTCCACCCTTGCATTGGCCCAGTCGTCGCCGGACTGATCGGATCGTAGCGGCGTCGGCTCTAGTGCCTCAGCCGATCGCGAGTTCGAACCCGTTTCGGATGCTTGGCCTGTTCCCGGCTGGACCGGTGTCCCGGTCGAGGCAGATGGTGGCGAGCTCTTGATGAACCGTCCCAGCGCCAGGCCCGCCAATACGGAACCGGCGATCAGCGCCCCCGAGTTGTCGCGGCCGAACGACCGAATCTCACCAAGCACCTCGTCGAACGGTTTATCCTTCAAGGACGACGAAAGCCGCTCGAGCCCGCCTGCGGCGTCAAGGGCCAACTTCGAAGCGGTCCGTTGATCGCTATTGGCAAGATGCTCGCTGGCCGCGCGCAAGGCGCCGCTGAAAGCCTTCAGATTGGCGCTCACGTCGCGCTGCGTTCCCTCCGCCTTGTTGAACAACGCTTCCTTTGCTTCCGAGGCGTAATCGGCGGCTTTCCTAGTGATTTCGTCGCGAGCATCGTGGAGCGCCTCTGTCGCGGTCTGCTTTTCCCGTTGTAGTCTTTCCGAAAGCTCGCTTTTGGCTGCCTCGAAATCGGCCGTCTGACGGCCCTGGTCGTCCTGGTCCTGCATGGTATCTCCTAGTGGAATCCGAGAAAGGAGAGGATCGCAAGCACGATGACAACAAGGCCGATGAGATAAATGACACTGTTCATGGCGCAATCTCCTCCACTGCCCACCGAACTTGCCTGCGCTTTCTGTGTTCCGTTCGAACAGCACTTTTTTGGTAAGCTCCGCCTAACCAGCCTGAAGGGGTGCCTTATGCCCACGGCAGTGAGCGCCGTTAGAATGATATCGGCGACCGGACTCCGGTGCGACTAACGGGCATTTCTCTCAGAACAGCAAAGCCGGCGGCGCGGTAGACATCTGCCGAGAACGTCATCACCGTTAACGCGAGGGTAATAGGCCCGTTCCGGCGGATATTCGCTCTGCATGGGGCGGGAATTTTCCGCAAATGCTTTGACTGCGCGTGATCGCAGCATGCCCTGCCTGCGACTCGATTGCTGGGCGAGCTATTACCAGCCAGAAGATCCCGAGTACGGCAGCGAAGGCGGGGAAGCCGAAGGCGACCGACAGCCAGAAAAACCGATGATAGCGCGGCGGCCACGGTGCGCCTGCAGCGGCGGCTTGCGACGCCAGCTTGTGCATCTTTTGGCACCGCTGGCGACCAGCCCTGTCCCTGTGAAGAATGCCCACATCCCGATTGTCCTGACCTAAAAGCTCCTTTCTACGAAGGAACCAAGCCATCGTGGCGGCCGGCCGCGGGGTTGCTCAGCGCCAGCGGAACAACAATTCCTTCCGCCCGTTCAGGTAAGTAGCCCCGTGCGGGACCATCAAGCACCGCAGCGGAAGGTTGCCTCGTTTGGAGGACTATATAGGAAAGCAATTTTTATCTGCTGCGACAGGAATCCTTCTTTTCGTAGGTGTCGGAGCGGTCGCCGCTCAGGATGTCATCATTCAGCCTGAGCAGGACACGGTGATCCGGGAGTATGTAAAGAAGAAACCGATAGCATCGCTGAGCTTCCCGGTGTTGAGCTCAAGATTGGCGCCGCTCTGCCCGACACAGTCGAGCTGTACGAAGTCCCGGACGTTCAGTACCGTTATGAGTCGTTGAGGGACGAACCGTTCTGGTTGACCCAGGTACCCGCAGGATTGTTAAGGTCTAGATTGATTTTCTACCAAAGCCCGCCGTGCCGAAGGTGCGGCGGACTTTCGCGTGGGTCCGGGATCGACGCGGTCGTAAGCAGAATGAGAACATGGAATCGGGGTTTCATGCATTCCGCCAACGAATTTCCGGCATGCCAGCAGCCATGAGGAGATGAGGTCGACAGCTTCGTCATTCTGACGCATCCAGCGCGCGCCGACGCGGCCTTGCGAAGTCGAGGCCGTCCTGCCCGGAATTCGATTTCCTGGCCATGGCGAAGCTGAGTCGTTCGAAGGCGACTACTAGGCCATACCGATATGCGACTAGCGAAAGGGCCGAAATCTGGATGTTGCACCACACCCGTGAAATCAGAGATGTTTCGGCTACGATCAAGATGCGGGCGAGCGCACTGCCTTAATTCATGGATCGCAAACGGCACATTCGCCAAGATCCTTTCATCGGGGCATGACGACTTCCACTGGCTGCCAAGCGCAACGAACTGAGGCGCCAGCGAGAGGCACGGCAGAAAGCGGTCCGAACACTGCGAGCCTAGTAGGATCTGACGGCGGCCGAGGTGAGCACTTTTGCGTTGCGGATCAACTTGAGCGCCTCGTCCGTCGTCAGCCCGCATTTTCGCGCATAGAAGGCGGCCTCCTGAGTCTCCTCTGGAGAAGGTGGCACCTGACGCGCATCGAGCTTTCGTTTCTGCTTTGCCATTCAGTCTGACTGCGTCAATCAGTTAGTCAGCTAATCTGTCACTTTTGGGGGCGCGAGAGCAAGCTTTCGTGCTGTGAGTTCCAACCGATCCCGGCAACTGCCGGCAATCACCGCCTCCGGGCACGAAGTACAAAAGCGGAAGCAGGTGACTAAGCAATCTGCACGAGGTTGGTTCCGGCCGCGGAACTTTGCTCCTCATATCGAGTTGGCGTTTCTCAATGGAGAGAGAGCCATGTCGAAAAACACCCGTTTTGAAAAAGAGCTGGCCGGCAAGCCGCAACCAGAGGCGGACGCGAGGGGCCAGTCCGAGAAGAACCACAAAGGGGGAATGAACGACGGCGTCTCTCGTGCCAACCCTCGCGTCCTATCCGGAAAGGATGACGTTCCCGCATAAGTGGAAAAGTAGGGACGACTGCACAGCAACTGTTCATGCGCAGTCCCGGAGCCTCATTCCGCTGGCTCATAGGCGAGAGCCGTCCGCATCTCGGACCGCATTGACGAGCACCCAAGATCGAGGCCCAACCGGGATTCACATGAACCGATTTCTCTTTGTAGTTGCTGACTTTTTGTCCCGGCCGCCCGGCTTTTATCTGATCATCGTGGCCATGATAGCCTGCACTGCGATGGTCCCTTTCGGCCTAACAAGCGTAATCACCTATGCGCTTTCAGTAGCAGCGATTGTGATTACCGGCGTTGTTCTGATCCAGGGTTATCGCGACACTGCTGCCATCCATGCCAAGCTCGATGAGATTATCGTTGCATTGAAGGAAACGAGGAACAATGTCGTAGGGCTGGAGCACGCCGAGCCTGAGGAAATCAAGGCCCATTTGGCGCGGCTCGAAATGGAAGCGGCTGCGGCTGATCGAGAAACCAAGCACGGGGGAGTCTCTGGCGCGTGAGCGCTACTCAAAAGCCATCATGGGCAAGCTGAGTCCAGCAGGACGCGGTCGCTCAAGGTCCCGCCAGCGGCGGCCAAGCGCCACGAGATGCGCGGCAGCGGTAAGCGTAAGCGGAGGGCGGTTAATCTAACGTATGCGCATTGTTTGGTAGTCGGCAAGAAAACTGGCTGTTGCAAAACGGGATGGACGCGAGCGGGCTCGCCGGACTTGCCGCTAGGGCGCAGCTCGACTGGTTGTGCCGCGGTCGCAATGTCGAAATCATAGCGGCCTATCGTATTCGGTGGGAGTGCATCTTTCGCCGACCTGGCGGAAGCACTTCCAAGCCATGTTCAGGTCTCCCGGCTTTGACCGCGCCATGTGGAAGCGCACCGCCGTCGAGCGCTGCCGCATTCTCAAGAGAATGCCGACGCCGCGGAATTCGTCGGCATAGCGATGGCCGGCGAAGCCTGCCAGCGGTCCAGATGGCGAGAGCAGTATGGGCTCACACCATGTCTCTAACAACCGCGTCGAATTTCGTGAGGCCTACGCTCGGAGGCCTTTGGGTAAAAAGTCCCTGTTCGATTGCGGCCGCCTTGAAGGCATCGATCGCAGCTTGTTGGTTGCAATGACCGGCCAAGCATTCCTTGATCATTCGGACGGCTTCGAGCCGCTGCGGCTTGGCCACGTGTGGCCATGGTTGTTCAAGGGCTTTCGCAGCATCGGATATTGATGCAACCACCATCGGCTTGCAATTCAGGTAAATTGTAATCGGAATGAACGCCGGCATTTTCTCGCTCGCCAGGGTTGAACGCGGCTAAACGCGAAGAAAGGGCGGAGGTTGCATGAACGCGCATCTTCGCGATTTCAAGCCCCGCTACCCGATGCAATTGAGACTGAACAGGCTCTTCTCGGGGCAATCCTAAACTCAAATGACGCCCGTTGGCGGGTCGCTCGGCCTTGGCAAAATCAATAGGGCTGGGGCGCAAGGCAGAAACGCCTGCAACAACTGCGGCGGACAAACCAAAACGAGCTGCTCGCGCCGCAGCCGTGACAACAATTCCATCGGCAGTCAAGTCACCGGAGAAGAAGGCGCGCAACGCGCTCGTGAAAGCACAGCGTGCTGCATTCGACAGAAATGTGAGGCCGCTTGGGTTGGGTAAGCCACCCTGCCGCATCGGAACTACTCTGAGGATGCAGCGAGGCGCAATGCTCCACATATGCAGCGGAGGAATCTCAGACGGGCCTTCCGTCGCGTGTGGGCTGCGAGCGCAAGTTGGCGGCTCTCGACACGCTACGCTGCCCTTTTCTTGGCCGCCGTGAAGGGATGGCTGATCGTGAAGGCGTCCGGCTTAATGCCACGCTCAACCTGGCTCCAGGTCACAGGATGCGCGATCGGGAAGCCAGGCCGCACTCGCGGGGAGAAGGCGCCAGCGGCCGTATTGCCACGTCCGTTCCGCAGATAGTCGATGAAAATCCGGCTTCTTCGGGCTGCCGGATCGGCCGACAGCAAATAGCGATCGGGATCAGCATCGACAAGGCACTGAGCAAGGGACTTTGCGAGCTGCCGGGCGCGCTCGTGGGTGATCTTCGTTTGAAGCGGGGCCATCAGGTGGATCCCCTTGCCGCCTGTGACCTTTGGCCAACTCTTCAGACCTGCCGCCTCCATGATGTCGCGCAGCGCCAAAGCGGCATCGATCACTTCACACCATTCGACGCCTTCGCCGGGATCGAGGTCCAGAACGACGCGATCGGCATGCTCGATGTCGTCCACCGTAGCGTTCCAGGGATGAAGCTCCACGGCGTCCATTTCGACCAGTCCGAGCAAACCGGAAAGATCATCCACCCACACGCGCACCCCTTCACCACCCTCGCGCTTCTGGACCCGCAATTGGTGCACTGCTGCGGGAATGTCCGGCAGCGGTCCCTTGTGATAGAAGATGGCCCCCAAGGCATGGCGAACCAGCTTCAGCGGCCTCCGGCCAAGATGAACCAGCGCCTGATCGGCAACCCGTTCCCAGTAGCCGGCGAGCTCTTCTTTGGTGGGTGAGACCGCATCGGGCAGCAGTTGCAGGATGTTCTCGCGCGGGACGCCATGGTTCCGGTCCAGCCGTCGCTTCGACCGTGCGGGCGGTTTTGCCGGGATAGGCACGAGGTCTTCGCGCAATCCCTTGAACACCGCCTCGCGCAAGATGCCGCGATCCGTCACGCCAGTGAATTGCACCTCCGCCAGAACGTCTGGTCTGACCCAGGTCGCTTTGGGCTTGTCGACAGGCAGTGACAGCGGCGACTTGTCGATGATCAGGGGGTTGAGCCGCTCGCGAAGACGTTGAGATGCTTCAAGCGTATAGCCGGTCTGGACCTTGCCTGCATAAAGCAGCCGGTCGTCCTGTCGCCTGCAAATGTAGAGCGATGCGATGCGGCGCGGACGGGCGCCGAGCTTCTCGACGAAAGCCACAATCGGGAAAGTGTCGCTCTTGATGCATTTGACCTTGACCCAACTCGTCTGGACGCCGGAGCGATAGGGCGCATCCGCGCGCTTGGACACGATCCCCTCCAGGCCCATCCTGCAGGCCTGTGCGAACATGGCGCTGCCGCTTACCTTGAGGTGCTCGGCATAGATCAATTTTGGCGCTGTATCGCTCAGCAGCTTCTCCAGTGCGGCCTTGCGCTCAACCAGCGGCTGCTGGCGAAGGTCGCGCCCGTCAAGGTGCAGCAGATCGAACGCATAGAAGATAAGCCTCGGCGAGTTCGGGTTGCCCAACTCCCGCTCCAAGGCTTGATAGTCCGGCAGACCCGTTTCGCCGAGGACAACGGCTTCGCCGTCGATGATCGCAGACTTCACCGGCAGGTTCGCCGCGGCCTGGACAATGCTCTTGTAGCGATGCGACCAGTCGTAGCCGCGACGTGTGAAGGCTCGTGCTCTTGCTCGCTCGACGATGAGTTGGGTCCGGTAACCATCGTACTTAATTTCGTGAAGCCATTCGCCGTCTTCGGGAGCTTTGGCCACCAGGGTGGGTGATTGAAACTCGATGAAGGAAAGCCGGTCCCTTGCGCTACTCATGAATCTGCGACTCCAGAAATCGACTCAAGCCGCAGGACGAGCCTCGGTTCCGGGCATTTTAGGAAAGTTGCATAAAGTTGGGCGGGCCCTCAGATCTTCGGTGGACCGGACTGTCCTTTGGCGAAGATTCCAGTTCGTGATCTTTGCCTCGACGCGGGAGATGCGATGGCCGACGATGTGTGGCGGACTAGCTGCGTCGGTCGCAACCTCGAACCTCTCATGCACTCCCGTCCCAAGGCCGAGGATAGCAAGCTGATCGCAGCAGAAGGCGAGGGGCGATGACCCGGGCTCAACGCCGTTCGGTATTTTCGCTTTCGGTCAGTTGGCTCGCGCCGCCCAGGTTGTTATCGCATGACCTCGACGGAGATTGCGGCAAGGGCTCGCTCCATGCTCTCAGCACGTATTACAAGAACACTAAGCGAATGACGTCGGCCACCCAGCCGATCGTTGAACTTCTGGGGAAACTCTTTTTGCACTCCGGCCGAGCCTGCAAAGAGCCTGTGACCTTACTGCAGAGGCCCAGGCGAGCAAGTGTCGCCTGCGATGTCGCCCCCGTGCGGAGCAAAGGGTGTTCCCAGCCGAAAAAATGCCAGAAACTCGCAGCCGCAATCCTCGCCTCCCGCAGCTGCTCCTCCCGATATCAGTGATATCAGTGGCGGAATTGGGATTGGCGGTAGCCTGGAGGTGTGACAGACGTTGCAGACACTCGGTCCCTGATGTAATTTAGTATTCGATCAAGTGAGGAATATGCCCGCCGTCGCGACGGCTTTTCTCTCTTTCTGTCTCGGCGGATTGCATGCTCTCTGACGGACCTTGCTAGCACATGCCGTGTTCTTGTGGGCGAGGCAATAGCGTTCAAGGGAATTGCCATGCTCCGACTTTGCGGAATCATCGCAGCCTTCCTCTTCGCGAGCTTCACGACCTTTGACGCTTGCGCCGACCGAAGAGTCGCCTTTGTCATCGGCAACTCGGAGTACCGACAATTCCCCGCACTCAAGAACCCGGCCAAGGATGCCGAGGACGTGTCAAAAACCTTTCGACTGGCAGGGTTCGAGGTCTTCGTCGCAAGCGATCTGACGAAGCTGCAATTCGAGGAGCAGTTCCGCAACTATCTTGCCGCCGCAGACGGCGCAGAACTGGCCGTCGTCTACTACTCCGGCCACGGTTTTCAGATCGGCGGCGAAAATTTTCTGATCCCGGTCGATGCCTCCTTGAAGCAGGCGGCGGACATCGAAGTCCAGGCCATCAAGCTCAACGATGTGCTGGAACAGTTACGCTCGAAATCAAAGATTCAGGTGATCATACTCGATGCCTGCCGCAACAATCCGTTCCCACGCAAGAATTACTGGCTGAGAGACCAGCTCATCACTGCCGGCAATACCGGGCTCGCACAGGTGAGAAGCTCGCTGAACACCTTGATTGCCTTTGCCACCGAACCCGGGGCGGCGGCTTATGACGGCGCCGGCGAACTCAGCCCGTTTTCGGCGGCGTTTTCCCGTCGCGCGCTGGCCCCGAACCAGGAGATCCGCACCGTGATGGCGGCGGTGCGCCGCGATGTGGTCGAGGCCACAAACGGCCTCCAGGTTCCCTGGGAGAACTCATCGCTGATCGACGAAGTCGTCCTGATGCGCCGCAGCAATCGACCATCGCTGCCGCCCGTGCTGGAGAAGGTGGTGCTGTCAGGAGTCGGACCCGTCGACTTGGGCTTGCCTGAACCGGTCGATGTCGATGGTGGCACGATTACCCTGAGCATCGAAAGACCGCCCGGCCTGGGACGTTTGATGCTGGACGGCAAGGCTGTTGAGTTGGGCGTGCCGATCCAGGGCAAGGATCTGCCGCGCCTGCAGATGGATGTTCCCAAGGGAGTCGCCCCGCAGGAAGAGGTCGACATGCTGGCCTATGCGACGCATGACAACTGGGGCGGCCAGACCCAAGGCATCGTCGTGTTTCGGGTCAAGAGCGGTGAAGGCGCGCAAGGCGAACAGATCATGGCTTCGCTCGAGGCCGAGCAGAAGCAGCAGGTGCTGGAGCGTGGCATTCATATCACCGGTGCGGCCGAGGCGATCGAGAACCGCGACATCGACGTTCCCGTGGGCGTGGGTCCAGTTGCGCTGAATCTGGATTTCCCGACCGATGATCCCGCCGTCAGCCTTAAAGTATCGAGTTATCCGGCAACGGGAACGCTCTCGCTGCCCGATCGAACCCTGTCGCCGCAGTCGAGCCTGATGGCCGGAGAGGTCGATCGGCTGCGCTATGAACCGCAGATCGGCGCGGAAGCCAAGGTCGAGGTCGGCTTCGAAATCCGGGCGGACAGCAGCTCATCAAAGCCCGCCACGATGAAACTGTCGCCGACGATCAATCCGTGCGACACGGCTGCCGGCGAACCTCTCGATCTGCAAGGCGTCAGCCCCGGCCTGCTGCCGAATGAAATTGGCGCTAGCGCGGTTGAGCTTTGCGAGGCCGCGGTAAAGGCTTATCCGGAAGTCCCGCGCTTCCGCTACGAACTGGGGCGGGCGCTGCTTGCGGCAGGCAAGGTCGAAGAAGCCAAGACAGCCGTCGAGGAGGCGGCCAGGAAGGGACATGTACGCGCCGTGTTCGAACTCGGCTACATGTATGCGACCGGAGCCGGCGTGGCCCTGGACCGCACCCAGGCCAATGCCCTCTACGCGGCGGCCGCCGACAAAGGCGATCCCTACGGAATGACGTCGTGGGGTCGCGCCTTGTTCAATGGGTATGGCGTCAAGCCCGACACCGGCAAGGGTTTGGACCTGCTGCTCAAGGCGGCAGCGATGGGGCACACCTATGCCATGAACGATCTGGCCGCGATCTTCACTGAGGGCCGCAACGGCGTAACCGCTGACCCGGCCCGCGCTGTTGCCTTCCTGCAAGCCGGTGTCCAGCGGCAGGACATGTATTCCATGAACCTGCTCGGGCGCAATTACTTGTCCGGGCAGGGCGTGGAAAAGGACCCCAAAACGGCGTTAGCGCTATTTCAGAAGGCAATCGATCTCGGTCAGCCGTATGCGCCCGGCAGCCTCGCACGCATGTATCGGGATGGTGTCGGGGTGGGACGGAGCCTCGCAGAAGCGCAAAGATTCTTCGAAATTGGGATCGCTCGGGGTGATCCGTCCGCAGCTTACGATCGCGCGGCCCTCGAAATGCAAAAGGGCGATAAGGCCGATCAGGCCCTTGCCGTGCGCTTCCTTGCGCTTGCCGCCGCACTTGACGTGCGCAAGGAACTGCCGGACGCCCAGAGGTCGCTGGCAAAGTTCGGACCGAAGCCAAAAACAGCGGCGTTGAAGCAACTGCGACAGGAACTGAAATCGAAGCTTCCCGGGTCCGGTTCACAAGACACTCAACTGGTTAACGCGGCCAGACGAGTCTGGGAAGAAGCCAATCCGCGTCGGGACTTGTTCTGACCAAGGAGGAGACAATGGCGAGCAGAGTATTGAAACACGCAATACTTGGAACAGCGTTATCCGGCTTGTTGGCGGGCCTCATGGGCTGCACTTCCCTGGTTCCGAGAGTTGAACCGACGCCACTGGTCGAAACGCCCCAGCCGAAGATTTTCCGCCGGGTGCCTCCGCCGAAGGTCGTCAAGCCCGTTCGCAAACAAAAAACCGCGAAGAAAGTGATTATACCGGTTGAGGACGAGCCTGTTCCTGCGCCTGTCATTCCTTCTGGTGGCGGTGGCGGTGGAAGCGGGGGAGGCGGCTGGGGTTGATCAGGTCAGACCGAAGAAGGATTGCATGAGCCTGGCGTCCGATGGCGCTTTCTGATCCTACCAGACTTGCCAGTCGTCATCGACATCCCGCCGAACACGACAAAAGACAGCAGGGAGAACCGGCCTCTGACGGAAATGGGTGAAGTCGTCCTCAGGCCTCGGTCAGGCAGGCGGGGAGGATTCAATTGCTGGCCGCGTCATGCCTTCCGGGACGAGGCTGACCCGCTAGCTCTGACGATGAGACCTGACTGCCTTCGTGAGGGAGTCACGCCGGCCGGGCGCAAGATCGTCATGCTGCAATACCGGACCAATGCCGGCGTCCGCCGTAAACCCTCGATCGGGAAGTCCGGTGATTTGACGGTCGAGCAAGCTCGAAAAGTGGCGAACTTGAGCTTCGAGGCGAGGTCAGCCACTTCGACGAGAACGCCCGAAAGGGTATTTGGGGAACGCTGCTGGCTTGCTGTCGATGCTGGATTTGGCTGCATGTTGTCGGCGCAAGTGGCTATTGCTGTCGCATAGACGAGATTGCCGCTGCCCGTTTGGGAGCTTGGGGGAGGCGCCGGCCGAACAGACATCAGGTCCGCCGCCCGCAGAACTTAACAGCGGCCACGCTCGCGCCTACGGCGTTATCGCGGAAAGCCGGACGGCAGCCGGTCAGCGCATAACTCACATGCGAGTCCGTCTGCGCCTTACAATCGCAGCGGCTGGGTCAGACCGCTGGCTGTCTCAACACAAGCCGGGTTGACCTTGCAACTGCCAGCGCACCAAGGAGCGCCGTTAAGTGAACAGCACCTCTTCCTGTAGATGACGGCGTGATGCGATCCTACCAGACTTGCCGATCATACCAATCGTCAATATCCTGCCGAACGCGGTCCCTTTCGATACCGTAGCGTTCCTGGATCTTGCCTTCGAGCTGATCGCGATTGCCAGCGATGCGATCAAGATCATCATCGGTAAGTTTGCCCCACTGTTCCTTGATCTTACCCTTGACCTGCTTCCAGTTTCCTTCGACGCGATTCCAGTCCATGACATATCCTCCATTGTTTTGCACAAGGCGAAACGGTCGTCCGGCCAGGGAGTTCCGGGACGAAGATCTCTGATGTTCACGTCTCCAGTTGGGAAGGTGACGACGCCAATCAGGAGATGGTGGGCCTTTGGGGACGCGTCGACCTCCCCGAGCGGAGCGTGACGTGTTGAGCGAGAGGAGCACGGCTGTCCTGCGCATGATCATCCATGTCGAAATCGCCCACCCAGGCTTCGAGCCGCTAGGCTCGCCCGCGGTAGCGACGTGCCGGATCCGAATACATGGGCCTCATTCGATACCCTGCCTGGGAGCTGGCTCCGTGCCACGCGCGTCGCCACGATTGAACCGGAAGAGTCCGGCAACGTTGTCTGAGGACTGGTACGGCGATTGTTGTAGATAGAAATGGCGAACACTGGCACAACGCGTGGACGCAACCAGGACCGGCCAAGGGTCGCTGGTGGGCAGGACCACGAAATGAAGTATGAGGCGAGCAAAACCGGCGCCAGCAAAGCTGACGTCAAGTCGGCGGTGAAGTCGGTCGCCAACACTCGCAAGAAAGTCGACGACAAGCTGGGCAGGAAGTGAGGCTCGGCCGCACAGACGCTGGCGAAGTTGCAACATCAGGAGCTCGAGGTTCAGCGCAGGGGATAGGCCACATTGCCTATGACCGGCTGCCGCGAGGTCCTCATGAGGGGGCACGCACATGACTCGCATCGCTACCTTCAATGTGAACGGCGTCAACGGCCGATTACCTGTGCTCCTGAAGTGGTTAGGCGAAAGCGACTACGGCCAGCACTTGCTCGAAGTTGGGGCACCCAGTATTCTCTGCGGCGACTATAACGTCGTTCCAACCCAAATCGACGCCGTGGTGCCAAGGCGATGGCTGGGCGATGCGGTCTATTTCCCGGAATGCCGGCAGGCCTATGCTAAAATGCTCAAAGATGGCTGGGTCGATGGCGTCCGGCGCATCCATCCGGAGAAGGGCATCTACACCTATTGGAATTTCTCCTAGAGCGTCGGACGTTCAGTTTGAATCGCGAGGGATTCCAGTGAGGCGTGGTTCATGATTCACTTCCTGTAGGAGGTGATTTGCCATGCCCAAGCCCTATTCGCTCGATTTGCGTGAACGTGTTGTGCGGTTTGTCGAGGCTGGCCACTCGCGGCGTGCGGCGGCGGCACATTTTGGGGTGTCGGTTTCGTTTGTCGTGATCCTGATGAGGAACTATCGAAAGACCGAGAGCCTGGCGCCCAAGGCCAGCGGTGGCCGCCGCCATTCCAAGCTCGACCCGCATCGTGCGTTCCTGCTTGGCCGTGTGGCCGAGAAGGATGACATCACCATGCCGGAGCTTGCCGCCGAACTGGCCGCTGCTACAGACGTCCAGGTCGCTCCTGCCTCGATCTCGCGCTGGCTCATCAGGAATGGCTATCGCTTCAAAAAAAACGCTGCTGGCCAGCGAGCAAGATCGTCCCGACGTCAGCAAGGCGCGGCAGGAGTGGCAGACCAGGCGCCAGCCGCGGATGCGGCTTGAGCCACATCGGCTGGTGTTCATCGACGAAACCGGAACCACTACGAAGATGACACGTCTGCGCGGCCGCTGCCTAAAGGGCCAACGGCTGCGCTCAAAGGCACCGTTCGGGCATTGGAAGACGCAGACCTTCATCGCCGGGTTGCGCTGTCATGGGCTCACGGCCCCTTTTGTTATCGACACGCCGATGAACCGGCGCATCTTCGAAACCTATGTCGAAACGCAGCTCGCTCCGACGCTGGCAAAGGCGATGTCGTCATCCTCGACAATCTCGCTGCCCACAAGAGCCCGGCCGCCGAGGCAGCGATCCGGGCCAGAGGCGCATGGCTGCTCTTCCTGCCGCCCTACAGCCCAGATCTCAATCCCATCGAAATGGCATTCGCCAAGCTCAAGGCGCACCTGCGCGCAAAGGCCATCAGAACCATCGACGCCCTGTGGCAGGCCATTGGCGATATCTGCAATCTCTTCTCTCCAACAGAATGCAGAAATTACTTCGCAGCCGCAGGGTATGGACTCACATGAAAGTCCGCCGCTCTAGTGGGGCGGCTACGATCGGAGTTCGGGCCTGCGAATGGACCATCTCCTTGTGAGCCTCTCGCTTTCCGACCGGCTGCGCAGTGCCGGCGTGGATGTCGACATGCGCGGCTGGGAGAAGCCAAGCGACCATGCGCCGGCCTGGATCAAGCTCTATCGAACCGCGAGGAACACTGATGATTAACCGGATTCTCTCGAAATGATAGGCTTGGCGCGCCGTTCCAGACCGGGAAGCTGTTGTCCAGCCGGGCGATGTCGCCTGCACGAGCGAACTCGAAGCGGCGTTTGACGAGTATACTGTACCGGGTCGCGTCGGCGCGCAGCTAGGCTGCCTTCTTAAGCTCCGCCACCTGAACGCCCAGCCGGAACGCCTGACCATCTGCAAACGAGCGCGCGTAGCTCTCGGATGTAAAAGGGACGGTGGTCGTGGTGCCATTGACCGTCACGCGAACCGACCAGTCTTTGTCTCTGACGATTTCAACGGCGTGTCGGTCATGCGGAGTCATACATTCCTCCCAGAATCTTACGTTGAGGAGGGAGGATAGCGTCGCAACACTCGTTTGCATGCAAATAATCCGACACCGCGATGTCGAAATGTCAAAACAGCGCACAGCTAGGCGAACTTAAGTCGATGTCGTCGCCTTGAGCTGTTCAAGGTGGTCTCTTGGCGAAGTTACAAAGTGCGGTGGCAGTCTCTTCAGCCGTCCAGCCTTGCTCGATGCAAGAGGAATGAGAGCCGTGAAAGCGGTTTCAAGGACGGCTGCGCAGTTCACGTCCTGTCCAGGCTGTCCTCGGCAAGAATGTGCGGTGCAACTTGTGCTGTTCGGGACATGAAAAATAACTGGCGAGTGCCAGAAAAAGTCTGACTTTCATCTTACCGTCGGTCAGCCGTAGTGAAGTTTCGGTTTTGGCTCGGTGCCGGTGAATTTGACGCCGATGCGGTCGTTGCGACGCCAGCGAACCTCCGATCGATAGGCAACTCCATCGACCGACACGTAGAGCAAGAAGCGATCGGGAACCCGGGCATCGGGCGCGACCTTCAGCTCAGCGCCCCCCTCATGCTGATTGCGCAAGGTGCAGCTGATCTCGGAATTCTGGATCCCGGTGATGATCGTCCCGCCCTTTAGCACACGTTGGCGGCGCTCGCGCCGATGCTCGTCGGATCTCTCATCAACTGGGTTCCCGGTGTTTGCCATCGATAAAATGTCAATTCGCCCCTAGGTAATACCGAACACAGACGCGCAGCAATGGATGGGTCATGTTGCCCTATTTCGTGACATTACAGGGCATGCTCAGGTGAATCTGTCGGGTCGCGCAGAAAAAGGCAATGATCTAGAAAAGGTCCCGCGTTTGCCGACATGCCGATCAACACGGTTCCAAGCTTCTGGTCGACGCCGACCTAAATGCTGACCTTCCGGCAGACAGGCCCAGTAGCCGTCGAACTCCACCTCGTGTATCCAGGCGTCGCCCTCGGGCGGCTTCTCGACCAAGGTCGGCATCAAGGCTCAATGAACTCCAGCCGGCTGGTGCCGGCGCCTGGCCACCTACGCAAGGAACCGAGTCTGGATCGTGAGATCCGGCGGCTAGGGCAACGGAACATAATCAGATTACCAAATAAGCAATGATGCATGAGATGGCCTATAACTTGCGCAACCGGCGAACGACCCAATTGTCGCTAGCTTAGTTAGCGCCAGCGGCCGCTGGTCCCCCCGATTGGCTGCCGGGCCGTTCCTATCAAACCGCTACGCTCGATGGATCGGCTACTCGCGACTATCGAAAGCCACCAACAGGTCAAGGGCCGCAGCGACTTCGAGGATAGCCTCGGTTATATGGTCGTCGCATAGTGTCAAATCAGGCGCAGACTGCCGAACGTGGTATAATGCGGCTTTAACCGAGACGGTGTCCCCCCGGTCCGCCCTGTTGAGGATTGCGGCAATCGCCTGTTCTAGAACTGGACCGACCCTTTGGACGATGCTCATCCACCTTCCCCCCCCGGGAACGCTAGCGTCAAAAATAACGTGTTCGAGGCCGGAATGCAACCGACGGGCGAAATCGCGACTATTTTCGGTCTAATCGTTGCGCAAATCTGCAAAGGAGACCGAAGGCAAACATGCCGCAGCGGAGCCAACGGCGATGAATCGTCTCAAAAGGCTCATCGTTGTCAGAGTTACAAAAGTTGAGCTTCATCGGGGAACACTCTTTCTGTCTGCGGGCCTGTTGGATTTACAGCGCACCCCGCGCATTTAGACAGGAGAAAGAAGATGAAACGCATCCTTTTGGCTTCGGCCGTGCTGGCGCTGTCGGCCGGGCTTTCCTTTGCCCAGACGACGAGCGGAACCTCAACGAGCGGAACCTCGACCACGACAACCATGCCCAGCACGACGGATCAGGGCACCGGCGCGACGAGCAGCGGCACCAACATGTCCGGCGATCAGGGCACCGACACGACCACCACCAGCGGCACCACAAATCCGAACTCGGCCAGAGACTGCGCGCCCGGCCAGCAGACTGGCAGCGCTCAGCAGGCGGCGCCAGGTCAGCAGGACACGGCAGCCAAGAGCCGCCGCGCCGGGCCAGGTGAAAAAGACCGACGAAGGTTGCTGATTGGCACATCGGCACAGGTTGGAATCACCAGCGTGTGGCTGGCCAGTCTCCCCGACCACCGCCTGGCTGGCGAGCAAGTTGCCGGCAGCCGAGCATCAGTCCAGGAACTCTGCGCGTGATTGAGCGGCTCAACGGCGAGATTAAGCGGCGGACCGAGGTCGTCGGCATCTTGCCCAACGACGCTATCGTCCACCTCGTACGCGCGCTCCTTCTTTGAGCAGAACGACGAATGGGCCGTCCAAGCCAGATACATGACACTGGAAACCATCAGCCAAATGAGCGATGATCCGCTCATCAGCCTGCCAGCGGTGGCACGCTGATCATCCCGGCCCCCATGCCGGAGAGCGCGGCGAGCAAGCCGTCAGCTCCACCACATCCTGGGACACGATCTGAAAATGGGTTTAGCCAAAGACTTATCTAATGTTGCGCTCACATTCAATTGTCCGGATTGCTCCTATCCGGCAGTAAGGAAAGGCTCTGCACTAAGAACGATCGCGCACTTCAGATGCCACGGGTGCAACGCCAAGGTGCGGATCACTTATCAGCAGAAGCTAGCGATCTTCGAAAAGCACAGGCTATCGGCCGCCCAGGTGGCGTTGCGACAACTCAACTCTGCTTTGCGGTAAGCCTAGGCGGCTTTGCCCAAGGGTGAGGCGCGGCATGGCCGGTGTCGCCCTAATCCTGATCCCGGAAGTCCAGCAGCGAGGCGTTGCGTAGACCCTCTTCGCGGTGCACATGCTTACGCGGCCAATCAGCCCCGGCTTGACCCATTGGGTGGCTGGGCGCTTCATGCCCTTTGGCGGCGGCCCGGCATGCTCCTGGCGCCGCTTCCATAGCCGCTCGCGGGTCGCTCGGGTGCGCCCAACGCCGAGCAGCTGGCCGAATGCGGTCGCCGGACTTTGTGCCGGTCGGGGCTAAAGAGTGCCCATATCAAATGGAATGAAATCCTTAGTCGTTCCTTCATTCATCCTGGCTTAAATATTTCCATGGAATGGGGTGCCCGTATCTTGAGGCGGTTTGTTAGCCGTCTGCGACAAACAGGCGAGAGCGGCAACGTTGCTACTATTTTTGCTCTGTCTTTGCCGATTGTCGTCGGCGGTGCGGGCCTCGGTATCGAGACTTCCTATTGGTATTACAGCAGCCTGAAGCTACAAGCGGTGGCGGATGCGGCGGCCTATGCTGGCGCTTTGGAAAAGGTTTCGGGATCCGACACGCCAAAGATTGTCTCCGCAGCGACAGCGTCAGCGACCACGAACGGCTGGGGACCGTCAGCAGGTACAATAGAGGTTTTCTCGCCTCCGTCAGCCGGTCCAAATGTCGGAAAAAAGGCGGTTGAGGTGGTCGTTCATCAGAACCTCGATCGGTTCTTTACGTCGATATTCACGCAAAACGCAGTTGGCGCACAAGCAAGGGCGGTGGCTCTTATTACGGATGCTTCAAAAG